>JBJXEJ010000187.1:0-51151 GCA_046154125.1 Rhizobacter sp. | reverse complement strand
ATGTTGCCCCACCAGCTGATGGTGGTGTGGCGGCGCTGCAGCTCGGCGGCCAGGCTCTTCAAGGCCTTGGGCGGCGCCGCTTCATCGACAAAGTGAAAGCCGGTCTGGCCAGTTTCTTTGACGATGGCTTCGATGCGGTTCACCAGCATTTCGGCGGTGGTGGTCTCGTAGCGCGAGATGTAGTCCAGGCTCACATCGCAGAAGCTGCATTTCTTCCAGTAGCACCCGTGGGCCACGGTCAGCTTGTTCCAACGGCCGTCGCTCCACAGCCGGTGCATGGGGTTGAGCATGTCCAGCAGCGACAGGTACTGGCCCAGCGGCAGGCCGTCCCAGGTGGGCGTGCCCACCGCGTCAAACGGCACCTCGGGCTCCACCAGGTTGGTGTACTTCACCTGGCCATCCACGCGGTGGAAGCTGCGCACCAGCCGCTGGGCCGAGCGCTGGCCGGCCAGGTGGTCCAGCAGCGCCAGCAGCGGGCGCTCACCGGCATCGAGGGTGATGAAGTCGAAGAAGTCGAACACCTGCGGCTCGGCCAGCTCACGCAGCTCGGTGTTGACGAACCCACCGCCCAGCACGGTGGTGATGTGCGGTGCGTGCCGCTTGATCGTCTGCGCGATGCGAAAGGCCGCGTACACCGCGCCGGGGAAGGGCACGGAGAGCAGCACCATGCTGGGCTGGTGCTGCGCCAGTGCCGCCAACGTCAGCTCGGCCAGCCGCTCATCCACCAAGTTGGGCGGTGCGGCCAGGGCGCGGGCCAACGGCTCGAAGGTGGGTTGGCTCATCGCCAGTGATTCGGCGTAACGCACAAATTCAAACCGCGGGTCCAGCGCGTCGCGGATCACGTCGGCCAGGTCGTTCAAGTACAGCGTGGCGATGTGGCGTGCCCGGTCTTGCACGCCCAGCGCGCCAAAGGCCCAGGCCATCGGGTCACCGCCGTCCGGGTCTTCGTACACCTCCAGCGACGCAAACCGCGGCCCCTCGGGCAAAAAGCCGCGGGCGCCGATGCGGTGGGCCAGTGTGGCGTCACCGCCCTGCAGGAAGCGGATCACCGGGGTGATGGTGGCGGCATACTGCGAGTACTGGTCGACAAAGCTCGTTACCGCCGCCGTGCGGCGCGGCACGGGCTGCCCGGGCCGGGGGTGCTGGATGGCGTCCAACATGTCGGCCAGGCCTTGGGCCGACAGCAAGCGCAAGATCAACGCCAGCGCCAGATCGGCCTGTTGCGCCTCGACGCCGCGCGAGCGCAAAAAGCCGGTCAGGTAGGCGGTGGACGGGTAGGGCGTGTTGAGCTGCGTCATCGGTGGGATGATCGACAACACGCGCAGCGGAGCGATGGTTTCGGTCACGTGGGTCGGGCAGCGCGGGCGCGTGCCATGGCCGCCTCGATGAGTGCGCGTTTTCGCTCGGCTGGCGCTGCTTCCACGGCGGGCGCCACGACCGGTGGTTCGCCACGAGGTTCCGTGATTTCAGGCGGCCTCAGCTTCACCGCACGGGCTTCCAGACGCGCATCCCGCTCGTTGCGGTCACGTTCCAGCCGGAACCGATGAAACCCGTACCGCTTCCTGGCTTCGTCGGCCTGAGGCTGGCTCCAGGCGCTCCAGCCGGTGTGGTTCCCAGAGACATCGACGAGCGCGATGCAGTCGACCGGGCAGGCCGGCAGACACAGCTCGCATCCCGTGCAGAGTGCTGCGATCACGGTGTGCATCGCCTTGGGTCCGCCAACGATGCAATCGACCGGGCAGGCCGGCAGGCAGAGAGTGCAGCCAATGCAGCCGGCTTCGTCGATCACCGCCAGCCGTCGAGGTGCCTCGATGCCGTGGGTTTCATCGAGCTGCTGGACGGGAAGGCCGGTGATGGCCGCCAGCCGTTCAATGCCTTCGACGCCGCCGGGCGGGCAGCGATTGATGGCGGTGAGTCCGTCGGCAATCGCCTCAGCGTAGCTGCGGCAGTCCGGGTAGCCGCAGCGAGTGCATTGCGTCTGCGGCAAGGCACCGTCGATTGCATCGACTTGCTCGCGCGCGTGCTCCGTCAACCGCGCCGCTGCGGCATCCGATTGCCGCGCGGCCGGCCTCAACGTCATCGTCCTACTTGGCCTGGCGGCGCTTCGGGACAGGTTTCGGCGCCGCCTTTCGTGCGCCTGGCAACGGCGGCACCAGTTTCAGCGCTGGCTCTGCAGCAGCCGCTTTTGCCGCAGGCTGCACGCGCACCTTGACGGGTGCGGAAGCCTGACGTCCCTGATGCGAAGCGATGAACTCGCGAACGACGGGGTACACGTTCTCGCGCCACCGGCGGCCGGAGAAGATGCCGTAGTGGCCGGCGCCAATCGCGTCGTAGTGGAACTGGCGCTTGCGGTCGATGCCGGTGCACAGGTCGTGAGCGGCTCGGGTCTGGCCGGCGCCGGAGATGTCGTCCTTCTCACCTTCGACGGTCAGCAGCGAGGTGGTCTTGATGTCCTGCGGGCGCACCCGTTCGCCTTGCACATCCCAGGTCCCGTTGACCAGCGCGAAGTCCTGGAAGACAACGCGGATCGTGTCGAGGTAATACTCGGCCGGCATGTCGAGCACCGCGTTGTACTCGTCGTAGAAGCTGGTGTGGAAGTCGGCGCTCTCGTCGTCGCCGCGCATCAGGTCCATGAAGTAGTCGTAATGCGAGCGCGCGTGGTGGCTCGGGTTCATCGCGATGAAGCCGGTGTGCTGCATGAAGCCGGGATAGACCAGCCGCTGGCTGCCAGGGTAGTTGGTCGGAACGCGGAAGATCACGTTGTTCTCGAACCAGTCGAGGCTCTTGTTCATTGCCAGGTTGTTGACCGCCGTGGGAGACAGGCGGGCGTCGATCGGACCACCCATCATCGTCATCGTGCGCGGTGTCTTTTCGCCGCGGCTGGCCATCAGAGCGATCGCTGCCAGCACCGGCACCGTCGGCTGGCACACCGAGATCACATTGACCTCCGGACCGATGTGACGGATGAATTCCTGCACGTAGGCGATGTAATCGTCGAGGTGGAACGGACCCACCTCGACCGGCACCATGCGGGCGTCGGTCCAGTCGGTGATGTAGACCTTGTGGTGTTGCAGCAGTTCGCGCACCGTCTCGCGAAGCAGCGTCGAATGGTGGCCCGAAAGCGGCGCGACGACCAGCACCGTGGGCTGGTCCTTCATGGCCTTGAGCATCGGCATGTCGTCGGTGAAGCGCTTGAAGCGCAGCAGCCGGCAGAAAGGTTTCTCGAGAGCGACCTGCTGCTGAACGGCGACGTCGATGCCATCGACCTTGACCGTGTGGATGTTGAATTCCGGCTTCTCGTATTCCTTCGACAGTCGGTGCATCAGGTTCAGGCCTGCCGATACGCGGGGCGCCATCGGTGTGTGGGTGAACGGCGACAGGGGGTGGCTGTACAGCTTTGACGACGCGCTCGAGAACTCGGCCAACGGGCTGAGCAGGGCCCTCTGGGCTTCATAGAACTGGTAAAGCATCGACATGGGGAAATCCTCGTTCTGACGGGCGACGTCGCGGCTGCGGTGCAACGGGTTGTGCATGCTACTGACTGACGCCACCTCCCGGCCATCCGGAATGACAGCGGGTAGGGAGCCAGTATGAATGTTGCAGTGCAGCATTGTAGGTTGTCCACCCTAAGGCCACCCGCGCCTTCCCGATTCGAGCGCGGGTCACGCCTTTGAGCTCCATCCGACTCGCCATTCGGGGCTGGGTGGTCATCGTGACACAGGCAAGCAGTAACGAAAAAGCCCGGCGGTGCCGGGCTTTTGGATGCCGAGTCGATGTCCTCTCAGCTCACCAGACCGATGGCCTTCACCACCGCGTCGATATTGGCCTTGTTCAACGCCGCCACGCAGATGCGGCCCGAATCGACACCGTAGATGCCGAACTCGTTGCGCAGACGCTCCATTTGCGGCTTGGCAAGGCCGGTGTAGCTGAACATGCCTTTCTGACGCGTGACGAAGCTGAAGTCCTGCTTCACGCCGGACGCCACCAGACGGTCCTGCAGCAGTTGGCGCATTTCCTTGATGCGAACGCGCATGCCAGCCAGCTCTTCTTCCCACATCGAGCGCAACGCCGCGGTGGTCAGCACCGTGGCGACGATCTGCGCACCATGTGTGGGTGGGTTCGAGTAGTTGGTGCGGATGACGATCTTCAGCTGGCTCAGCACGCGGACCATTTCTTCCTTGCTGGCGCACACGACGCTGAGTGCTCCGACGCGCTCACCGTACAGCGAGAAGCTTTTCGAGAACGACGTCGCGACGAAGAAGTCGAGACCGGCATCAAGGAACTGTGCGATCACTGCGCCATCCTCGGCGATGCCGTCGCCGAAACCCTGGTACGCCATGTCGAGGAAGGCGATCAGGCCGCGCGCCTTGACGGCGGCCACCACCTGCGCCCACTGCGCCGGCGTGATGTCGTAGCCGGTCGGGTTGTGGCAGCAGGCGTGCAGCACGACGATGGTGCCGGCGGCCGCGGTGTTCAGCGCGGTCAGCATGCCGTCGAAGTTGATACCGCGCTTGTCGGCGTCGTAGTACGGGTAGGTCTCCACGGCGAAGCCGGCGTTGGTGAACAACGCGCGGTGGTTTTCCCAGCTCGGGTCGCTGATCAGCACCTTGGGCGAGGTGCCTGCGCGCGATGCCAGGTGCTGCAGGAAGTCGGCACCGATCTTCAGACCGCCTGTGCCGCCGAGCGCTTGCACGGTGGCGACGCGACCGTCCCTGACTGCCGCGCTCTCGGCGCCGAACACCAGCCCCTGCACCGCCTTGTCATAGGCGGCGATGCCGTCGATTGGCAGGTAGCCGCGCGGCTTCGAGTTTTCGAAGATCAGCTTCTCGGCTGCCGAAACGCATTTGAGCAGTGGCAGTTTTCCGACTTCGTCGAAATAGACGCCAACGCCGAGGTTGACCTTGGCTGGGTTGGGATCGGCGTTGAACTGCTCGTTCAGGCCGAGGATCGGGTCGCGGGGCGCCATGTCGACGGCGGCAAAGAGCGATGCCATGGAGGGTCCTTGTGGTGGGCTGCTGGTTCGAGGCGCGGGAAGCACCGGAGGTGGGCGTCGGCGGATGATCTGGGCTACTCTTCCGAGTTGTCCAGACCTGTCGCAACGCGAGTTAACCCTGAGATTTTATCCGCCATGGCCGAACCCGGTGCTCACAAGTCCTCGACAAATGCCGACTTGCCGGAAGCGGGCGAATTTGTCAGTTACCCCGGCTCGCCTTACCAGCTCTTCCAGCCATACCCGCCTGCCGGCGATCAGCCCACCGCGATCGCCCAGCTGGTCGATGGCTTGCAAGCTGGCCTGAGCTTCCAGACGCTGCTCGGCGTGACCGGCTCCGGCAAGACCTTCACGATGGCCAACGTGATCGCGCAGCTGGGACGGCCGGCCATCGTGTTCGCGCCCAACAAGACACTGGCGGCTCAGCTCTATGCCGAATTCCGCGAGTTCTTTCCGAAGAACGCGGTCGAATACTTCGTCAGCTACTACGACTATTACCAGCCCGAGGCCTATGTGCCGCAGCGCGACCTGTTCATCGAGAAGGACAGCTCGATCAACGAGCACATCGAGCAGATGCGGCTGAGCGCCACCAAGAGCCTGCTGGAGCGGCGTGACGTGGTGATCGTCGCGACCGTCAGCGCGATCTATGGCATCGGCGCCCCCGAGGACTACCTCGAGATGCGGCTGATCGTGCGCACAGGCGGCAAGCAGAGTCAGCGAGACCTGATCGCTCAGCTGATCCGCATGCAGTACACGCGCAACGAGACCGATTTCTCGCGTGGCACCTTCCGCGTTCGAGGCGACACGATCGACATCTTTCCGGCCGAGCACTCCGAGCTCGCGATCCGCATCGAGCTGTTCGACGACGAGATCGAGTCGCTGAGCCTGTTCGACCCGCTGACCGGCCGCATCAAGCAGAAGATCCCGCGCTTCGTCGTCTATCCGTCGAGTCATTACGTGACGCCGCGCGACAAGGTGGTCAACGCGATCGGGACGATCAAGGACGAGTTGCGCGAGCGGCTGGCCCAACTGGTCGGCATGGGCAAGCTGGTCGAGGCGCAGCGACTCGAGCAGCGCACCCGTTTCGATCTGGAAATGCTGCAGGAGATCGGCCACTGCAAGGGCATCGAGAACTACACCCGGCACTTGTCGGGTGCTGCGCCCGGGCAGCCGCCGTCGACACTGGTCGATTACCTGCCCCGCGACTCGCTGATGTTCCTCGACGAGTCGCACGTGCTGATCGGACAGCTCGGCGGCATGTACAACGGAGACCGCGCGCGCAAGACCACGCTCGTCGAGTACGGCTTTCGCCTGCCGAGTGCGCTCGACAACCGGCCGCTGCGTTTCGAGGAGTTCGAAACCAAGATGCGGCAGGTGGTGTTCGTGTCGGCCACGCCGGCTGCGTATGAGCAGAAGACCTCGGGGCAGGTGGTCGAGCAGGTGGTGCGGCCGACCGGCCTGGTCGACCCGATGGTGGAAGTCAGACCTGCGACGCATCAGGTCGATGACGTGTTGCAGGAAATCCGCATCCGCGTCGACCTGTCCGAGCGCGTGCTGATCACCACGCTGACCAAGCGCATGGCCGAGCAGCTCACCGATTACCTCAGTGACAACGGCGTGAAGGTGCGCTACCTGCACAGCGACATCGAGACCGTCGAGCGCGTCGAGATCCTGCGCGACCTGCGGCTCGGCGTGTTCGACGTGCTGGTCGGCATCAACCTGCTGCGCGAGGGGCTGGACATCCCGGAGGTGTCGCTGGTGGCGATCCTAGACGCCGACAAGGAAGGCTTCCTGCGTTCCGAGCGCAGCCTGATCCAGACCATCGGTCGCGCGGCGCGCAACGTGAACGGGCGCGCGATTCTTTATGCCGACAAGATCACCGAATCGATGCGCCGAGCGATGGACGAGACCGAGCGCCGACGCAATAAACAGATCGCGCACAACCTCGAGATGGGCATCACGCCGCGCACCATCAACAAGAAGATCAAGGAATTGATCGACGGCGTCTATGCAGAAAAGTCGGGCAAGGATGATCTGAAGCTGGCGAAGGGGGCAGCCGAGGTCGAGATGCTGTCCGAGAAGGACCTCGGCAAGCGCATCAAGCAACTCGAGAAGCAGATGCTCGAGCACGCCCGCAACCTCGAGTTCGAGAAGGCTGCCCGGGTGCGCGACCAGCTGGCGATGTTGCGCGAACAAGCGTTCGGTGCGCCGGGCACCGACAACATGGAGGCGCTGCTTCCCAAGCCTTGACGGCCGCTGGTCAATCGGGCGATGAGTTGGGGGGCAGGGTGGTCCGCAGGAGCTGATCCAGCGCCTGCGCCAGCTCCGATCTCTGCAGCGGCTTCGCCAGCACACGGGAGACGCCTACCGCCGCAGCGCGGGCGGCCAGTTGAGGGCCACCGTAGCCGCTGACCAGCAGTACCGGCAGATGCGGTGCGAAGGTCCTCACGGCTTCCGTGAGGTGCGTGCCGTTCATCGACGGCATCACCTCGTCGGTCAGCAGCGCGTCGTAGCGGTCGGGCTCGCAGCGCACGGCTTCGAGCGCGGCCTGCGGATCGGTGTAGCCGATCGGCTCGTAGCCCAGCTCGGCCAGCAGTTCCTCGGCCAGCTCGACCAGAGCCGGGTCGTCGTCGATGATCAGCAAGGTCTGGCCGCGTCCGGCAGGCGCTGCGACGGTGGCTGAAGGCGCGGCTGCCGGTTCGGCATGGGATTCGGGCAGGTACAGCGTGAAGCGGGCGCCCTGTCCCGGGGTGCTGTGCACATCGATGGCCCCGCCGAACTCGGCCACCACGCCGTGCACCACTGCCAGGCCCAGGCCGGTGCCCGCGTGTTCGCGGCGGGTGGTGAAGAAGGGCTCGAACAAGTGCTCCATCACATCGTCAGCGATGCCGGCGCCTTCATCGCTGACACTCAACGCGAGGTAATCACCCGGCTCGATCCGCCCGTGCGATACGGCCTCTGCGGTGCGAGCGGCATGGCGGGCGGTGGACACCACGAGCCGGCCTCCGTCGGGCATCGCCTGCATCGCGTTGGTGCACAGGTTCATCACGGCCTCGAATACCTGGGTCGGATCGCCGCTCAGCCGCATGTCGGGGGCATCGAAGCGGCTTTCGAGCACGATGCCCTGACGCAGCGACGCTGCGAGCAGGCCCAGCACTTCATCGATGACCGGCTGAACCTCGAACACCGTTGCGCTGCGCGCGCCACTGCGGCTGAAGGACAGGATGCGCTCGACCAGTGACTTGCCGCGCAGCGCTGCCCGCAGCACGTGATCGAGCTGGCGTGCCTGCCGGCTGCCGTCGGTGGCGCTTTGCCGGGCCATTTCGGCGTAGCCGAGCACCGCGGCCAGCACATTGTTGAAGTCGTGGGCCACCCCTCCGGCCAGCGTGCCTAGCGATTCGAGCCTGTTGGTACGGGACAACTGCGCCTGCAACGCCGCCTGCGAGTCCGTTCGGCGCTGCTCCGCACGCGAGATGCGGTGGGCTGCCGCGGCCAGCCCGGCAAGCAGCAGCAGCAGGCCCGACGAACCGAACCAGGCCACGTCCCGCCACGGCGCCAGCGCGGCCTCGACGTCGCGTGTCAGCACGAGTTCCAGCCCGAA
The DNA here is from genome assembly GCA_046154125.1 of Rhizobacter sp. Taxonomy (GTDB): domain Bacteria; phylum Pseudomonadota; class Gammaproteobacteria; order Burkholderiales; family Burkholderiaceae_C; genus PBB1. The sequence continues at coordinate 42,560 of JBJXEJ010000187.1, read as the reverse complement.
GCGCTGCAGTTGCCGCTGCGCGACCAGCCGCTGGCGCCCGTCGTTCAGGACATTGACGCCGTGGCGTTGCTCGAGCCCGGGCAGCAGCAGTTCGGCTGCAGGGGGAGCCACAGGCCCGTCGGACAGCGAGCCCGCCAGCCGGACACCGTCGCTTCTGAACACGGCCATCCGGGCATCCGAAGCGGGCGATGCCTTCGAAAACGCGCCGCGCAGGGCTTCGACCGGCAGCGCCGCGATCAGCCAACCGCCGAGTGCGCCCTGGTGGTCGTTGTATCTGACGGCAAGCGCGATTGACGGTTCTCCGGAGGCGAAGTCCCGGAAAGGCCGGCTCAGCGCCGTGTCGGTATCGCTCATCGTCTTCAATCCGGGCGAGAAGCTGTTCGGGTCGGGCGACAAGGCCGGGCTCGAAGCAGCGAGCAGGGTGCCTCGTCGATCGATGATCCACAGCTGGCTGGCCAGCGGCAGCTTCAAGTCGTGGGGATAGCGCTGCCGAGCCGGCGCATCGGAATCGGGCTGCAATTCGCCGACGCGCAACTCGAGTCGCACCGCCTGCATCCCGATCTCGACGCTTTGCAGGCCCCGATCGAGTTCGTCGGCCAGGGCCAGCGACAGCACCGACAGCTCGCGCGCCTGGCTTGTCAGCGTCTCGCGACGCAGATGCCACAGGCCGGTCGCCACCACGGCGATCAGCGACAGCGCGGCGAGTCCGGCAACGATCCAGATGCGGGGGAGGGCGGGGCGGGGAGGCTTGGACTGGGTCATCGCGATATCCGCCACCGAGGACTGGTTCCGGCGGCCGTCTGCGTCGTCGAGGGAATCGTCGCAACCACCGCGCTACGATCGTCCGACTGGCTCTTTCCGACGCGAGACCGCGCCGAATTCATGACCTCCAACACGGCACCGCACATCCTTGTCATCGATGACGATCCCAGTATCCGCGATCTGATTCAGGAGTACCTGGGTGACCACGACATGCGCGTCAGCGTTGGCGCCTCGGGCAGCGATCTGTTCTCGCTGATCGACAGCGAGGCGATCGACCTCGTGTTGCTCGACCTGAAGCTGCCGGGCGAAGACGGTATGCAGCTGGCCCGCCAGTTGCGCGAACGAGCCACCGTGCCCATCGTCCTGCTGACGGGCCGCAGCGAAGAAGCCGACCGCGTGATGGGTCTGGAACTCGGCGCCGACGATTACGTCACCAAGCCTTTCAGTCCACGCGAACTGCTTGCGCGGGTGCGTGCGGTGCTGCGTCGTTACCAGGTGCAGGCGACGCTGCCCGAGCGCGACAGCACACGGCGTGCGTTTCGCTTTTCTGGCTGGGAGCTGAACCTGCGCACGAGGCGGCTCACGTCGCCATCTGGTGAGGTGGTCGAGTTGTCGAACGGCGAATTCAGCCTGCTGACCGCGTTGTGCGGTGCGCCGCGCCGCGTGCTTTCTCGGGACCAGCTCCTGTCGATGTCGCGGCTGCACGAGGCCGAGGTCTACGACCGCACTATCGACGTGCAGATCCTTCGACTGCGACGCAAGATCGAACCTGATCCAGCGCACCCGATGCTGATCGTCACCGAGCGCGGGTCAGGCTACCAGTTGGCCAGCGAGGTCGAGACGCTGTACTGAAAGGGCCCGCGGCATCAACCACCTGCCGCGGACCGTCATCGATCAGCCCAGGCGCACCGGCACGTAGATCTTCATCTCGCCGCGCTGCACCAGCAAGGCGGCTGCCTTGTCCGACTTCGCTGCCGCGTCGCGTGCGTCCTTGACGCTGTCGATGGGCTTGCCGTTGATGGCCAACAGCACGTCGCCCGCCTGCAGCCCGGCACGCTCGCTCGCTCCGCTGACCCCCTCGATCAGCAGCCCGCTCGCGATACCTGCCTCGCGCTTCTCCTGCGGCTGCAGCGGGCGCAAGGCCAGGCCGAGTCGGCCGCGCGGCGCAGCGCTGGCGTCCGCCTCGGCCGTTGTGGCGTGCGGCGCCTTGGCATCGGCGAGTGTGGCGTTGACGGTGCGCTCGGCGCCCTGACGCCACAGCTGCAGCGCCACCTTGTCGCCGGGCAGCGCCAGTCCGACCAGCGCCGGCAGGTCGGCCGAACCGACGATCGGCGTGCCGTTGACTGCCAGCACCACGTCGCCGGCTTCGATGCCGGCCTTGGCGGCAGGACTGTTCGGGTCGACGTTGGCGACCAGGGCGCCTGCCGGCTTCGGCAGCTTGAACGATTCGGCCAGCGTCTGGTTCACGTCCTGCACCGCGACGCCGAGTCGGGCGTGCCGGACCTTGCCGCTGGTGAGGATCTGGCGCTCGATGTGCTGGGCCACATCGATCGGGATGGCGAAGGACAGGCCCTGGTAGCCACCCGAGCGCGAGTAGATCTGCGAGTTGATGCCGACCACCTCACCACGTGTGTTGAACAGCGGCCCACCCGAGTTGCCGGGGTTGACGGCGACGTCCGTCTGGATGAACGGCACCGCACTCTCATCGTGCAGCGAGCGTCCGGTCGCGCTGATCACGCCGGCGGTGGCAGTGTTCTCGAAACCGAATGGCGAACCGATGGCGAGCACCCATTCGCCCACTTGCGGTGTCTGTCCCGCAGGTGCCAGCATCACCGTCGGCAGGTCCGTGGCGTCGATTTTCAGCACGGCGATGTCGGTCTTCGGGTCGGCGCCGATCACCTTGGCGCGGAACTCGCGCCGGTCGGTGAGCTTGACCACAACCTCCTGCGCGCCGCGCACCACGTGTGCATTGGTCAGGATCACCCCGTCGGACTGCACGATGAAGCCCGAGCCTTCGCCGCGCATCGGCACGCGCGTACCGGGCGGCATGCCAGGTGGCAGGCCACCGAACTGCTGCTGGAAGCGGCGCAGGAAGTCCTTGTACTCGCCACTCGGTGGCGCAGCCGAGTTCGCGGAGCTGCCGTTGTCGGCTTCCCCGTCGTCCTCGCTGTCGTCGGATTCGCCTCCGTTCATCGACACCTTGCGCGTACCGCTGACGCTGATGTTGACCACTGCCGGGCCGTAGCGTTTGGCGATGCTGGCCAGGTCGGGAAGACCGGCTGGAGTGCTGGTAGCGGCGGTCGCGACGGGCGCAGTCACGGGCGGGTTCTGCGCGTGCCCCAACCTGAAGGTGCCGACCGCGCCGAATCCGATCAAGGCGACCGTGGCGAGCGCGATGGCGGTGCGACGGGGAACGAATGTGGAGAGGGTCATGGAAATTCCTTTTACGAGTGAAAGCGGTGATGGATCAGGGGGCCGCCCTGTGGGGTCGGAAATCAGCCGCGTTGATCCCGGTCTGGGTCCGCCCGCTGGCGGGCTGGGGAAAGTGGAGGTGCAGATCAAAGCGGACGCCCGCGGGCAGCGATACCGTGTACCCGCGTCGCATGTCGCCCAGCGTGGCGGTGAGGTGATAGGTGCCCGGAGGCAGTGCGACTCCGAGCGTCGGGTCTGCATCGGCCAGCGACAGCAACTCCTGTCCCTGGCGATCGGCCAACGTCAATGCAAGTGGCGCGCGCCGGCGGATGCCGGCGTGGCCGCGATAGAGCGCGCTCAGCCGGCGCAGGCCCGACTTGTCCGAGCGACTGTCGCGCTGCTGGCCGTCACCGGAATCGGCATGAACGATCAGGTAGGCGTTGGCCTCGGGAATGCTGCCGGTTGCCAGCCGGCTCGGGTCGAGGGGTTCGGTGTTCATGCATCGGTCTCCTGACTGCGCGACCGAAGGCCGCGATGTGTGGACTCTGAAGTGCCCGCTGCAAGTCTTCGTTTCAGCCGCCGGTGTCGACGATGACAAATGAAACCGGATGTTGATTGATGACGAAACCTGCGACGATCAGCGTGCCGAACCGTTGGCTCGCTGGCGTCGCAAGGCACGCCGGGTCAGCAGCCGCGCGAGCAGCAGGGCCGCCGCCGAGCTCGCCAGCACCGGGCTGGCGGTCAGCCATTGAGCCAGTGCGTCGACGGTCTCGACGCTGACTTGCTGCGCGTGATCGGCGAGCGCCATCACATCGGCAGCACTGATCTGCAAGGTGTCCTCGAACCGGAGGGACAGCGGCGCAGTTGGATCACGCAAACGCAGGCTGGCGAACACGCCGTCGGCTACCGCCACCAGAGACAGCAAGCCGAGGGGTTGAATCAGGTGGGTGAGCAGGCGGGCCCGCTCACGCGGAGGCGCGACCTCGTAGACGCGGCCCAGCAGAACCGGAACCGCGGCATCGGCATCGCCGAAGTCGCAGTTCGCTGTCGCGAGGTTCGAGGGGAGTGTTTTCATCGGCAGATCCTCCGCAATCAGCGCGCTGGAACGGGAGCCAGCGGTGCGGCATCTTCGGCCCCACAGGGATCGTCTTGATTGCGCGGAGGCGGGCCGTGTGTTGCAACTGAAATCTGCGGTGTTCGAGGCCACGAAAGGCTTTTTGTCCAGGCTTTGTTCTTGACCAGTCATGGTCAATCCAAGGGAACTTCCAGGTCCAATGCCGACCGAACCAGTTGGTTTCCGCTATACTCGACCAATCTGATCGGGTTAACGGTTGGCCTTCAAAAGAGGCACTTCCGATCCCGCCAGCTTGCCGGCAGGCGGACGTTGCCAACCAGGCCGTCTTGTTTGTTTCGCCCCCCTGGGGCCAGAGGAGATTTCCATGCGTCTTACCACCAAAGGTCGTTTCGCTGTCACCGCCATGATCGATCTGGCGTTGCGCGAGCATTCAGGTCCGGTGGCGCTCGCCGCCATCAGTGGGCGCCAGCAGATTTCGCTGTCGTATCTGGAGCAACTCTTCGGACGGCTGCGTCGTCACGAACTGGTCGAGAGCACGCGCGGACCGGGCGGCGGCTACTCGCTTGGCCGCAAGTCCGAGGAAATCACCGTGGCCGACATCATCCTGGCGGTCGACGAGCCGCTTGACGCGACCGGTTGCGGCGGCAAGGAAAACTGCATGGGCGACGACGGTGGCCGCTGCATGACACACGACCTGTGGGCCAGCCTCAACACCAAGATGATCGAGCATCTGAACTCGATCTCGCTGAAGAAACTGGTCGAGGATCAGTTGGCCAAGGGCGTGTCGGTCGAAGAGCATCCGGTCAAGCGCGCCATATCGACCCAGCCGGTCGTCAAGCCGATCCGGATCACCGCGCCGAACTCGGTCTTCGCCCTCGGCAACGCCTTCTCGAAATAACGCTGAACCCACACGTCGGAGCCGGCGCCACGGCGCCTCTGCATTGACTGTTCCTGAGCATTCATCGAACCATGGATCTGACCCCGCATTTCCCGATCTACATGGACTACGGCGCCACCAACCCGGTGGATCAACGCGTCGTCGACGCGATGATCCCGTGGTTGCGCGAGCACTTCGGCAACCCCGCCTCGCGCAGCCACGCCTGGGGTTGGGAGGCTGAAGCCGCAGTCGAGAAGTCACGAGAGCATGTCGCGGCGTTGATCGGCGACGATCCGCGCGAGATCGTCTGGACCTCGGGTGCCACCGAGTCGAACAACCTCGCGCTCAAGGGCGCGGCGCAGTTCTACAAGACGCGTGGCAAGCACATCATCACCGTGAAGACCGAGCACAAGGCGGTGCTCGACACGGTTCGCGAGCTCGAGCGCCAGGGCTTCGACGCGACCTACCTCGACGTCGAGGAAGACGGGCTGCTCGATTTCGAGAAGTTGAAGGCAGCGATCCGGCCCGACACCATCCTGGTGTCTGTGATGTTCGTCAACAACGAGATCGGTGTGATCCAGGACATCCCGGCCATCGGCGCGCTGTGCCGCGAGCGCGGGATCATCTTCCACGTCGACGCGGCACAGGCCACCGGCAAGGTCGTGATCGATCTGGCGACGCTACCGGTCGATCTGATGAGCCTGGCTTCGCACAAGACCTACGGTCCGAAAGGCATTGGCGCCCTGTACGTGCGTCGCAAGCCCCGGGTGCGCATCGAGGCCCAGATGCATGGCGGCGGTCACGAGCGCGGCATGCGGTCGGGTACGCTGCCGACCCACCAGATTGTCGGCATGGGCGAGGCCTTCCGCATCGCAGGCGAGGAAATGGCCGTCGAGAACGAGCGCATCCGCATGCTGCAGAAGCGCCTGCTGTCCGGCCTTTCGGACATCGAGCAGACCTTCCTGAACGGCCACCCGACGAAGCGCGTCCCGCACAACGTCAATATGAGTTTCAACTTCGTCGAAGGCGAGTCGCTGATCATGGGCATCAAGGGCATCGCGGTGTCGTCGGGCTCCGCCTGCACCTCGGCCAGCCTGGAGCCCAGCTACGTGTTGCGCGCGCTCGGCCGCAGCGACGAACTGGCGCATTCGAGCCTGCGCATGACGATCGGCCGCTACACGACGACCGAAGAGATCGACTACGTGATCACCACGCTGAAGGACCGCGTCGCCAAACTGCGCGACCTGTCTCCGCTGTGGGACATGTACAAGGACGGTGTCGACATCAGCACCATCCAGTGGGCCGCCCATTGAGCGCGATCCGGCACCTGATGATGTATCTGGAGTACTGACATGGCATACAGCGAAAAAGTCGTCGAGCACTACGAGAACCCACGCAACGTCGGCTCCTTCGACAAGGGCGACGAGACCGTAGGCACCGGCATGGTCGGTGCGCCGGCCTGTGGCGACGTGATGAAGCTGCAGATCAAGGTCAACCCCGCGACCGGCCTGATCGAGGACGCGAAGTTCAAGACCTACGGCTGCGGTTCGGCGATCGCGTCGAGTTCGCTGGTCACCGAGTGGATCAAGGGCAAGTCGCTCGACGAGGCGCTCACGATCAAGAACACCCACATCGCCGAAGAGCTGGCGCTGCCGCCGGTCAAGATCCATTGCTCGATCCTGGCCGAGGACGCGATCAAGGCGGCGGTCAACGACTACAAGGCCAAGGCCGCTTCGCACTGACATCATGGCTGTCACACTGACTGAGGCGGCGGCACGTCACGTCACCCGATACATCGGCAAGCGCGGCAAGGGCGTGGGCGTCCGGCTGGGCGTGCGCACCACCGGCTGCTCGGGCCTGGCCTACAAGCTCGAGTACGCCGACGACGTTGCGCCCGAGGACACGGTTTTCGAGGACCATGGCGTCAAGGTGCTGGTTGACCCGAAAAGCCTGCCCTACATCGACGGCACCGAGCTCGATTTCGTGCGCGAAGGATTGAACGAGGGTTTCAAGTTCCACAACCCGCGCGAGAAGGATCGTTGCGGTTGCGGCGAGTCGTTCAGGGTTTGATCCTTCGGCAGTTCTGCTCCGGGCGCGGTTGTGAACACCGCGCCCTTTTCAATGGTGCGCTTCGATTCATGGGTTGGCGATGAAGCTCGACAGCGACGACTTTGAACTCTTCGGTGTGCCCCGGCGATTCGAACAGGATGCCGCCGCACTCGAAGTCCGCTGGCGGGCCTTGCTGAGCGAGGCGCATCCCGATCGTTTCGTCAGCGAAGGCGCGCAGGCGCAGCGCCTGGCGATGCAGTGGGCGGTGCGGATCAACGAAGCGCACCGTCGACTGAAAGATCCTCTCCGGCGCGCGGCCTACCTGTGCGAACTGCGCGGCGCGCCGATCAATGCCGAAGACAACACGGCGATGCCTGGCAGTTTCCTGATGCAGCAGATGGAATGGCGCGAGGCGCTCGATGCTGCGACCAGCCTGGGAGAGGTCGAGGCGCTGGCGTCGGCGGTCGTGCTCCATCGTGACCGCGCGTTGAGCGAGTTGCGCGTGTTGATCGACGAGAAGCAAGACTCCGCCGCCGCGGCACAGCAGGTCAGAGCCCTGATGTTTGTAGAGCGCTTTGCTAGCGATGTAGATGCCCGTTTAGAGGCACTGGAACAATAGGGTCATGGCTCTCCTTCAAATTTCTGAACCCGGTGGTGCGCCGGATCCGCACCAGCGCCGCATCGCCGTCGGCATCGACCTTGGCACCACGCATTCGCTGGTCGCCTCGGTGCGCAACGGTGTAGCCGAATGTCTGCCCGATGAAGCGGGCCGCGTCATCCTGCCGTCTGCCGTTCGCTACCTGCCCGACGGCCGCCGCCAGATTGGCGCCGAGGCGCTGGCCGAAGCAGCCACCGACCCGCACAACACGCTGGTTTCGGTCAAGCGCTTCATGGGTCGCGGTCTCGCCGACATCGCCGATCGCGCCAAGCTGCCGTACGACTTCGTCGAGGCGCCGGGCATGCTGCAGATCCGCACCGTCGATGGCGTGAAGTCGCCGGTCGAGGTGTCCGCCGAAATCCTGGCGACGCTGCGCCAGCGCGCCGAGGACACCTTCGATGACGAGCTGTTTGGTGCGGTGGTCACGGTGCCCGCGTACTTCGACGACGCGCAGCGCCAGGCCACCAAGGACGCGGCGCAACTCGCCGGGCTCAACGTGCTGCGGCTGATCAACGAACCGACCGCTGCCGCCATCGCCTACGGGTTGGAAAACGGTTCCGAAGGACTCTACGCCGTCTACGACCTCGGTGGCGGCACCTTCGATATTTCGCTGCTGCGCCTGAGCGCCGGCGTGTTCGAGGTGGTCGCTACCGGCGGCGATTCGGCGCTGGGCGGCGACGATTTCGACCACGCGCTGGCCGATTGGGCGCTGGCCCAGGCCGGGCTGACCGCCGACTCGGCGCAGGACAAGCGCGCGGTGCTTGTGGCTGCCCGGGCCGCGAAGGAAAAGCTGTCGTTGGCCGATCACGCAACGCTGGCATGCCCGATCTCGAACGATGATGCGGTGGCTACCGAGCTGTCGGTGCGCGTCACCCGCGACCAGTTCAACGCAGTCACGCATGACCTGGTCACCCGCACACTGACCGTGCTGCGCAAGGTGCTGCGCGACGCCAAGACCGACAAATCGGACGTGCAGGGTGTGGTGATGGTCGGCGGCTCGACCCGCATGCCGGCAGTGCAGACCGCGGTGGCCGATTTCTTCGGCAAGGCGCCGCTGAACAACCTGAATCCCGATGAAGTCGTCGCGCTGGGTGCCGCGCTGCATGCGAACACGCTGGCTGGCAACGCCGGTGCGGAGGAGATGCTGCTGCTCGACGTGATCCCGCTGTCGCTGGGGCTGGAGACGATGGGCGGCCTTGTCGAACGCATCATCCCGCGCAACAGTTCGCTACCGACCGCGCGCGCGCAGGACTTCACCACCTTCAAGGACGGGCAGACCGCGCTCGCCATCCATGTGGTGCAGGGCGAGCGCGAACTGGTCAGCGACTGTCGATCGCTCGCCCGCTTCGAACTGCGCGGCATACCGCCGATGGTGGCCGGTGCGGCGCGCATCCGCGTCAGCTTCACCGTCGATGCCGACGGAATGCTCAGCGTCGCAGCGCGCGAGGAAGGCTCGGGTGTCGAGGCGTCGATCGCGGTCAAGCCGAGCTATGGCCTGGCCGACGAAGACATCGCGCGCATGCTCAGCGAAAGCTTCACGACCGCCGAGGTCGACATGCAGGAGCGCGCGTTGCGCGAGTCGCGCGTCGAGGCCGAGCGCATGCTGCTGGCGACACGCGCGGCGATCGCGGCCGACGGCGATCTGCTCGAAGCTCAGGAAGCGGCGGCGATCGAAGCGATGCTTCAGCGACTCGAGTCGGTGCGCGAGGGCAGCGATCATCATGCGATCGACGATGCCGTCGAGGCGCTGGCTCAGAGCACCGAAGCCTTCGCCGCCGAGCGCATGAACCGCGGCATCCGCAAGGCGCTGGCGGGCCGCCGCGTCTCCGAAGTCTGATCAGGAACGCCCCATGCCCGTCATCAAGATCCTTCCGCACGCCGAGTACTGCCCGCAAGGCATTGAAATCAAGGCAGCTGCCGGCACGTCGGTCTGCGAGGCGCTGCTCGAAAACGGCATCGAGATCGAGCATGCCTGCGAGATGAGTTGCGCCTGCACCACCTGCCATGTGGTGGTGCGGCAGGGTTTCGCGTCGCTGGGCGAGATGGACGAAACCGAAGAAGACCTGCTCGACCGCGCCTGGGGCCTCGAACCCAACTCACGCTTGTCGTGCCAGGCGATCCTGTCTCAGCAGGACGTGACGATCGAGATCCCGAAGTACACGATCAATCACGCAAAGGAAGTGCACTGATCCGGTGAATCAGGCCGCCTGCCGCTCCACATGCCCGTGCCGCGTGTACAGGAAGTCGAGCACCTCCTTGCGGTAGTTCACATAGCGGGTGTCGGCCGCCAGTTCGACGCGGTTGCGCGGGCGGGGCAGGTTCACGCTGACGATCTCGCCGATGGTGGCCGCCGGGCCGTTGGTCATCATCACGATTCGGTCGGACAGCAGCACGGCTTCATCGACGTCGTGCGTCACCATCACCACCGTGCTGTGGGTGCGCTGCACGATCTTCAGCAACTCGTCCTGCAGCTTGGCGCGGGTCAGCGCGTCGAGCGCGCCGAACGGTTCGTCCATCAGCAGCACCTTCGGCTCCATCGCCAGCGCGCGGGCGATGCCGACGCGCTGCTTCATGCCACCCGAGATCTCGTGCGGCCGCTTGTTCACCGCATGGCCCATGTCGACGAGTTCGAGCGCCGCCTGCGTGCGTGCGTTGAGCTGGGCTTTCGACTCGGTGGCGCCGAACACGCGCTCGACGCCGATGTGCACGTTCTCGAAGCAGGTCAGCCAGGGCAGCAGCGAATGGTTCTGGAACACCACCGCACGCTCCGGGCTCGGCGCCGCGATCTCGCGGTTGTCGCAGAACAGCGCGCCCGAGGTCGGTACGGTCAGGCCGGCAATCAGGTTCAGCAGCGTCGACTTGCCGCAACCCGAGTGACCGATCAGCGTGACGAACTCGCCCTTGGCGACGCTCAGGTTGATGTCGCGCAGCGCATGGAAGCTGCCCTTCTTGGTGTGGAACGTCATCTCGGCGTTTTCCACAAGGATGAAGTTTTTCATGTCATGTGATCTCTCAGAAGTGGGGAGATGCAAGCCGCGACGAGGCGCGGCTCCCGATCAAACATCGTTGTAGCTGAAGCGTTTGGCGATGGCGACCAGCGCAGTCTCCAGCAGCAGACCGACCACCCCGATCACGACAATCGCGATGATGATGTGCTTGACGTTCAGGTTGTTCCACTCGTCCCAGACCCAGAAGCCGATGCCGACGCCGCCGGTCAGCATCTCGGCTGCGACGATCACCAGCCATGCCGTGCCCACCGACAGGCGCACGCCGGTCAGCATGTAGGGCAGCACCGCGGGGAAGAGGATCTTGGTGATGACCTTCCATTCGGACAGATTGAGCACCCGCGCCACGTTCAGGTAGTCGGTTGGAACGCGTTGCACGCCGACGGCGGTGTTGATGATCATCGGCCAGATCGAGCAGATGAAGATGGTCCAGACGGCCGCCGGATTGGCTGCCTTGAACACCAGCAGACCGATCGGCAGCCAGGCCAGCGGCGACACCGGACGCAGCAGGCTGATCAACGGCGACAGCATGTCGTTGAGTACCTTGAAGCGGCCGATCATGAAGCCCAGCGGGATGCCGACCGCGGCTGCCAGACCGAAGCCCACCGCCACCCGTTCCAGCGAGAACAGGATGTTCCAGCCGATGCCCTGGTCGTTCGGCCCCTTGCGGTAGAACGGATCTGCAAACAGTTCCACCGCCGACTTGAAGGTCTCGGCGGGCGACGGGAACGTGGTGCTGTTCATCGTCGCCAGGGCCCACAGCGCCACGAGCAAAGCCATCCCGGCGACGGGAGACAACACCTTCAGCCAGAACGCTCCCCAATCGATGGGCGCCTTTTTCGAGGCCACTGCAGTCTGCTTCGATGGCGCTGCCAGTGACGTTCCAGTGGTCTTGTCGGAGGCCAGCTTCTGGGCCTTCAGTTCGGCCGACGCCGCGAGGGGAGAGTGAAACACTGCACTGACCATGATGGACTCCTGGTGGTGTGGATGAGGTTGGCGAGGTCAGGCCTTGATGGCGAAACCATCGGCATACTTCTTAGGATCCTTGCCGTCCCAGACCACACCGTCGATCAGCTTGCTGGTGCGCATCGGGTCTTTCGGAATGCTGATCTTCAGCGCCGAAGCCGCTTGTTTGTAGAGATCGATCTGGTTGATCTGCTTGGCGATTCCCAGGTAGTCCGGGTGCTCCTTGATCAAGCCCCAGCGCTTGTGCTGGGTGAGGAACCACATGCCGTCGGACAGGTACGGGAAATTCACCGCGCCGTCGTTGAAGAACTTCATGTGGTTGGGGTCGTCCCAGGTCTTTCCCAGACCATTCTGGTAGCGACCCAGGATGCGCTGGTTGATCGCATCGACACTGGTGTTGACGTACGACTTGTCGGCAACGGTCTCGGCCATCTTGATCTTGTTCTGCAGACCAGCATCGATCCAGCGGCTGGCTTCAAGCACCGCCATGATCACAGCGCGGCAGGTGTTGGGGTTCTTTGCGACGAAATCGGCGGTCGTGCCCAAGGTCTTCTCCGGGTGATCTTTCCAGATGTCCTGCGTCGTGACGGCCGTGATGCCGATGCCGTCGATGATGGCGCGATGGCCCCAGGGCTCGCCAACGCAAAAGCCATCCATGTTGCCGACGCGCATGTTGGCAACCATCTGTGGTGGTGGCACGGTGATCAATTTCGCGCCGCGCACGGGATCGATCCCCGAAGCCGCGAGCCAGTAGTGCATCCACATCGCGTGCGTACCTGTCGGGAAGGTTCCGGCGAAGGTGTACTCGCGCTTTTCCTTGGCCATCACCTTGGCCAGACCAGCACCGTCGACAGCACCCTTGTCGGCAAGCGCCTTCGACAGCGTTATCGCTTGCCCGTTGTTGTTCAGGCTCATCAGGACAGCCATGTCCTTCTTCGGCCCGGCGGTGCCCATGTGCACCCCGTAGATCAGCCCGTACAGCACATGGGCCATGTCCAGTTCACCATTGACCAGCTTGTCCCGCACGCCTGCCCAGGAGGCTTCCTTCGACGGAATGATCTTGATTCCGTACTTCTTGTCGAAGCCCAGCACCGAGGCCATCACCACCGAAGCACAGTCGGTCAGCGGGATGAAGCCGATGCGGACTTCTTCTTTCTCCGGCTTGTCCGATCCGGCCGCGTAGACGGCGCTCTGAAGTCCAGGAACGAGTCCGGCGGCGCTGGTGGCAGCCGCGGCTTTGATCAGGGTTCGGCGGCTCATGTCGGTCTTTCGAGTGAGGGGGAGGTTCATGGTGTCTTTCGAAATGGCGAGGCGATGAATAGCAAATGCACAAACAAAAACGGCGCCCACGCTGTCGATCCGTTCAGATCCTTGACAGAGGGGGACGCCGTCGTCCGATTCGTGCATCACCAGCTTGGTGAAACGCGAAATTCATTTGTAGATCGCCGTTGACCTACCAATCGAGATTCAGCAATCGCTGTGCCAGCCAGTCGACTCCATGTTTCATTGCTTAGGTTGCTGCATTGCACCAAGAGCAAGCGTTTTGCCACTCCGCATGCGCCAACTTAGGCCGCTCGGGTAATCCCTGCACAGGGATCGGGCGTCGGCCGCTCGGTCCGGCCTAAGCCAGCAAGTCGGCGACGTCGACGATGCGCTGTGCGACATCCACCAGCTTCATTCCCTTGTCCATCGCGGCCTTGCGCAACAGGGCATAGGCCTCGCTCTCGGGCAGGTCCTGGCGTTTCATCAGGATGCCCTTGGCCCGGTCGATCGTCTTGCGATCTGACAGTTGTGTGCGCGCGTCAGCCAGCTCGCGCCGCATCGATTCCTCGTGCTCGAAGCGGGCGAGGGCGACCTCCAGCACTGGCTTCACGCGATCGGCCGCCAGCCCAGACACTACATAGGCCGTGACGCCGGCCGCAATCGCCGCACCGACATGACTGGTGTCGTCGTCGTTGGTGAACAGCACGATCGGCCGCCGCGCATCGCGGGTCGCGACGACGACATGCTCCAGCGTGTCGCGCGCGCCACTTTCTGCGTCGACGATGACCATGTCGGGCGCGATCTGCGCCAGCCGTTCGGGCAGGAACACATCAGCCGGCAACACCGCCACGATGTTGTAGCCGTTCTCGAGCAGGCCGATGCGCAGGCTGCGCGAGCGCTCGGCCTGGGCCTCGTCGTGGTCGTCCGCAGGACCATCTGCCAGCAGTGTGTCGGGTGCGATGATGACGATGCGCAGTGCCGGTTTCATGTTCTCCGGAACGCAAATTCCACGCCACCGGACGCGTTCGACCCGGCGCGGACCAAGCCGCCGCCTAAACTCCGCCCATGATTTTCCTGGGCATCGAGTCGTCGTGCGATGAAACCGGCGTCGCCCTGATCGAGGCCGCGACCGGGGGCATTCCGCGATTGCGTGGACAGGCGCTGTACAGCCAGATCGAGATGCACCGGGCCTACGGTGGGGTGGTTCCTGAGCTCGCATCGCGCGATCACATCCGACGCGTGTTGCCGCTCGCTCGGCAAGTGCTGCATGAAGCGCAGGCCGACCTGCGCGATATCGACATCGTCGCTTACACCCAGGGTCCGGGATTGGCGGGCGCGTTGCTGGTCGGTGCGGGTGTGGCGTGTGCACTGGGTGCCTCGCTCGGTCGTCCGGTGGTGGGTGTGCATCACCTCGAGGGGCATCTGCTGTCGCCTTTCCTCAGCGCCGACCCGCCAACGTTTCCGTTCGTCGCGCTGCTGGTGTCGGGCGGGCACACGCAACTGATGCGGGTCGACGATGTCGGCGCGTATGCGCTGCTCGGCGAAACGATCGACGACGCCGCTGGCGAGGCGTTCGACAAGTCGGCGAAGTTGCTTGGCCTGGGCTACCCCGGCGGTCCTGCGCTGGCGCAGCTGGCGGCCAGCGGCGATCCCACCCGGTTCGATCTGCCCCGGCCCTTGCTGCGCAGCGGCGACCTGAGCTTTTCGTTCGCCGGGCTGAAGACGGCGGTGATGGTGACGCTGCGCAAGCTGGGCCCGTCGCCGAGCGCGCAGGACCAAGCCGACCTGGCCGCCAGCACCCAGGCGGCCATCGTCGATGTGCTGGTCCGCAAGTCGGTGACGGCCTTGCAGGAAAGTGCGCTGGACCGGCTGGTGGTTGCGGGCGGCGTCGGCGCCAACGCGATGCTGCGCAGCCGGTTGAACACCGAAGGCGCCCGCCGCGGTTTCAAGGTGCATTACCCCGAACTGGCCCTGTGCACCGACAACGGCGCGATGATCGCGCTGGCGGCCGCGATGCGTTGGCAGCGGGGGGCGGCTTTTGCTCGGGCCGACCATGACTTCAACGTCCGTCCGCGGTGGCCGCTCGCGACGGTGTGAGCAAGCTATAATCGACAGGCTGCGGACGGACATCGCCTGCAGTGTCCGCACGGCGCAGGTAGTTTCACCCGCGACCGCAAGTCACAACATGAAGCCCGCATCCCGAGTGAATCGTCGGCTTCAGCACCAGGAAACAGCATGACCGCCACCGTCGCCGAAAAGGCAGAAATCGTCAAGGCCAACGCGCGCAGCGCCAACGACACCGGATCACCCGAAGTTCAGGTGGCCCTGTTGACCGCACGCATCAACGAACTGACGCCGCACTTCAAGACACACCTGAAAGACCACCACGGTCGCCGTGGCTTGCTGAAGATGGTCAACACGCGCAAGAGCCTGTTGGCCTACCTGAAGGACCGAGACGCAGACCGCTACACCGCACTGATCCAGAAGCTGGGTCTGCGCAAGTAATCTGCCGATCGAAGCAAAGAGCCTGTCTGGGTTTCCAGCACAGGCTCTTCTCGTTTTGAGCCGGGCACCCAACGATGACGATGTGTCATTCCAAGGACGTTTGAAAGTGAACGCCGCTGGAATGGCATCGCGCCAGGATGCCGCAGCTCTGGGTTCGAAGGCGCCACCCGCAAGGCGCTGATCTCAACCGGAGACACACATGAGCATGTTCAACAAAGTCACCAAGACCTTCCAATGGGGTCAACACACCGTCGTGCTGGAAACCGGCGAAATCGCCCGCCAGTCGGGTGGCGCGGTGCTGGTCAACATCGATGACACCGTGGTGCTCGCCACCGTGGTCGGTGCAAAGAACCCAAAGCCGGGCCAGGATTTCTTCCCGCTGACCGTCGACTACATCGAGAAGACCTACGCCGCCGGCAAGATCCCGGGCAGCTTCTTCAAGCGCGAAGGCCGTCCGAGTGAACTCGAAACGCTGACCTCGCGGCTGATCGACCGCCCGTTGCGTCCGCTGTTTCCCGAAGGTTTCTACAACGAGGTGCAGGTCGTCGTCCATGTGATGTCGCTGAACCCTGAAGTCTCTGCTGACATCGCTGCGCTGATCGGTTCCAGCGCCGCACTGGCGATTTCGGGCATCCCGTTCGACGGTCCGATTGGTGCCGCACGCGTCGGCTATGTCAACGGCGAGTACGTGCTCAATCCGGGCAAGACGCAGTTGCTCGATTCTGCGATGGACCTGGTGGTCGCCGGCACGCAGGCTGCGGTTCTGATGGTCGAGTCGGAAGCCAAGCAGCTGAGCGAAGAGATCATGCTCGGCGGCGTGGTGTTCGGCCACGAGCAAAGCAAGATCGCGATCGCCGCGATCAACGAGCTGGTGCGTGACGCTGGCAAGCCGGCCTGGGATTGGACGGCGCCTGCGAAGGACGAGCCATTCATCGCCAAGGTGGGCGCCTTGGCCGAGGAGCCGATGCGCGCGGCCTACCAGATCCGCTCCAAGCAGGCCCGCACGCAGGCCACGCGCGAAGTCACCGCCAAGACCCTGGCCGCTCTGGCCGCGGATGGTGCTGTGGTGGACAAGGTCAAGGTCGAGAACGTGCTGTTCGACATCGAAGCCAAGATCGTGCGCAGCCAGATCCTGTCCGGCGAGCCGCGGATCGACGGCCGCGACACACGTACCGTGCGTGCGATCGAGATCCGCAACAGCGTTCTTCCGCGCGTGCACGGCTCCTCGCTGTTCACCCGTGGCGAGACGCAGGCGCTGGTGGCTGCCACGCTCGGCACCGACCGCGATTCGCAGAAGATCGACGCGCTGGCAGGCGAGTACAGCGAACACTTCATGCTGCACTACAACATGCCTCCGTTCGCCACCGGCGAGACCGGTCGCGTCGGCACGCCCAAGCGCCGCGAGATCGGCCACGGCCGCCTCGCCAAGCGCGCGCTGGTCGCGGTGCTGCCCGACCGCTCGGACTTCCCGTACTCGATGCGCGTGGTCTCCGAGATCACCGAGTCCAACGGTTCGTCGTCGATGGCCTCGGTGTGCGGCGGCTGCCTCGCACTGATGGACGCGGGCGTGCCATTGAAGGCGCACGTCGCCGGCATCGCGATGGGACTGATCAAGGACGCCAACCGCTTTGCGGTGCTGACCGACATCCTGGGTGACGAGGATCACCTCGGCGACATGGACTTCAAGGTCGCGGGCACGACCGCCGGCGTGACCGCGCTGCAGATGGACATCAAGATCCAGGGCATCACCAAGGAAATCATGCAGGTCGCGCTGGCGCAGGCCAAGGAAGCGCGTCTGCAC
The DNA here is from genome assembly GCA_046154125.1 of Rhizobacter sp. Taxonomy (GTDB): domain Bacteria; phylum Pseudomonadota; class Gammaproteobacteria; order Burkholderiales; family Burkholderiaceae_C; genus PBB1. The sequence goes on along the minus strand of JBJXEJ010000187.1, from coordinate 25,187 downwards.
ATCCTCGGCAAGATGGTCGAGGCGATGGGCACGGCCAACACCGAGGTGTCGCAGTTCGCACCGCGCCTGTACACGATGAAGATCAACCCGGAGAAGATCCGTGACGTGATCGGCAAGGGCGGCGCCACCATCCGCGCGCTGACCGAAGAGACCGGCACCACGATCGACATCGGCGAAGACGGCACGATCACGATCGCATCGACCGACGCCGACAAGGCGGCGCACGCGAAGAAGCGCATCGAGGAGATCACCGCTGAAGTCGAGATCGGCAAGGTCTACGAAGGCCCGATCGTCAAGATCCTGGACTTCGGCGCGCTCGTCAACCTGCTGCCAGGCAAGGATGGCCTGCTGCACATCAGTCAGATCGCACACCAGCGCGTCGAGAAAGTCACCGACTTTTTGAAGGAGGGCCAGATCGTCAAGGTCAAGGTGCTCGAGACCGACGAGAAGGGCCGCGTCAAGCTCTCGATGAAGGCGCTGATCGATCGGGAACAGCAACCTGCTGCAGGCGCACACGAGTGAGTCGAATCTGTTGAGGCGCCATCGTTCGGCCCCGGGCCCCGTGTGGCCCGGGTCGCCATCGCTGATCGTCTCTTGAGCACGATGAAAGCCATAGAAATCAGCGCATTCGGCCCCCCTGACGTGCTGCGATTCACCGAACGTCCTGCGCCTTTCGCCGGGCCGGGTGAGGTGTTGATCGCCGTGACTGCATCGGGCGTCAACCGCCCGGACGTGCTTCAGCGCAAGGGTATTTATCCGCCGCCTGCTGGCGCGTCGGATCTGCCCGGGCTTGAAGTCGCGGGTTCGATCGTTTCGGGAGATGAAGCGGCGATGCAGTCGGCCGGGCTGCGCATCGGCGACCGCGTGTGCGCTCTGGTGTCAGGCGGTGGCTATGCCGAGTTGTGCGTGGCCCCTGTCGGGCAGTGCCTGCCGGTGCCCGCCGGATTGACGGATATCGAGGCCGCCAGCCTGCCGGAGACCTGCTTCACTGTGTGGTCCAACGTCTTCGGACGCGCCGGCCTGAAGTCGGGTGAGACGTTATTGGTTCACGGCGGAAGCAGCGGCATTGGCGTGACCGCCATTCAGCTGGCGCGCGCTGCGGGCGCCACCGTGCTGGTCACGGTCGGCTCGGGCGAAAAGGTGGCGGCTTGCCTGGCCCTCGGCGCACATCATGCGATCAATTACCGCACCGAGGATTTCGTCGAGGCCGTCAAGCGCCTGACGGCCGGTCGTGGCGTGGATGTGATCCTCGACATGGTCGCAGGCGACTATGTGGCACGCGACATCAGCTGTCTCGCCGAGGATGGTCGCCTCGCGATCATTGCGGTGCAGGGCGGCGTCGCGGCGCAGTTCGATGCCGGTCGATTGCTGGTGCGTCGGCTGACAATCACGGGCTCGACACTGCGAGCTCGCTCCATCGAATTCAAGTCGGCGATCGCACGCGAGTTGCGAACCACGGCTTGGCGCTGGCTCGAATCCAGGCTCGTCAAGCCGGTGGTTTTCAAGATCTTCCCTGCTGCGCAGGCTGCCGAGGCGCATGCGCTGATGGAATCGAATCACCACATCGGAAAGCTGGTGCTGTCATGGTGAATCCTGGACTGTCGAATGCGGGAGCCGGTCGGCATCCTCTGGTGGTGGGCAACTGGAAGATGAACGGCACGCGAGCGTCCAGTGCTCAATTGCTGTCCGCTTTGCGCGCTGCCGAGCCTTTCGACGCCGACATCAGCGTGTGCGTACCGTTCCCGTATCTGGTTGAAGTGGCGCTGACGCTGCAGGGGAGTCGCATCTCCTGGGGTGCACAGGACTGCTCGCATCTGGAGCCCGGCGCCCACACTGGCGACGTGGCGGCCGCGATGCTGGCCGAGTTCGGTTGCCGTCACGTGATCGTCGGACATTCCGAACGCCGGGTTCAGCATGCAGAGTCAGATCAGCGGGTCGCTGACAAGGCGAAAACGGCACTGGCGCATGGCTTGACACCGATCGTTTGCGTGGGCGAGACGCTGGAAGAGCGAACCGCGGCAAACACCGAGTCGGTCGTGAAGCGTCAGTTGTCCGCGGTCATCCACACCCTGGGTCACTGCGTATCGCAGATCGTGGTCGCCTACGAGCCGATCTGGGCCATCGGTACTGGATTGACCGCCACGCCGGAGCAGGCGCAAGCCGTGCATTCGGTATTGCGGGCGCAACTCGCTGCCGCCAGCACACAAGCTGGCGACATGCGCCTTTTATACGGCGGCAGCGTCACGGCTGCCAACGCTCTTGAATTGTTCGCGCAGCCCGACATCGACGGCGGTTTGGTCGGTGGGGCGTCTCTCAAGGCGAACGAATTTTCTGCCATTTGTCGTGCGGCTTCCGCAGCCGTGCATGTGTCTCCTGGAAAGTCGAAAACATGAACCTGATGTTGAATTTGGTGGTGATCGTCCAGATCCTTGCCGCGCTGGTGATGATCGGTCTGGTGCTCGTGCAACACGGCAAGGGTGCCGACATGGGCGCATCCTTCGGCAGCGGTGCTTCTGGCAGTCTCTTCGGTGCGACCGGCAGTGCGAACTTCCTCTCGCGTTCAACTGCCGTGTGTGCTGCGATCTTCTTTGCATGCACGCTGCTGCTGGCGTTCCTTGCCAATGACCGCACGCGCGCTGTGCCGACAGGCAGTGTTCTCGACCGACCTGCTGTTTCAGTGCCTGCGACTGGCGCAAGTGCAGCTGCTGGTGCGGCACAGATTCCAGGTGCCGCGGGTGTTTCGCCGGCGACCTCGTCGGTCGCACCCTCAGGTGCCACAGCGGGGTCTGAAGGCGCAGCATCCGGCGCTGCTGCGATACCTGCAAAGTGACATTTTTCTGAGAGTGAATCTGCTGTGAACTCGCGGTACGAACGTCTCGAAAGCCCTTGCTTTGAGGTTAGAATTTAAGGCTGTTAATCAACGCATTTGCCTAGGCTGATTCGATGATCGACAGCCGACCAGAACACAAGGCCGACGTGGTGAAATTGGTAGACACGCTATCTTGAGGGGGTAGTGGCGAAAGCTGTGCGAGTTCGAGTCTCGCCGTCGGCACCAAGTGTTATCCAAGCGGTACGAACGCCGCCCAGTTCAGCGAATCGAAACGCTCTGCAAAAGCATCATGGACCTCCAACCTTACCTGCCGGTCATCCTGTTCATCCTGGTGGGTGTGATGGTCGGGGTGTTGCCTCAGGTCATCGGTTTCGTGCTCGGCCCGAGGCGTCCCGATGCGGCAAAGAATTCTCCCTATGAGTGCGGCTTCGAGGCGTTCGAGGACGCTCGCATGAAGTTCGATGTTCGCTACTACTTGGTGGCGATCCTGTTCATCCTGTTCGACCTCGAGATCGCATTCCTCTTTCCGTGGGCCGTGTCGCTGCGCGAAATCGGCGCACCGGGCTTCTGGGCCATGATGCTTTTCCTGAGCATCCTGGTCGTCGGCTTCGCCTACGAGTGGAAAAAAGGCGCACTCGATTGGGAATGATGAAGTTCTGCGCGATTGCCGATCACCACCTCAGCACCGGGCATCACCATGGGCATTGAAGGCGTTCTGAAGGAGGGCTTCGTCACGACGAGCCTGGACACCGTCATCAACTGGTCCAAGACCGGCTCGCTCTGGCCGATGACCTTCGGTCTTGCCTGTTGCGCTGTCGAGATGATGCACGCGGGCGCTGCGCGCTACGACATCGATCGCTTCGGCATGCTTTTCCGCCCCAGTCCGCGCCAAAGCGATCTGATGATCGTCGCCGGCACGCTGTGCAACAAGATGGCGCCGGCCTTGCGAAAGGTCTACGACCAGATGGCCGAGCCACGCTGGGTGCTCTCAATGGGTTCATGCGCCAATGGTGGTGGCTATTACCACTACAGCTATTCGGTGGTGCGTGGTTGCGACCGTATCGTTCCGGTCGATGTCTACGTGCCCGGGTGCCCGCCGACGGCCGAAGCGCTGCTGTACGGCATCCTGCAACTGCAGACCAAGATCCGCCGCGAAAACACCATCGCACGCTGATCCACGCCATCTGACCAGCCCGTCGTCCACCCGCCCATGACTCACATCGAAAAGCTGCAACAAGCCCTCGACGCCGTGCTCGGTGCGCGGATCAAGAAGCTCGTGGCCGATCGCGGCGAAATCACCATCACGGTGTCGTCCGCCGAGTACCTCGAGGTGGCGCTGGCGCTGCGCGACGTTCCGGCTCTGGGTTTCGAGCAGTTGATCGATCTGTGCGGTGTCGACTACTCCGAGTACCGTGACGAGCCCTGGGGCGGCGCGCGTTTCTGCGTGGTTTCGCACCTGCTGTCGGTCAGTCACAACTGGCGATTGCGCCTGAAGGCTTTCTGCATGGATGACGACGTGCCTTCGATTCCGTCGCTGAACGACGTGTGGAGTTCGGCCAACTGGTTCGAGCGTGAGGCGTTCGACCTCTACGGCATCATCTTCGACGGCCACCTCGACCTGCGGCGCATCCTCACTGATTACGGCTTCATCGGGCACCCGTTCCGCAAGGACTTCCCGACGTCGGGCAATGTCGAGATGCGCTACGACCCGGAAATGAAGCGCGTGATCTATCAGCCGGTCACGATCGAACCTCGCGACATCACGCCACGGATCATCCGTGAAGACAACTACGGCGGTCTGCACTGAGCCGCCCCGGTTGAGACACTTTCATGGCTGACATCAAGAACTACACCCTGAACTTCGGTCCGCAGCACCCGGCGGCACACGGCGTGCTCCGTCTCGTGCTCGAACTCGACGGCGAAGTGATACAGCGCGCCGACCCGCACATCGGCCTGCTGCATCGCGCGACCGAGAAACTGGCCGAGAGCAAGACCTACATCCAGTCGCTGCCGTACATGGACCGTCTCGACTACGTGTCGATGATGTGCAACGAACATGCCTACTGCCTCGCGATCGAGAAGTTGCTCGGCGTCGACGTGCCTGTGCGTGCGCAGTACATCCGCGTGATGTTCAGCGAGATCACACGGCTGATGAACCACCTGATGTGGCTCGGTGCGCACGGTCTCGATTGCGGCGCGATGAACATCTTCATCTATTGCTTCCGCGAGCGAGAAGACCTGTTCGACATGTACGAGGCCGCCTCGGGTGCCCGTATGCATGCAGCGTACTTTCGGCCCGGTGGCGTATACCGCGACCTGCCGGACACGATGCCTCAGTACAAGGCTTCGAAGGTGCGCAATGCGAAGGTGATGACGGCGCTCAACGACAACCGCCATGGTTCGCTTCTCGATTTCATCGATGACTTCACGCAGCGGTTTCCGAAGTGCGTCGACGACTACGAAACCCTGCTGACCGACAACCGCATCTGGAAGCAGCGCACCGTCGGTATCGGCGTGGTGTCGCCAGAGCGCGCGCTGAACCTGGGATTCACCGGTGCGATGCTCCGCGGATCGGGCGTCGAGTGGGACCTGCGCAAGAAGCAGCCTTACGACGTCTACCAGCACCTTGATTTCGACATCCCTGTAGGCGTCAATGGTGACACCTACGACCGCTACCTCGTGCGTGTCGAGGAGATGCGGCAGTCCAATCGGATCATTCAGCAATGCGTGGCTTGGCTGCGTGCGAATCCGGGGCCTGTCATCACGTCCAATCACAAGGTGGCGCCGCCTTCCCGTGTCGACATGAAGTCGAGCATGGAAGATCTGATCCACCACTTCAAGCTGTTCACCGAAGGTTTCCACGTTCCCGAGGGCGAGGCGTATGCAGCGGTTGAACATCCGAAGGGCGAGTTCGGCATCTACATCGTCAGTGACGGCGCCAACAAGCCTTATCGCCTGAAGATTCGCGCCCCCGGCTTCGCCCACCTCGCAGCACTCGATGAAATGGCTCGGGGCCACATGATCGCCGACGCAGTTGCGGTCATCGGCACGATGGACATTGTTTTCGGAGAGATCGACCGGTGAGCGCGCCCATCCAGTTTTCCGACGCCACGCTCGAACGCTTTGCGCGGGAGGTGGCCAAGTACCCGGCCGATCAGAAGCAGTCGGCCGTGATGGCCTGCCTTGCGATCGTGCAGCAGGAGCAGGGCTATGTGTCCGTCGACAGCGAGAACTTCCTGGCTGATTACCTCGGAATGCCTCCGATCGCTGTTCACGAGGTCACCACGTTCTACAACATGTACAACCAGCAACCGCTGGGGCGTTACAAGATCAATGTCTGCACCAACCTGCCGTGCCAGTTGCGGGACGGACAGGATGCGCTGGAGCATCTGTGCCGTCGATTGGGCGTGGAGGAGGGCGGGACCACAGCCGATGGTTTGATCACGCTGCAAAAGAGCGAGTGCCTCGGCGCGTGTGCCGATTCGCCGGTGCTGCTGGTCAATGACCGCCAGATGTGCAGTTTCATGACCCACGAGCGGCTGGATGCGCTGGTGGCTGTTCTCAAGTCGCAAGACGACTCGTCCCGCTAGCAGTCCAGGGGCCTTTCATGCTCGATCTCTCCCAATTTCATGCCGACGGTGCTGCCACCTGCTTCCATGGTCGTCACATCGGCGCGCAAATCTACGCGGACCTGAACGGACGCAACTGGGGCCTGGCCGACTACGAGGCACGTGGCGGCTACCAGGCGCTGCGCAAGATTCTGGGCGTCGACGGTGGTGAGGGCATGACACCGGACCAGGTGATCGCCGAAGTCAAGACGTCCGGCCTGCGCGGACGCGGAGGTGCCGGTTTCCCGACCGGGCTGAAGTGGAGCTTCATGCCCCGCATGTACCCAGGGAACAAGTACCTGGTGTGCAACTCGGACGAAGGTGAACCTGGAACCTGCAAGGATCGCGACATCCTGATGTTCAACCCGCACATCGTCATCGAAGGGATGGCGATTGCCGCTTATGCGATGGGCATCGGCGTGGGCTACAACTACATCCACGGCGAAATATTCGACGCCTACGACCGGTTCGAGGAGGCGCTCGAGCAAGCCCGTGCGGCGGGCTACCTTGGCGACAAGATCATGGGGTCGGGCTTCAATTTTCAATTGCATGCCTCGCACGGTTTTGGCGCTTACATCTGCGGCGAGGAAACGGCCTTGCTCGAATCTCTCGAAGGCAAGAAGGGCCAGCCGCGCTTCAAGCCGCCGTTTCCAGCCAGTTACGGCCTGTACGGCAAGCCGACCACGATCAACAACACCGAGACTTTCGGTGCGGTTCCCTGGATCATCCGCAACGGTGGCCAGCCTTACCTGGAAGTCGGCAAGCCGAACAACGGCGGCACGAAGATCTATTCGGTGTCGGGCGATGTGAACCTGCCGGGCAATTTCGAGGTGCCGTTGGGCACGCCGTTCCCGGTGTTGCTCGAACTGGCCGGTGGCGTGCGCAAGGGGCGCAAGCTGAAGGCGGTGATCCCTGGCGGATCGTCGGCTCCGGTGCTGCCTGCCGCGACGATGATGGACGTCACGATGGACTACGACAGCATCGCCAAGGCCGGCTCGATGCTGGGTTCCGGCGCAGTGATCGTGATGGACGACAGTCGCTGCATGGTCAAGAGCCTGCTGCGCCTGAGCTATTTCTACACCCATGAAAGTTGCGGTCAATGCACGCCGTGCCGCGAAGGCACCGGGTGGCTGCACCGCATGGTCGATCGCATCGAGCACGGCCACGGCAAGATGGAAGACATCGAGTTGCTGAACTCGGTGGCCGACAACATCCAGGGTCGCACGATCTGCGCGCTTGGCGATGCCGCCGCGATGCCGGTGCGCGCGATGATCAAGCACTTCCGCGACGAATTCGTCCATCACGTCGAGCACAAGACTTGCCTTGTGCCGGCTTACGTCTGATTTGATGGACTGCACCCCAGCGCCATGATTGAAATCCAGCTTGACGGTCAGAAGGTCGAGATTGCCGAAGGCAGCATGGTCATGCATGCCGCCGACAAGGCCGGCACCTACATTCCGCACTTCTGCTATCACAAGAAGCTCAGCATCGCGGCAAACTGCCGCATGTGCCTGGTCGACGTCGAGAAGGCACCGAAGCCCATGCCCGCCTGCGCCACGCCGGTGACGCAGGGCATGATCGTCCGCACCAAGAGCGCCAAGGCCCTGCAGGCGCAGCAGTCGGTGATGGAGTTCCTGCTCATCAACCACCCGCTCGACTGTCCGATCTGCGATCAGGGCGGCGAGTGCCAGCTGCAGGATCTGGCGGTCGGCTATGGCGGATCGACCACGCGATACCACGAGGAAAAGCGCGTCGTCTTCCACAAGGATGTCGGCCCGCTGATCTCGATGGAGGAGATGAGCCGCTGCATCCACTGCACCCGCTGCGTGCGTTTCGGCCAGGAAGTGGCCGGCGTGATGGAGCTGGGCATGATCCATCGCGGCGAGCATTCCGAAATCACCACGGTGGTCGGCGACACGATCGACTCCGAGCTGTCGGGCAACATGATCGACGTGTGCCCGGTTGGTGCGCTGACCAGCAAGCCGTTCCGCTACAGCGCCCGCACCTGGGAGCTCTCCCGCCGCAAGTCGGTGTCGCCGCACGACAGCACCGGGGCCAACCTGATCGTCCAGGTCAAGTCCGGCAAGGTGATGCGTGTGGTGCCCCTCGAGAACGAAGAGGTCAACGAATGCTGGATCGCCGACCGCGATCGGTTCTCGTACGAGGCAGTCAACAGCGAACAGCGCTTGACGACGCCAATGATCAAGCAGGGCGTCGAGTGGAAGGCCGTCGACTGGACCACCGCGCTTCAGTATGTCGCCAATGGGTTGGTGCAGATCCGGGCCGATCACGGTGCCGAGTCCATCGGTGCTCTTGGCTCGGCACACAGCACGGTCGAGGAACTGCATCTGCTGGCCAAGCTGGTGCGTGGGCTGGGAAGCGACAACGTCGACCACCGTTTGCGTCAGGCTGACTTTTCTGCGACTCGCAGCAGTGGCACGGCCCGCTGGCTCGGCATGCCGATCGCGGCGCTGTCCAATCTGCAGCGTGTATTCGTTGTCGGCTCGTTCCTGCGCAAGGACCACCCGCTGTTCGCGCAACGTCTGCGCCAAGCGGCCCGCAAGGGCGCACGTGTGCACAGCCTGCAGGCCGTGCACGACGACTGGTTGATTCCACTGGCAAGCACGATCACGGCCGCCCCGAGCGCCTGGGTGCACGCGCTGGCAGACGTGGCCGCAGCCGTTGCCGCGTCGAAGCAAATCCCAGCACCACTCGAGCTAGGTGCCAGTGTCGAGCCGTCGGCCGAAGCCAAGGCGATTGCTGCTTCCTTGCTGGGTGGCGAACGCAAGGCGATCCTCCTTGGCAACGCGGCAGTGCAGCACCCGGCGGCATCGAGTCTGATGGCCCTGGCCCAATGGATCGGCGAGCAAACCGGTGCGGTGGTCGGAGACCTGACCGCTGCAGCCAATTCCGTGGGCGCGCAACTTGTCGGCGCCCAGCCAGCCGCGGGTGGGCTGAATGCGGCGCAGATGCTCGCTGGGTCGCTGAAGGCCTGCCTGCTGCTCAATGTCGAGCCCGATCGCGATGCCGCCAACCCGGCCGCCGCGGTGGCAGCGCTGCAAGGCGCCGAAATGGTCGTTGCGCTCACTCCGTTCAAAGACGCGGCTGTCGACTGCGCCGATGTGCTGCTCCCGATCGCGCCTTTCACCGAAACATCCGGCAGCTTTGTCAACGCCGAGGGTCGCCTGCAGAGCTTTCACGGTGTCGTCAAGCCGCTGGGTGACACCCGTCCGGCCTGGAAGGTGTTGCGCGTGCTCGGCAACATGCTGAACGCGTCGGGTTTCGATTTCGAGACCTCCGAGGAGGTTCGATCCGAGGCGCTGGCTGACGGCGCTGGCATTTCGGCGCGCCTGAGCAACCGGATCGACACACCTGCCACTTTGGCTCCGGTTGCCACCGGCTTCGAGCGCATCTCCGACGTGCCCATCTACGAGGCCGACGCGCTGGTGCGTCGTGCGACTTCGCTGCAGCTCACCGCCGATGCACGTGCGCCGTTTGTCGGCATACCTGCGGGGCTGTGGGCGCAGCTGGGCCTTCGAGAGGGAGCTTCGGTGCGTGTGACTCAAGGTTCGACATCGGCTGAATTGCCGGCGCGGCTCGACGCCACCTTGAATGCCCGCACGGTGCGTGTCTCTTCCGGGTCCGTGCGCACCCGCGCAATCGGCCCGATGTTCGGTCCGATCACTGTCGACAAGGTCTGAAGCCGATCATGTTCGATACCGTCAATACCTTCGGCACGTCCTTGCTGGGCGGCGCGTGGCCGGTCGCCTGGACGCTGATCAAGATCGTCGCGCTCGTGCTGCCGCTGATGATCTGCGTGGCCTATCTGACCCTCTGGGAACGCAAGGCAATTGCTTTCACGCAGGTTCGACCGGGTCCGAACCGGGTCGGTCCACTCGGCCTGCTGCAGCCGATCGCCGATGCGGTCAAGCTGATGTTCAAGGAGATCATCGTCCCGGCTGCGGCCAACAAGGGCCTGTTCTTCCTCGGACCGGTGATGACGATCATGCCGGCACTGGCTGCCTGGGCGGTGGTACCTTTCGGCCCCGACGTGGCGCTCGCCAACATCAACGCCGGCCTGCTGTTCCTGATGGCGATCACCTCGATGGAGGTCTACGGCGTGATCATCGCCGGCTGGGCATCCAATTCGAAATACGCGTTCCTTGGCGCGCTGCGTGCATCGGCCCAGATGGTCAGCTACGAGATTGCGATGGGCTTCGCGCTGGTCGTCGTGCTGATGGTTTCCGCGAGCCTGAACATGACGGACATCGTGCTGTCGCAGGGCCGCGGCATGTTCGCCGACCGTGGCGTGACATTCCTGAGCTGGAACTGGCTGCCGCTGTTCCCGATCTTCGTGGTCTATGTGATCGCCGGCATCGCCGAAACCAACCGCCATCCGTTCGATGTGGTCGAGGGCGAGTCGGAAATCGTCGCCGGCCACATGGTCGAGTACTCGGGCATGGCGTTCGCGATGTTCTTCCTGGCCGAATACGCCAACATCATCCTGGTGTCGACGCTCGCGTGCGTGATGTTCCTGGGAGGCTGGATGGCTCCGGTGTCGTTCTCGGCGCTGGGCATGAGCACTCCGGACTGGATCGTTCAGACGATGTGGTTCTGGAACTGGTTCTGGCTGTTCGCCAAGACCTTTGCGGTGTGCACGCTGTTCCTGTGGGTGCGAGCCAGTTTTCCGCGCTACCGCTACGACCAGATCATGCGTCTGGGCTGGAAGATCTTCATTCCGCTGACGTTGGTGTGGCTGGTGGTTGTGGGTCTGTGGATCCAATCCCCGTGGAACATCTGGAAATAGGGGGCTGACATGGCTGTTGCAACACCCATCAAGGATTTCGTCTCCAGCTTCCTGCTGCTGGAACTGCTGAAGGGCTTCAAGCTGACCGGACGCCATTTCTTCCAGCGCACGATCACTGTGCAGTTCCCGGAAGAGAAGACCCCGCTGAGTCCGCGTTTCCGTGGCTTGCACGCTCTGCGTCGCTACGAGAACGGCGAGGAGCGCTGCATCGCCTGCAAGTTGTGCGAGGCGGTGTGCCCGGCGATGGCCATCACGATCGAGAGCGACGTGCGCGACGACGGGTCGCGGCGAACCACTCGCTACGACATCGACCTGACCAAGTGCATCTTCTGCGGATTCTGCGAGGAGAGTTGCCCGGTCGACTCGATCGTCGAGACCCACATCTTCGAATACCACGGCGAAAAGCGCGGTGACCTGTACTTCACCAAGGACATGTTGCTGGCGGTCGGCGATCGCTACGAACCTGAAATTGCAGCCAACAAGGAGGCCGACGCTCGATACCGTTGAGTTAACGCCTGAGAGGCGTTGCCTCCCTCGAGTGCCGCTCGCCTGACTGGTCGACATCTCGGCCAGCCGACGACGAGCCCCAAGACCCCATGATCACGACCCCTGTGCTCTTCTACATCTTCTCTGCGGTGCTGCTGTTCGCGGCGTTTCGTGTGATCACGGCACGCAGCCCGGTCTATGCCGCGCTCTATCTGGTGCTGGCGTTCTTCTCGGCTTCGTGCGTCTGGATGCTGCTCCGTGCCGAATTCCTGTCGATCGCACTGATCCTGGTGTACGTCGGGGCGGTGATGGTGCTCTTCCTGTTCGTGGTGATGATGCTCGATATCAACACCGACACGCTGCGCGAGGGTTTCTGGAAGCACGCGCCGGTCGCCGGTCTGGTCGGACTGGTCATCGCGCTCGAAATGGCGGCGGTGCTGATCCCCGGATTCAACCTCCCGAGCGCGCCAACACCCGATGCCGCCGACCTGAAGCTCGGCAACACCAAGATGCTCGGCATCGAGATCTACACCGAGTACCTGTATCCATTGCAGATCGCGGCGGTACTTCTCCTCGTGGCGATCATCGCGGCAATCGCGCTGACGCTGCGCCAGCGCAAGGACACCAAACACACCAACGCGTCCGATCAGGTCCGGGCCAAGAAGGCCGATCGCGTGCGCCTGGTCAAGATGCAGGCCACGGTCGAACAAGGTGACTCAGCGTCGGCAGCAGGAGAGCCGTCATGAACGCATTGATCAACGGACCGATCACGCTCGGTCACTTCCTGTCGGTCGGCGCCATCCTGTTTGCTCTGTCCGTCATCGGCATCTTCCTCAACCGCAAGAACCTCATCGTGCTGCTGATGGCGATCGAACTGATGCTGCTGGCGGTCAACATGAACTTCATCGCCTTCTCGCATTTCCTCGGCGACATGGCGGGGCAGGTGTTCGTCTTCTTCATCCTCACCGTGGCGGCGGCAGAGTCCGCCATCGGACTCGCGATCCTGGTGGTGTTGTTCCGCAACCGAGCCACGATCAACGTCGACGAACTCGACAGCCTCAAGGGCTGACCGATCCCCCGCAGCCCGAACCACCCATGTCCGCACAACTTTCCCAGAACCTGCTGTTGGCGGTGCCCCTTGCACCGCTGGTCGGCGCCATCGCCGCCGGGCTGTTCGGCCGGGTGATCGGGCGCCAGGGCGCGCACACGGTCACCATCCTCGGTGTGCTGATCTCGTTCATCCTGTCGGCGATCACGTTGAAGTCGGTTGTGCTCGATGGCGCTCACTACAACGCGACCGTCTACGAGTGGATGCAGGTCGGCGCGCTGAAGATGGAGGTCGGCTTCCTGATCGACGGGCTGACCGCCATGATGATGTGCGTGGTCACGTTCGTGTCGCTGATGGTGCACGTCTACACGATCGGCTACATGGCCGAGGAAGACGGCTACCAGCGTTTCTTCAGCTACATCTCGCTGTTCACCTTCTCGATGTTGATGCTCGTGATGAGCAACAACATGCTGCAGCTGTTCTTCGGATGGGAGGCGGTGGGCCTGGTTTCGTATCTGTTGATCGGCTTCTATTTCAAGAAGCCGACCGCCATCGCCGCCAACATGAAGGCCTTCCTGGTCAACCGAGTCGGTGACTTCGGTTTCATCCTGGGCATTGGCCTGATCGTCGCCTACGCCGGCACGCTGAACTACGCCGAGGCCTTCGCGAAGGCCGACGAGCTCGCCAAGCTCAACCTGCCGGGCACAGACTGGATGCTGATCACCGTGATCTGCATCTGCCTGTTCATCGGTGCGATGGGCAAGAGTGCGCAGTTCCCTTTGCACGTGTGGCTGCCCGATTCGATGGAAGGCCCGACACCGATCTCGGCGCTGATCCACGCGGCGACGATGGTGACGGCCGGCATCTTCATGGTGGCGCGCATGTCGCCGCTTTTCGAACTGTCGGACACCGCGCTCAGCTTCGTCATGGTGATCGGCGCCATCACCGCGCTGTTCATGGGCTTCCTTGGCATCATCCAGAACGACATCAAGCGCGTTGTCGCGTACTCGACGCTGTCGCAGCTCGGCTACATGACGGTCGCACTGGGTGCGTCCGCCTACTCGGTCGCCGTGTTCCATCTGATGACGCACGCGTTCTTCAAGGCGTTGCTGGTCCTGGCCGCAGGCTCGGTGATCATCGGCATGCACCACGACCAGGACATCCGCAACATGGGCGGCCTGCGCAGGTACATGCCGATCACCTGGATCACCTCGCTGCTGGGATCCCTGGCGTTGATCGGTACGCCGTTCTTTTCCGGCTTCTACTCAAAGGACAGCATCATCGAGGCGGTCCATGCCAGCCATCTCTGGGGCTCGGGGTTCGCCTACTTCGCGGTGATCGTCGGTGTGTTCGTCACTGCCTTCTATTCTTTCCGGATGTACTTCATCGTCTTCCACGGCAAGGAGCGCTTCCACAACAAGCCTTTTCCTGGCGAACACGACCAGCATGACGATGCCCATGACGCGCACGGGCAACACGATGGTCACGGCCACGTCGCAGCCCACGGGCATGGTGACGATCATGGAAAGCATGCCCACACGCCGCACGAGTCGCCTTGGGTCGTGACGTTGCCGCTGGTTCTGCTGGCGATCCCGTCGGTCGTGATCGGCTATCTCACCATCTCGCCGATGCTGTTCGGTGGCCTGTTCAGGGATTCGATCTACATCAACGCCGAGCGACATCCCGGCATGGAAGAACTCGCCAGCGAGTTCCACGGTGCCCTGGCGATGGCCTTGCACGGGCTGGGGACACTGCCATTCTGGCTCGCGCTGTCCGGCGTCTTGGTGGCCTTCGTGTTCTATTGTCTGAAACCGGAGATTCCTGCCGCCTGCGCACGAATCTTTGCGCCGATCGTGAAGGTCCTCGAGAACAAGTACTACATGGACTGGTTCAACGAGCACGTGCTTTCAGCTGGTGCGCGCCTGCTGGGACGCGGACTGTGGAAGGGCGGTGATGTGGCTTTCATCGACGGTGTGCTGGTCAACGGATCGGCGCGCGCGGTGGGTAGTCTGGCTTCGGTGGTGCGCCTCGTGCAGACTGGTTATCTCTACTGGTATGCGCTGGTGATGATCTTGGGTCTGATGGGATTGATGACCTGGCAGTTGTGGCCCTATCTGGGCAGCTTGATCGGGCGCTGAGCCCGTTCTCGACACGTTCCGGTCACGGAGAAAAGAAGAACATGGGTTTGCTGAGCCTGGCCATCTGGCTGCCAATTCTGTCGGGCGCGGTGCTGCTCGCGATGGGCCGCGACGAGCACGTCGCTGCTGTTCGCTGGTTCGCGTTGATTTCGTCGATCGTGTCTTTCGTAGTGACAGTGCCGCTGATCACCGGTTTTGACATCGGCACCGCCAACATGCAGTTCGTCGAGAGTCTGGCCTGGATCGACCGCTTCAATGTGCGCTACCACCTGGGCGTCGACGGCATCTCGGTGTGGTTCATTCTGCTGACCGCATTCATCAACGTCATCGTCGTGATCGCCGGCTGGGAGGTGATCACCGAGCGCGTCAATCAGTACATGGGTGCGTTCCTGATCCTCTCGGGCATCATGATCGGCGTGTTCGCGGCGCTCGACGGGTTGCTGTTCTATGTCTTCTTCGAGGCCACGCTGATCCCGATGTACATCATCATCGGTGTGTGGGGCGGGCCGAAGCGGGTCTACGCCGCGTTCAAGTTCTTTCTTTACACGCTGGCCGGTTCGCTGCTGATGCTGGTCGCGCTGATGTACCTGTACTTCAAGTCGGGCGGCAGTTTCGACCTGCACACTTGGTACAAGCTGCCGCTGCCGATGTCAGTGCAGACCTTGTTGTTCTTCGCATTCTTTGCGGCCTTCGCAGTCAAGGTGCCGATGTGGCCGGTGCACACCTGGTTGCCAGACGCGCACGTCGAGGCACCCACCGGCGGTTCGGTGGTGCTTGCCGCCATCATGCTGAAACTGGGCGGCTATGGCTTCCTGCGCTTCTCCCTGCCGATCACCCCCGATGCCTCCCACGAATGGGCCTGGTTCATCATCGCGATCTCGCTGATCGCGGTGATCTACATCGGTCTTGTCGCGCTGGTGCAGCAGGACATGAAGAAGCTGGTCGCCTACTCCTCGATCGCGCACATGGGTTTCGTGACGCTGGGCTTCTTCCTCTTCAACGAGATCGGTGTGTCAGGCGCACTGGTGCAGATGGTTTCTCACGGCTTCGTCTCGGGTGCGATGTTCCTCTGCATTGGCGTGCTGTACGACCGGGTTCACTCGCGTGAGATCGCGAGCTACGGAGGCGTTGTCAACACGATGCCGACGTTCACCGCTTTCGCCGTGTTCTTCGCGATGGCCAACTGCGGCTTGCCCGCGACTGCCGGATTCGTCGGCGAGTGGATGGTGATCCTGGCCGCGGTGCAGGTCAACTTCTGGCTCGGAGCGCTGGCCGCCACGGCCTTGGTGTTCGGCGCCGCCTACACGCTGTGGATGGTCAAGCGGGTCTACTTCGGGCCGGTGGCCAACCACCACGTTGCCGAACTGACCGATCTCAATTCTCGTGAAATGCTGATCATGGCGGTGCTGGCCGTTGCCGTGCTCTGGATGGGGCTCTATCCAAAGCCATTCACCGACGTGATGCATGTGTCGGTGACCGAACTGCTGAAACACGTGGCCATATCGAAGCTCTGAAGCCGAACTGATGAACGCGATGAACTGGCCTGCTGTCTACCCCGAAATCTTTCTGCTGTTGGCGACGTGCGTCGTCGCGCTCGTGGACCTGTGGACCACCGATCCGAGGCGCGTCCTGACCTATCGCCTCACGCAAGGCTCGCTCGCCGTGGTCGCTCTGATGTACCTTCATCAGTACGACGCGGGCTTGTCCGTGTATGCGATGCAGCGCATGGTGGTGGCCGATCCAATGGGCAATCTGCTGGCTTTCTTCGCGACGGCGGCGGTGATGATTTCGCTGGCCTACGCGCGGCCGTATGCCGAAGGTCGCGAAATGCTGAAGGGTGAGTTGTTCACGCTAAGCATGTTCTCGCTGCTCGGTATTTGCGTGATGGTGTCGGCCAACAACTTCCTGGTGGTCTATCTCGGACTTGAATTGATGAGTCTGTCGCTGTACGCGCTGACGGCGATGCGCCGTGACAGCCTGAACGCGACCGAAGCCGCGATGAAGTATTTCGTGCTCGGAGCGCTGGCCAGCGGCTTCCTACTCTACGGCATGTCGATGATGTACGGCGCGACCGGCTCCCTCGAGATCGGCGAGGTCTTCAAGGCCATCGGCACGGGGCAGATCAACAAGCCCGTGCTGATCTTCGGCGTCGTGTTCATCGTCGCGGGCTTGGCATTCAAGCTGGGTGCCGTGCCGTTCCACATGTGGGTGCCCGACGTCTACCAGGGTGCTCCGACGGCCATCACGCTGCTGATCGGCGGTGCGCCGAAGCTGGCTGCCTTCGCGATCACGATCCGGCTGCTCGTCGAAGGCATGTCCGGCGTCGCGGAGCAATGGCAGCAGATGCTGATCGTGCTGGCCATCGGTTCGATGGCGATCGGCAACCTGGCCGCCATTGCGCAGCGCAACCTCAAACGCATGCTGGCCTATTCGACCATTGCCAACATGGGCTTCATGCTGCTCGGTCTGACGCCGACCGTCATCGGCACCAACACGCTGTCGGCTGCCAACGGCTACAGCTCGGCGATGTTCTACATGGTGACTTACGTGCTGACCACACTGGGAACCTTCGGCATCGTCATGCTGCTGTCGCGGCAGGGATTCGAATCGGAGAACATCGATGATCTCAAGGGCCTGTCCAGGCGCAGTCCCTGGTACGCCGGCGTGATGGCGATCTTCATGTTCTCTCTGGCCGGTGTGCCGCCGACGGTGGGCTTCTATGCCAAGTTCAGCGTGCTTCAGGCGATCGTGTCGACCAATGTCTACGGCTACATCGTGCTTGCAGTGGCAGCGGTGGTGTTCTCGTTGATCGGTGCGTTCTACTACCTTCGACTGGTGAAGGTGATGTACTTCGACGAGCCGGTCGACACCGCTCCGATCATGGCCTCGGGCGAAGTTCGCGCGCTGCTTTCGTTGAACGGCGCGGCAGTGCTTGTATTCGGTCTCCTGCCTGGCGGGTTGATGGCCCTGTGTGTCAACGCCATCGGCAAAGCGCTGACCACCTGAGCCTGTTTCGGTGAGCGATCCCGACTCCCACCTTCGCGAGGAATGCCTCGAGTCGGAACAGGTGTACCTAGGCCATTTCCTGGACGTCCGGCGCGATCTGGTGCGCTTGCCCAACGGCAACTCTGCCTCGCGCGAGTACATCGTGCATCCCGGTGCGGTCATGATCGTGCCGATGCTCGACGATGGTCGCCTGGTCGTCGAACGACAGTACCGTTATCCCGTCGCGCGGGTCATGATCGAATTCCCGGCTGGAAAGCTGGAGTTGGGTGAGGCTCCGCTGACCTGCGCGATCCGAGAACTGGCCGAAGAGACCGGATACCGCGCCACAGAATGGGCGAGGGCGGGCGTCACGCACAACGCCATCGCCTATTCGACCGAAGGCATCGAGATCTGGTTCGCGCGCGGCTTGACCGCAGGAGCGGTCCATCTCGATGAGGGTGAGTTCCTCGATGTCGACACCGCCTCGCTCGAGGAGCTGGAAGAATCGATCCGTCTGGGTACGCTCACCGACATGAAGACCATGGTCGGCCTGCTGTGGTTGCGGCAGTGGCGCGAAGACCGCTGGGGCCTGACGTGGATTAGCCTCGACGCCACAGCCCCGGAAGCTGCTCCGCTGCCCTGAATCACGAGCTGTTCAGCTTCGTGCGGTTGTGGCGATCCAGGCCGGCGTGAAACCCTCTGCAGCCCGATAATGGGCGCATGAAGGTTCTGAACCTGTGCTGTTCGTCAGACCATCGCTTCGAGGGCTGGTTCGCGTCCGAGGACGATTACCGCAGCCAGATCGAGCGTGATCTGATCGAGTGCCCGATGTGCGGCGTCAAGACCGTGCAGAGATTGCCGACCGCACCGCATGTCCTGACCTCTGCGTCACGGATGGTGTCGCTGCCTCATCCGACGAAGGAGCGTGATGCTCTACCGAGGTCGGCCGCAGTCGGCGATACGGAGGCATCGCGTGCCGCAACCACCGAAGGACAGGTCGATCAACTCACGCTCCAGTCGGCGTGGCTGCGAGCGGTGCAGCACGTGATCAGCCGCACCGACGATGTCGGATCGCGGTTTGCCGAAGAGGCCCGCCGCATGCATTACGGCGAGGTAGGCGAGCGCCCGATTCGCGGTCAGGCCACCTCGGACGAGGCGAAAGCCCTGCATGACGAGGGCATCGAGGTCGTGGCACTGCCGATGCCCGCTGCGCTCAAGGGTCCGGTGCAGTAGGCTGCTGCACGGCCCGGCTTCACAGCATGCGCCCCGGGTTCATCGTGCCGTGCGGATCCAGCGCGCCCTTGATCGCCCGCATCAGCTGCAGCGCCACTGCTGATTTGTAGGCTGCGAGTGCCTCGCGCTTGAGTGCGCCGATGCCGTGCTCGGCCGAGATCGAGCCCCCGTGCGCCACCACGGCGTCGTACACCAGCGCATTCACCGCAGCCTCATGGGTCTGCAGGAAATCAACCGCCGACACCCCCTCAGCTGCCTGCACGTTGTAGTGCAGGTTGCCATCGCCGAGGTGTCCGAAATTGACGATTCGCGCACCCGGCCATGAAGCTTGCAGCGCCGCATCGGTGTGATGCACGAATGCAGGGATCCGCGAAACCGGCACGGCGATGTCGTGCTTGATGTTCAGTCCTTCCTTCGCCTGCGCGAGCGGAATTCCCTCGCGCAGCCGCCACATCGCGTCTGCCTGCGCCAGGTTGGTGGCGACCACCGCGTTGGTGACGCAACCGCCGTTCAGTGCGGCTTCGAGCAGTGACTCGAAACTGGCCTGCGCATGGGCTTCGTTCTCGGTATCCGACTGTTCGAGCAGCACGGTCCACGGTGCGGGCGGCAGCGGCTGGTTCCACTGCGGGAAATGATGGTGGACCAGGCCGAGCGCAGTTGCGTTCATCACCTCGAAGCCGGTCAGCCCGGCCCCCAGACGCATGCGTGCCAGGTCGAGCAGGCGCACTGCACTGTCCAGCGTGGACACCGCTGCCATCGCCGTGGTCACGGCCGCCGGCTGCGGATACAGCTTCAGGGTGGCTGCGGTGATCACCCCGAGCGTGCCTTCGCTGCCGATGTACAGGTCTTTCAGGTCATAGCCGGTGTTGTCCTTGCGCAGACCCGACAGGCCGTTCCAGATTTCGCCGGATGCGGTCACCACCTCGAGCCCCAGGCACAGCTCGCGGGCATTGCCATAGCGCAGCACCTGCGTGCCGCCAGCGTTGGTGGCCAGCGTGCCGCCGATGGTGCAGCTGCCTTCGGCGGCGAGGCTCAGCGGATAGAGCAGGCCCTGGGCAGTGGCGGTTTCCTGCACCTGCTGGAGAACGCAGCCTGCATCGACGGTCATCGTCAGGTTGTGTTCGTCCAGCTCGCGTATTCGCGTCATGCGCGTCAGGCTCAACACCACCTGGGTACCGCTGGCATCGGGCACCGAGCCGCCGACGAGGCTGGTGTTGCCGCCTTGCGCCACGATGCTGGTTCCGTGCCGTGCACACGCCTGCACCACGGCGGCCACCTGCGCCGTATCGCCCGGCCGCACGAGCGCAAGTGCCCGGCCGCGGTAGCGCCGACGCCAGTCGATCTCACAGCCGGACAGGTCGCCTGCTGTCAGCACCTGGTCCGCCCCGACCGCCGCGTGCAGTTCATCGATCAGTGTCATGTCGGCTCCGCGCCGTGTCGGCGATCGACGGATCAGGAGGCCGGCGCGCTCGACCCGGCTGCAGCCAACGCATGTGCGCGGTAAAGCCGCCAGCGCACATGCACCGCACATGCCGCGAACAGGACGACGCACAGCGCGACCTCGATGCCCGCCAGCCAGGCACTCAGGCCTCGGTCGCCCGACGCCCGTATCACGCCTTCGATGAAATACAGCCAGATCATCAGGCTGACCCAGCGGTAGGTGTACATGCGGTTCTTCAACAGCCCGATGAGCGGGATCGCCAGCGGCACGACCTTCAACACCAGCGTTCGGTTGCCGGTGGGCGCCAGCACGAGTTCCCACGCCAGGCCCAGCACGATCAGTCCCAGCAGGCTGCCGACGGCGACGGCGCGGCTCCACGTGACCACCGGCGGCATTCTCGTTTCGGTGGCGTGATCGGACGATGCCGAATGCTCTGAAGCGGGCGGGGATGAAGGCGGTGACGGCGGGGAGGGGGGCAGGCTCATCGATGGCATCATAGCCAGCGATGGAGTCCTCCCCGAAGCTCAAGGCCACGGTCGCCCAGACCGTGCGCCAGCAGGTGGCGCTCTGGCTGGTGACGCTGCAGACGTGGCCGTGGATCGACACCGTCCACACCTTGCGCCAGCGCTTTCGCGAAGATCGCCTCGGGCTCACGGCCAGCAGCCTGTCCTTCACCACACTGATCTCGCTGGTGCCATTGTTCACCGTGATGCTCGCGGTGTTCTCGGCCTTCCCGATGTTCTCGAGTTTCCAGGGCGCGCTGGAAAAATACTTCCTTCAGGCCCTGGTGCCCGACGCCATCGCCAAGCCGGTGCTGGGAGCATTGACGCAGTTCGCCGGCAAGGCCAAGGGCCTGGGTGCGGTCGGGCTGATCCTGCTGGTGGTCACCGCGCTGGCACTGATGCTGACGATCGATCGCACGCTGAACGCGATCTGGCGGGTGCGCGACTCGCGTCCGATCGCGCAGCGCGTGCTGGTGTACTGGGCGGCCGCCACGCTCGGGCCGCTGCTGCTGGGGTTCAGCCTGACGCTCACGTCCTATGCGATCTCCGCGTCGCGCGGTTTCGTCGGCAGCCTGCCCGGCGGCGTCACCGCGATGCTGCAGGTGGTCGAGTTCGGCTTGCAGGCCTTCAGCATGACTGCGCTGTTCTATTACATCCCCAACACCTATGTGCATTGGCGCCACGCGCTGGCGGGCGGCGTGTTCGTCGCCGTCGGCTTCGAGCTCGCCAAGCGGGCGCTCGGCTGGTATCTGCTGAAGACGCCGGCGTACTCGACCATCTACGGCGCCTTTGCCACCGTGCCGATCTTCCTGATCTGGATCTACCTCGGATGGGTCATCGTGCTGCTGGGCGCCGTGATCGCTGCCTATGCGCCCACCCTGCAGCATCGCGTCGTGCAGCGCAGTCATGTCCCGGGGTACCGGTTCGAGCTCGCGGTGGCGGTGCTGCGCAGCCTGGCGCGGGCCCGGCAGTCGGACGGACGAGGCTTGAGCGTCCAGCAGATCGCCGAATCGCTGAACACCGACCCGTTGCAGGTCGAACCGATCCTCGATGCACTGGTCGACATCGACTGGGTCGGCCGTCTCGACGAACCCGGCGGCGCTCGCCATGTGCTGCTGTGCGACCCGGCCCGGACCGCCGCCCAGCCGCTGCTGGCCGCGACATTGCTCGATCCGTCGGCGCCGCTGGCGGGATTCTGGAGACATGCCCGGTTCGACCAGATGACGGTGCACGACCTGATCACCGACTGACGGCAGGCGACGCATCCCACGCTGGGTGTGTCGACCCAAACGCTGTCCGTGGTTACCAAGGCTGTCATCGGCGGGTTTTTGAGCCTATATTGACTATGTTTACGGCTCCCGCAAGGAGAACGACATGAAGGTTTCCCAGATCCTGACCGCCAAGAAGGGCGGCACCCTCTTCACCGTTTCGTCCGACATCGCGCTGTCGGAGGCCCTGAAGACGATGGCCGACAAGGACATCGGATCGCTGGTCGTCATGGACCACGGCGAGCTGGTCGGCATGCTGACTTTCCGCGAAGTGATCCTGGCCGTCGTGCGCAACGGCGGCACGGTCGGTTCGCTGATCGTGCGCACGGTGATGGACGATGCCCCGCTGACCTGCACGCCCGACACCGACATGGACGAAGTGCGCCGCATGATGCTTGGCCGCCACGCGCGCTACATGCCGGTGATGACCCAGCGCACGCTGATGGGCGTGATCTCGTTCTACGACGTGGCCAAGGCCGTGGTCGATTCGCAGGATTTCGAGAACCGCATGCTGAAGGCGTACATCCGCGACTGGCCGGCCGAGGACACCGCGCAGGCGGCTGCCACGGTGGACGGCTCGCGCGCGCCCTGATGCGCGCCTGAATCGCGGCACAGGGTGCCGCCGAGCCCGACACCGCCGCCAGGCGGTGTTTTTTTGCCCGCTATGCTTGCGGCCTTGCCCGGCGGATCGTTTCGACCGCCGCGTCCCCAAGCCTCCATCGAAAGCCCGTCGCCATGTCCGGCAGCACCCTCGGCCACCTGTTCTGCGTCACCAATTTCGGCGAGTCCCACGGCCCGGCCATCGGTTGCGTGATCGATGGCTGCCCGCCCGGGATGGTGCTGTCCGAAGCCGACATCCAGCCCGAGCTTGACCGCCGCCGTCCGGGCACCAGCCGTCACGTCACCCAGCGCAATGAGCCCGACGCGGTCGAGATCCTGTCCGGCGTCTACGAAGGCAGGACGACCGGCACGCCGATCTGCCTGCTGATCCGCAACACCGACCAGCGCAGCAAGGACTACGGCAACATCCTGCAGACGTTCCGTCCGGGCCACGCCGACTACACCTACTGGCACAAGTACGGCCTGCGCGATCCGCGCGGCGGTGGCCGTTCGTCGGCCCGCATGACGGCCCCGATGGTCGGCGCCGGCGCGGTCGCGAGGAAGTGGCTGCGGGAGCACCACGGCGTCACCTTCAGCGGTCACATGTCGCAGCTCGGCGACATCGCGATCCCGTTCGAGTCGCTGGACCACGTGCCGAACAATCCGTTCTTCGCTGCCAATGCCACCGACATCATCCGGCTCGAGGAGTACATGGACGAGTTGCGCAAGGCCGGCGATTCGTGCGGCGCGCGCATCGAGGTCGCGGCGCACGGTGTGCCGGTGGGCTGGGGCGAGCCGCTGTTCGACAAGCTCGACGCCGACATCGCCCACGCGATGATGGGCATCAACGCCGTCAAGGGCGTCGAGATCGGCGCCGGCTTCGCCAGCGTCACGCAGCGCGGCACCACGCACGGCGATGAGCTGATGCCTGATGGCTTCCGCGGCAACAACGCCGGTGGCGTGCTCGGCGGCATCTCGACCGGGCAGGACATCACCGTGTCGATCGCGATCAAGCCGACCAGTTCGATCCGCAGCCCGCGGCAGTCGATCGACCTGCAGGGTCAGCCGGCGACCGTGGAGACTTTCGGCCGCCACGATCCGTGCGTCGGCATCCGGGCCACGCCGATCGCCGAGGCGATGCTGGCGCTGGTGCTGATGGACCACGCACTGCGGCACCGCGCCCAGTGCGCCGACGTGCAGGTGGCGATGGGGCGCATCGCGGCGCAGCAGCCCGGCCGCTGAAAAACCGGTCAGTTCCAGAAATTTGACCGCTTTGGCTCAAGGCCGGAGCCGTTGTGTCCGAAAAGCTTGACATCGAGCCGTTGTCGAGGGCTCTCGTTGTTGAGCTGGACCCGTCAAACACACGGAACAACCGATGAACACTGCTGTTGCTCGTCTCCATGCGGAGACGATCCGTCACCGCGCCACATCCATCCCTGCCTCGCAGAGGGCGGGCGTGCTCGACTTCTTCCGCCATCAGGGCATCTGGTCGCCGGGCGTCAAGCTGTTCCGCACCTTGCAGTTCAGGACGAAGGCCCTGTGGGTGTCCGTCGCGTTCCTGATCCCGCTTTGCGCATTGTTCTATCTGCAGTGGCAGACCGCATCGAACCAGATCGCCTCGACGAAGCTCGAGCAACAGGGCGTCGACTACGTCCGGCCGCTGCTCGCATGGATCAAGGTGGCACAGGATCGCCGTCAGGCGGCCGTGCTCGGCACAGAGCCGCTCGACAAGCTGCAGCAGAAGGCGGCTGCGGCGATGCTCCAGGTCGAGGCGCAGCAAACCGCACACGGCGCAGCGCTGGGCACGCAGAAAGCCTTCGAGCTGTTCAAGCAGCTTCAAGGTGATGTGCAATCGAAGCCCGTTGGCAGCACCGCTGACGAGACCTTCAAGGACCACAGCGAGCTTCTGGCCGCGGCACTTGAACTGACCAAATCGGTCGTGAACAGCTCCGGTCTGATCCTCGACCCGGACGCCGACTCCTATCACCTGATCAACATGACGATGGTGTTCGGGCCCGACCAAACGGAAAACACCAGCCGGCTGACGACCTTGGGCACGTTGATGCTGAAGACGAATGACGCAAGCACGGAGCGCCACGAAGCCATGACGGTGGGCGGATCGATTCAGCGCTTTCTCGACGGTTTCGTCGAAAGCTCGTATCTGAACGGCACGGCCGACTTGTCGGATGCCGAAAAAGCCCCGCTGGGCATGAAGGCAACCGACGACGCCTTCGATGCCT
>JBJXEJ010000186.1:0-8328 GCA_046154125.1 Rhizobacter sp. | reverse complement strand
TCGGAAGGGCCGCTCTGGTACCACCTGTGGGTGACGATGGAGGAGTCGCTGCTGGGCTTCTTCAGCGGTGCCATCGCCGGCGTGATCGCAGGCATCGCGCTCGGCCGCAACCGCATGCTGTCGGACGTGTTCTCGATCTACATCAAGGTCATCAACTCGGTGCCTCGCGTGGTGCTGGCGCCGATCTTCATCATGCTGTTCGGCCTCGGGCTGACCTCGAAAGTGGCGCTGTCCTTCGTGATGGTGTTCTTCGTCGTGTTCTCGAACGCCTTCCAGGGCGTGCGCGAAGCGGACCGCAACCTGCTCGCCAATGCACGCATCCTCGGTGCACGCGGCTGGCAACTCACGCGCACGGTGGTCATCCCTTCGGCGATGAGCTGGATCTTCGCGTCGCTGCACGTGAGCTTCGGCTTCGCGATCGTCGGTGCGATCGTCGGTGAGTTCGTCGGCTCGCGCCACGGCATCGGGCTGCTCATCAACATCGCCAAGGGTTCGTTCGATGCGGCGGGCATGTATGGCGCCATCGTGCTCATCATGATCGTGGCGCTGGCGGCGGAGTACCTGATGACGGCGATCGAGAACCGCCTGGCCAAGTGGCGCCCGGCGCCGATGCACGAGGAAGCGAACTGACGCTGGCGGTCGTCTGTTCTGGCGGGCTACAGTCTGGCGGTGATGCTCCTGCCGCCCTGCCCCTGAGATGCGCGTCCTGCTGGTCGAAGACAACAAGGTTCTGGCCGAATGGCTGAGCCGTGCGCTCGGCAAGGATCGCTACACGATCGACTGGATCGGCAACGGCACCGATGCCGACTTCGTGCTGCGCTCCGAGACCTACGACATCGTGATCCTCGATCTGTCGCTGCCGGGGCTCGACGGGCACGAGGTGCTGCGCCGCCTGCGCGCCCGCGACGACCGCACACCGGTGCTCGTGCTGACGGCGCACGACACGCTCGGCAGCCGTGTCAGCCAGCTCGACAGCGGCGCCGACGATGTGGTCGGCAAGCCCTTCGAGCTGGAAGAGCTGGAGGCGCGCATGCGTGTGCTGGTGCGCCGCTCGGCGCGCCTCGCGAACCCGATCACCCACTGCGGCGCACTCGCGCTCGACAGCAACACGCGCGAAATCTCGGCCCGTGGCGTGGCGCTGCAGCTGACACCCCGCGAACGCGCCGTGCTCGAACTGCTGATGTTGAAGGCCGGCACCACCGTGCCGAAGCAGGCGCTGGCACAGAGCCTCTCAACGCTTGAGGAAGCGGTGTCGGCGGATGCGGTCGAGTTGTACGTGCACCGTGTGCGCAAGAAGATCGCCGAAAGCGGCGCCACCATCGTGACGCTGCGCGGCCTCGGCTACGTGCTCAAGCCGCTGGTCCATGGCACATAGCCTGCGCGCCAGGCTGCTGGCTTGGGTGCTGCTACCGCTGGCCGCAGCAGTGGCGATCGATGCGCGCATCGGCTACGTCGGTGCCGAAGAAACCGCCACGCTGATTCAGGAACGGCTGTTGCTCGGCTCGGCCCGCACGATTGCCGAAGACCTGCGCTTCGAGGACGGTGCGTTCCAGCCCGAGATCCCGCCCGCGGCGATCGAGCTATTCCAGTCCGGCGGGGTCGACCGCGTCTACTACCGCGTCACCTCGCCGAAGGACGAACTGCTGATCGGTTATGCCGACCTGCCGACTCCTGCGCGGCCGACGGCGAGCGAGACGCCGCTGTACCTGACCACCACGATGCGCGGTGAGCCGGTGCGACTGGTCGTCCTGATGCAGCCGGTGGTGACACCCTCGGGCACCGTGCTGCTGGCCGTCGAAGTGGCGCAGACCTTGCGCGGCCATCGGCAGATGCTGCGCAGCCTGTGGTTGCGCACCGTGGGGCCTTTGCTCCTGATCCTGCTGCTGGCCACGGTGCTGATCCTGTTCGGCCTGCGCCGCGGGCTGCTGCCCGTGACCCGTCTGCGCGACTTGATGCGCTCGCGCCAACCCGGCACGCTGGAGCCGCTGGCCGCCACAGCCGTGCCGCTGGAGCTGGTGCCCTTGGTGGATGCGCTGAACGACTACATCGGCCGGCTCGACCAGCATGCGAGCAGCCAGCGCATCTTCATCGAGAACGCGGCGCATCAGTTGCGCACGCCGCTGGCGGTGCTGAATGCGCAGGTCGCCGCGGCCAGCCGCAGCCCTGACGCACAGGAGCGCGACGAGTCACTCGCCGCCATCCGCGAGACCGTGAGCCACGCCGCGCGGCTGGTGACGCAGTTGCTCACGCTGTCCGTCGCCGACGCACCGCCGGGCCATGCCGCCGGTGTGCCGATCGATCTGGAAGACGTGGTTCGGCTCGCCCTCGAAAACGCGGCAGTGATCGCGCAGACGAAGGGCATCGACCTCGGGTTCGAGCGGCACGGCCCCGCACGAGCGCTGCAGGCCGACCCGGTCATGGTGCGCGAGGTCGTCGCCAACCTGCTCGACAACGCCATCCACTACACGCCCGCGGGCGGCGTGGTGACGGTGCGGGTGAACCACCTCGACGACGCGATCGAACTCGTCGTCGAAGACAACGGCCCGGGCATCGCGCCCGAATTGCGCGAACGTGTCTTCGAGCGCTTCTTCCGCGTCGACAACGTCGATTCGAGCGGCGCCGGCTTGGGCTTGCCGATCGTGCGCCAGTTCGTGCAGCGCATGGGCGCTCGCGTCGAATTGCGAACGCCTGAACAAGGCTCCGGACTGGCGGTCTCGGTGCGGTGGCCGCAGCTGACGCCCCGATAGAGCCGGCGCGCTACGTCGAAGCTTCCGGCAGCAAGAGGGTGAAGCAGGCACCACGCCCCAGCGCGCTTTCGACCCGAACCGTGCCGCTGTGCAACTCCGCGATCGAGCGAACCACGGCCAGGCCGAGGCCGGTGCTTTCGCTCGAACTGCGGGCCGCGTCGGCGCGGTAGAAGCGGTCGAAGATGTGCGGCAGGTCAGTCGCGGCAATGCCGCTGCCGCTGTCGCGAACGCTGATCTCGATCCCGGCCGGCGTCTTGCCGGCCCGCAGTTCGACTTGCCCCCCTCGCGGGGTGTGCTGCAGGGCGTTGCTCAGCAGGTTGGACAGCGCCCTGCGCAGCAGCATCGGATCGGCCATGACAACGCTGTCGCCGTCCCACCGAAGCGCAACACCGCGCTCGTCGGCCAGCACATCGAAGGCCTCGGTCAGCTTCGTGAACTCGGCTTCGAGCGACACGGCTTCCAAGTGCAGCGCCTGCTTGGCATTGTCGGCACGGGCCAGGAAGAGCATCGACGACACCATGCGCGCCAGGCGTTCGCCCTCTTCGATCATCACCGCGAGGGTCTCCTGGTATTCCGGTGCCGTGCGCTCCCGCGCCAGCATCACGCTGGCAGCCGCCACGAGGTTGGTGATCGGCGAACGAAACTCGTGTGCGAGGTCAGACGAGAAGCGCGACAACTGCTCGAACGAGGCCTGAAGGCGATGCAGCATCGCATCGAAGTTCTGCGCCAGCAGCTGAAGGTCGGTGGGCCAGGGCTGCTGGCCGATGCGGGCGTCGAGCTTGTGCGCGTCGATGCGGCCGATCGCGGCGTTCATCGCACGCAGCGGCGCCAGGCCTCGGCGCACCAGCCACCAGGCCATGGTGGCCGAGGCCACGGTCGCGACGACGAGCACCGCGATCAGGTGCCGCAGGTAGGCGTCGAGCAACTGGTTGCTCTCGCTCAAGTCCGCCGCTGCTTGCAAGGTCCAGATGCGGTCGGGCCCTGCAACCATCTGGACTGTGGTCAGCAGGTAGCGCGCCGATCCTGTCGGCGATTGCCACCGCCTGAAACGCAACTTCGGCGTCGGGGCGGGGAAGGCGTCCGACGGGATCAGCATCCCGGCCGACTCGCTGCGAACGCGCCCGTCGGGTGCGATCACCCGCAGCCCGATCGTGTCGGCTCGCGCGGGGTGCTCGGTCCAGGCCTGCGGCCACGCGTCGGGGCCCTTGTCGGCCTGGAGCGCTTTCGCGGCGCCCAGCTCCATCCATGTCGCATGGGCCAGTTCGGCCTCGTCCCGTTCGTGCAATTGGCGCGTCAGCTGACCGTACAGCAGCCACGCCACGACCAGCAGCACCGTCGCCATCGCCAGCGAAAAGAACAAGGTCAGGCGAAGCGTCAGGGACCAACGCCGCGGGTCCCAGCTACCTCGCGCGCGCATCGAGCACATAGCCCGCGCCACGCACTGTGTGCAGCAGCTTGGCATCGTAGGGATCGTCGATCTTGGCGCGCAGCCGCTTGATCGCCACTTCGACGACGTTCGAGTCGGAGTCGAAGTTCATGTCCCAGACCTGGGTCGCGATCACGGTGCGTGACAGCACTTCGCCGGCGCGGGTCATCAGCAGGTTCAGCAGCGCGAATTCCTTCGGTGTGAGGTCGATGCGGTCTCGGCCCCGCGTCGCCCAGTGACGGCGCAGATCGAGGCGCAGGTCGGCCACCTCCAGCAGCATGGACTCCGCCCTCGCAGGGGCCGCCGCATGTCGTCGCAGGATCACCCGCACGCGGGCGAGCAGCTCGGTGTAGGCGTAAGGCTTGACTAGGTAGTCCTCGGCGCCGGCTTCGAGGCCGCGGACACGATCGTCCACATCGTCGCGTGCGGTCAAAAACAACACCGGCGTCGTGCGCCCCGCGCGCCGACTCGTTTCGAGGATCGCCCAACCGTCCAGCCCCGGCAACATCACGTCGACGATGGCGAGGTCGTACTCGGCCGTGAGCATCAGGTGCAGGCCGTCCGGGCCGTTTTCCGCGAGCTCGACCATCATGCCTTCCTCACCCAGACCCTTGGCGATGTAGTGCGCCGCGGTCGGCTGGTCTTCGATCAGGAGGATGCGGCTCATGGGGCGTCAGACCGTGGCAGGGTCGGGGATCGACGGCGCCCGCTTGGGCGCGTTGCCTGCCGACAGCTGGTCGAACCAGACATACAGGACGGGCGTGATGAACAGGGTGATGACCTGCGAGAACACCAGACCGCCGACGATCGCCACACCCATCGCCTGGCGCAACTCGGCCCCGGCACCCAGGCCGAGCGCGATCGGCAGCGCGCCGACCAGTGCGCACATCGTCGTCATCATGATCGGGCGAAAGCGCAGCCTGCAGGCGAGCGTGATCGCTTCCATCGAACTCAGGCCTTCCTTCTGCCGCGCCGAGATGGCGAAGTCGATCATCATGATCGCGTTCTTCTTCACCACCCCGATCAGCAGCAGGATGCCGATCATCGCGATGAAGCTCACTTCGAAACCGCCGATGCGCAGGGCCAGCAGCGCACCGACGGCTGCCGAGGGAATGCCCAGCAGGATCGTCACCGGATGGATCCAGCTTTCGTAGAGCATGCCGAGCACCACGTAGATGACGGCCACCGCGACGACGATGAGCCACAACTGCGAGTTCTGCGACTGCTGGAACAAGGCCGCCTGGCCGCTGAAGCCGCCGAAGATCGTCGCGGGCATCTCGATGCGCTGCTTGGCGGCGTCGATGGCGGCGGCTGCGTCCGACAGCGACTTGCCCGGCGCCAGGTCGAACGACAGGGTGATGGCCGGCAGTTGCGCCTGGTGGTTGACCGCGACGACCCCCTTGCCCCGGCCGACGCTGGCAAACGCACTGACCGGCACGAGGTTGCCCCCCGCGCCACGCACTTGCAGATCGAGCAGATCGGATTCATCGCGCCGGTGTTCGTCGGCCACTTCCATGATGACCTGGTAGCTGTCTTCGGGCGCGTAGATCGTCGAGACCTGTCGGCTGCCATAGGCCGCGTTGAGTGTCGTGCGGATCGAGGCCGTGTCGATGCCGAGCAGGGCCGCCTTGTCGCGGTCGACGCTCAACTGCGCCTGCAGGCCGTTCTTCTGGAAGTCGCTGTTGACGCCGAGCACGGCGTCCGATGTTTTCAGCGCCGTTTGCAGCCGATCGGCCCAGACGTCCAGTTCGTTCGGGCTCACCGATTGCAGCGTGTATTGGTAGGTGCTCTTCGAACCTCGGCCACCGATCCGCAGGTTCTGCACCGGGCTGAAGAACACCTGGATGCTCGGCAGAAAGCCGGTCTCCTGCCGCAGGCGCTTGAGCACCAGCTCCATCGACGGGCGGGCGCCCTTGTCCTTGAGGTCGATGACGAAGGCCGTCGTGTCGTGATCGACCTTGGTGGCAACGGTCTGCACGGCGGGGTCGACCAGGATCACTTTTTCGAGTTGCCGCGCGATGCTCAGGCGCCCTTCGTAGGACATGTCTTCGGGCGTGTCGACGTTGCCGTTGACCTGCCCGATGTCTTCCTGCGGAAAAAATCCCTTCGGGGCGGAGACGTAGAGCGACACCGTCAGCGCGATGGTCGCCACGCCGACGAGCAGCACCACCGCGCGGTGCCGCAGCGCCCAGGCCAGCGCCCGTGTGTAGCCGGCAAGGGTGTGCCGGAATGCGGACTCGAACGGGCGCGTCCAGGCGGGGTCCGGTCGATGCAGGGCCGCCTCCTTGACGAGCATCGGCACCATCAAGGGAATCAGCGTGAGCGCGACGGCAGCCGACACCCCGATCGAGAGCGAGACGACGATTGCGAACTCGTGAAACAGGCGGCCGATCGTGCCCGGCATGAAGAAGATCGGAATGAACACCGCTACCAGCGACACCGAGATCGACATGACGGTGAAACCCACCTCGGTCACGCCCAGGCGAGCCGCCGCGCGCGGTGCCATGCCCTCCTCGATGTGGCGGACGATGCTTTCGAGCACCACGATCGCATCGTCGACCACCAGGCCGACGGCGATGGTCAGGCCCATCAGGGAAATGTTGTCGAGGCTCAGACCCAAAGCGAACATCAGGCCGAAAGTACCGAACAGGGAGATCGGCACGCTGATCGACGGAATCGCCGTCAGGGTGAGCCGCCGCAGGAACAGCAGGATCACCATCACGACCAGGGTCACCGTCAGCAGCATGCTGAGGTTCACGTCGTGGATCGCGTTGCGGATCGAGACGGATCGGTCGCTCAGCGTTTCCATCACCACCGAAGCCGGCAACTGGCTCTGCAGGCGCGGCAGCATCTGGCGGATTGCATCGATGGTCTGAACGGTGTTCGCATCGGGCTGCCGGCGGATGTTGAGCAGGATGGCATCGCGCCCGTTGATGGCGCTGGTGTTCTGTACGTTCTCGATGCTGTCGCGCACGTCGGCCACATCGGCCAGGTGCACGGCGCGCCCCTGGCGGGTCGCGATCACGACGTCGGCGAAGTCCGCCGCCTTCTTCAGGCTGCCCATCACCTGCACCATCAGCATCTGGCGCCGATTGTCGAGCTGGCCGACCGCCGTGTTCGAGTTCGCCCCCTTCAGGGCGGCGGACACTTCGCCGAGCGTCAGGTTCATGGCCGCCAGGCGCGCCGGGTCGACCTCGATGCGCACGGCGTAACGCTTCTGCCCCGTGACCTGAACCTGGGCCACGCCCTTGAGTGTCGAGAGGGCGGGCACGATGAGGTTGTCGCTGTACGCGTTCAGGTCCGCCATCGACAGCGTCGGTGAGCGAAGGCCGATCAGCAGAATCGGCGAATCGGCAGGGTTGACCTTGCGATAGGACGGCGGAGTGGGCAACTCTGCCGGCAGCGAACGGGTCGAACGGAACAGCGCGGCCTGCACGTCGGCCGCGGCGGCATCGATGCTGCGGGAGGGGTCGAACTCCAGCGTGACCTGCGTTTCGCCCTGGATGTTCACCGAGCTGGTGGTCAGCAGGCCGGGGATCGACGAGAACTGTTTCTCCAGCGGGTTGGCCACCGAGGTCGACATGGTCTCCGGGCTCGCGCCGGGCAAGTTCGCGCCGACCTGGATGGTCGGCACCTCGTAGCTGGGCAAGGCCGAGATGGGCAGTTGCAACCAGCACACCACGCCGGCCGCGACGACCGCGAGCCAGAACAGCATGGTGGCGATCGGGCGGTCGATGCAGGCGTTGGAAATCTTCATGCGCCGCCTTGGTTGGCCACGCCGCTGGCCGGCGACGCCTGCGCGTCCGGAGCCGGCGCCACGCGCACGGCCTTGCCGACCCGCAGGCTCTGGTTGCCTTCGACGACCACACGCTCGCCGCCCCGCAAACCGCGCACGACGGCCTGTTGATCCTGCACGCGCAAGAGCGTCACCGGGAGTTCACTCACGATGTTGTCCGACCCGACCAGGCGCACGAAACGACCCTGCGGCCCTTCGAGCACCGCCTGCGGCGGCAGCACGATGGCGCCCTGGTTCAGGCCCGCATCGACGGTGATGCGCACATAGGCACCCGGCCACAGCAGCTTGTGCGGGTTGGCGAATGCGGCCTTCAGGCTGACCGTCGCGGAGTCGGCATTGACGGTGTTGTTGATGAACAC
>JBJXEJ010000185.1:0-3371 GCA_046154125.1 Rhizobacter sp. | reverse complement strand
AGCGGCCATGGCCCAAGGCGCGTTCAGGTCTTTTCGCGCGTCAAACGTTCTGCAAAAGAAATGCCGATGGCAGAGAGCACGAAGGTGAAGTGGATGACAGCCACCATCGTCACGATCTGGATGTTCTCCAAACTCAGATCGCCGCTCAGGTACGTCTTCAAGGCATGCACGCCTGAGATCGAGATGATGGCGAATGCGAGCTTCAACTTGAGGTTGTAGGTGTTGACGTGGTCCAGCCAGTCGGGCTTTTTCATGTCCTTCTTGTCGAAGTGCCCCGTGGTCACGAAGAGCGACACACCGGCGAGCGCCACCACCCAAACCAGCTGCGCCACCATCGTCATGTCCACCAGCTCCAGCACCTTGATGATCAGGTCGATCTTTTCGAGATCGCCAAACAGCAATGTGTTCATCAGCTTGTAGGTCTCCAGCAGGAACTTGCCCAGGACGCCGAAGATGATCGCGACCAGACCCACATAGAAGAACAGCATGGTGAATCGCATGCCGTAGAGCAGCGAGCCGACCCCTGAAAGCAGCTTTTCCATCTCAATCGTGGCGCAGCAGGTCACCGAAGACGGTGTGCTCGCCCTCCTTCCGATCGTCGCCCGGCGCGTCGTACAGCACAAGCCAGCGCGCCTTGCCGCCCGACAGCGCTGGCGGCAGGTCACAGATGGCTTCGGCGCGGTTGGTGCCGCGTCCGTGTGGCAGTGGCACCGACTCGGTCAACGCCGACTCGAAGCGCACCGGCTCGCGGTTGGCGGCCAGCAAGGGCCGGGCGGCTGGCCACTTGAAGACGCGGATGTCGCCATTCAACACCATCGTCGGGCCGGCCAGGATGTAGAGGTCGTCGCCAAAAAAGTGCAGGTCCCGCACGCCCAGGCCATCGAGCTGCAGGAAGTGCTTGCGGATCAGAGTGCCGCTGTCGTCCAGGGGCGCCAGGCGCAGTTGGTCGCCGCGCGCCTCGACCGCGATCTCGAGCAGCGCCGACCAGCCCCGCAGCACCGGGCCGCGCAGGCCGAGCAGCAGCCGCCGGCCGTCCACGGCCAGGCCTTCGATGTCGAAGCCGTTGTCCTTGCCCGGGATGGCCATGTACGGCCCGAAGTGCGGGTCGTCGGCGAGCGCACGGGTGAGCAGGTTCGTCTGCGCATCACCCTTCAGGCGCAGCGCCCGTCGGCCGTCCTGGGCCTGCCGCACCAGACAGGGCTCTCCCTTGGCGTCAGGCTCGATGGGCAGGCAGGCCAGCAGGCGCCGGTTGCCGTCCAGCGCCACCTTCGCCAGCCGCTTGGCGTTCTCGCCGTGGTCGCGGTCCGGCTTGGCGTTCTTGCGCTTCAGGCCATGCGATCCGACCACCCAGAGGAAGCCGTTGGCCACGGCCATGCCTTCCAGGTCAGCCTCTTCCCCGGCCGTGCCGGGCAGGTCCAGCAGATCGGCGAGCGGGAAGTCGCGTGCCTCGCCGAAGCGCAAGGCCTCGGGCCCCACGGGTTCGAGCAGGCGAAGGCGGTCCAGGCCGCAGGCTTCGTCGCCCGCCACCCAGAGCCAGTCGCCGGTAAAGGCCGCACCGGACAGATTGGATTGAACCAGGGAGTCAGGAGCGAACTCTAGACGGACGGCGTTTGCGGTTCGAGCGGTGGGCATCGGGTGCTTCCCCAAAGGGTGACGGGTCAGAAGGCTCTCGTGCTGCAACGCGCGCTGGTCGGAGCCGCCAAATCCCGAAGTGTGCGGTCGAAGCGCCGTCCCGTGTTCAGGTTTATCCGATGTTCTCGTTCTCGAAATACTGCTTTTCCAGAAGTTCTGGGCGCCTCACATTCCGTGTGTCCCTCAACCGCAGGAGATCCGTGATGCAAGTGCTCTTCAAGTCCCGCCATCCGCAAGCCACTGACTTGCGCGACCTGACCGAACGCCGCGTGCGCTTCGTGCTGCGGCGCGTGGGCTGGCTGGTGCCACGCGCCGAGGTGCAGATGTCGGACGTGAATGGCCCTCGTGGCGGTATCGACAAGCGCTGCCAGGTGGAACTGCGGACCGATGGCGCAGGGTCGGTGGTCGTCGCCTCCGTGGCCAGCGACTGGCGCACGGCGCTGGACAACGCGCTGGCGCGTGCCGCGCGGTTCCTGATGCGCCTGTGGCGCCGGGGCAGAGACTCGCGCCGCATGCGCCAACGCTTCGTCAGTCACGAACGCTGAACTCGAACGCCCCTGGGACTCGACACCGCTGTTGGCTGGCCTGATCCTGTTCGAGACCAGTCGCATCGTCACCGGTGGCGAAACCAACTGCGTGCTGGCCACCGTTGGGCTGGGCGGCTCGATCTTCAACCTGTTCACGAGTCTGCTGAGCCATTTCTTCTTTGGCCGCCCGAATGAATGAACCCCGACCAGGAACAACCCATGAAATGCCCCACCTGCACCGACACCGCACTCGTGATGAGCGATCGCCAGGGCGTCGAGATCGACTACTGCCCGCAATGCCGCGGCGTTTGGCTGGACCGCGGCGAGCTCGACAAGCTGATCGAGCGCTCGGGAGCGATGACGCCAGCCCCGGCCGTCAACACGGCAGTGCAATCGCAGCGGCAATTCGCAGACTCCGACTACGAGCATGGCCGAGGCCAGCAAGGCCAGCGCAAGAAGTCCTGGTTGAGCGACATCTTCGACTGACCGGAGCCCATCAGCCAACAAGGGAGACTCCTCATGCGCAGCTATCCCGTGAACAGCCCGCAGGCCGCGGCCCGCATCGTCGCGTTGACGGTGGTCGCTGATGGCGATATCGGGGACGCCGAGATCGCTTGGCTCGACCGCCTGGTCGTGCATGAGCAGCTGGGGCTGGCGCGACATGAGTTGCACGCATTGCTGGACACCTTCTGCGAGGACTTGCTGTCGAACGATCAGTTGAAGTGGGCCGACGCCTGCCCGGTGGACGAGCGCACGCTGGCAGATCTGATGGGCGAAGTCCAGGACCCTGCACTGCGGCTGAAGTTACTGCGCCTGTGTGTCGAACTGGCTGAAGTCGATGCCCGGGTCGACGACGGTGAGTCGATGGTGCTCGCCGCCGCTGTTGAGCATTGGGATATGCACCGCGAGATGGTTCGGCCGTCATCCCGGAACTGACCGGCTCGCCATGTCTGAGCAATCCCCAGTGTGGGTCTGTGGGCTTTCGGCGGGCACGTCGGAAGTGCCCTACGGAGTGCCGATGATCGTGTCGCCATCGATGATGGCCGTTCGCTATGGAGATACAACCGCTAAGGCTGCTGATGGGCGTATGCCGAGACCGAGCGCGACGCTGCGCGGCCGCGTTCAGCGCTGACCTGGCGTTGCCTCACCCACCTTCTCCCCAATCAACCCCCGCGGCCGCCATAGCAGCATCAGCATGATCAGCACGCCGAT
>JBJXEJ010000184.1:0-26190 GCA_046154125.1 Rhizobacter sp. | reverse complement strand
GATCCAGCGACGCCTGAAAGTGTGGCGTCCCCGGCGCGCCGCGGTCATGGGCGCGGGCACGCTTGGCCTGCTCGCGACCTTGGCGCTGCGGCTACGCGGCATTGACGTCACCACATTCGGTAGAACGGCCCGCCCGTATCTGAATGCGGACCTGCTCGATGCCGTGGGCGCTCGTTACGTCAATACGGGCGAGGCCAGCGCCAGCCGCGTGGCCGATGACGCCGGCAGGTTCGACCTGGTGTTCGAAGGCACGGGATCGTCCGCGGTGGTCTTCGACTCGATGGGTGCGCTGGCGAAGAACGGCGTCCTGGTCCTGACCAGCATCACCGGCGGCGATCGACGCCTGGAAGTGCCGGCCGACCGAATCAACCTCGAGTTCGTGCTCGGGAACAAGGTGATGGTCGGAAGCGTGAACGCCGGTCGCGAGCACTTCGAGGCCGGTGTGCGTGACCTGTCGCAGGCGGAGGCCGAGTATCCCGGGTGGCTCTCGCGGCTACTGACGCATCGCGTGGTCGGCCTCGAAAACTACAAGGAGCTCTTCGAACGCTTGCGAAACCCCGAGGGTGCCATCAAGATCTATTGCGAGGTGGCTGCAAAGTGACGTGCCGTGAGTTCGCCGACTTCATTGGCGAGTACCTGTCGGGGGAACTGTCGCCGCAGACGCGGGCCGCATTCGAGCAGCATCTGCGCCTGTGCGTCAACTGCGAGCGCTATTTGACGGGCTACCAGGAATCGGTCCGTCTGGGCAAGCTGGCCTTTGAGGACGGCGACGCGGCGGCCACCGACGCCGCCGTGCCGCAAGACCTGCTCGACGCGATCCTCGCGGCTCGCCGGCGGTCGTAACCCGGAGTTGCCGGCGGCATCCAAAGGGGCAGTCCGCTGCCTATGCCGCCGCTCATCTCACCCATCCGTCTGCGTTCCCTGGCGCACGAATCCGCGCGCAAGGTCACCTGGCTCGAGCTGTTCTTCGACCTCATCTTCGTGGCCGCGGTCTCGCAATTGGCCTCCCCTCTGAAAGAGGATTACTCGGTCGCCGGGCTGGTCCGATTCGCGCCGCTGTTTCTGCTCACCTGGCTCGCCTGGACAGGCCACGCGTCGTATGCGACGCGCTTCGATACCGATGACGTCGTGCAAAGAGGACTGACCCTCGTGCAGATGTTCACGGTGGCCGTCATGGCGGCCAACGCGAAGGATTCGCTCGACAGTCGCTCGTCCGCCGGCTTCGTTGCGGCCTACGGCGTGGTCCGCCTGCTGCTGGTCGCCCATTATGCGCGCGCGCGTCGAGTGCCGGGTGCACGCGGGCTGGCGACGCGGTACGCGTTCGGCCACGGGCTGGCCGCCGTCATCTGGCTGGTGTCGGGAATTGCACCGCTGCCCCTGCGATATGCCCTGTGGGTCGTCGCATTCGCCATCGACCTCGGAACGCCGTGGACGGCAGTCCCGCACAGCGTCGACGCTCCACCAGACGCCGCGCATCTACCCGAACGGTTCGGCCTGTTCACGCTCATCCTGCTCGGCGAGTCGGTCGTCGCCGTCATGCACGGCATGGAGAGCCAGGAGGGCTGGCCCGTCGAGGCGGCGGCCTCGGCGTTCCTCGGCATGGCGTCGTTGTTCTTCATCTGGTGGTGGTATTTCGACGGAGCGGATGCGGCATCAGAGCAGCGCGTCCAGAGCGGGCGCGATGCCGTGCGCTTTCACATCTGGACATATGCGCACTACCCGCTGTGCCTTGGCATCGTCGTGGTCGGCGTCGGCATCGAGCGCACCGTGTCGGCCGCTGCCCACGCGATGCTCGCCACCGCAGAGACGAGCCTCGCTGCCGGCGGCGCCGCGCTGGTGATGGTGGCCATGACTGTCGTAGACGGCAGCAGCCAGCACGAAGGGCACAGCCGACGGGTCAGACCGGCCGCGCTTGCGCTGGCCGCGCTCGTCCTCGGTGCGGGCTTGTGGATGCCGATTGTGCGACCCGTCGCGCTCATCATGGGACTGTCGGCCGCGCTATTGACGCAGTTGGGGCTGGCGTTGACGCGAGCGACTCGGCGTTCGTGAGCCGCTCGATTCGCATGAGCTCGCCAAGCGACCAGGCCTGAGCCGGACACCCACGCAGCGCATGCGGGGCGTCCGCATCCGCAATCTCCGCCAGGTGGCCGAGTCCCTCGGATTCCACCTGCTCGAGGAGCGGCGCGACGAATCGACGGCGCGCCTCCATGCGCGCCCAGCGCGTGTTTCCGCGGACGCGCAGCCACGCCTCGACGAACGGCCCAAGCAGCCACGGCCACACGGTCCCTTGATGGTACACGGCGTCCCGGAGCGACGGACCGCCAGTGTAGTGCGGGGCATACCGAGGATCGCTGGCACTGAGCGAGCGCAAGCCAACAGGCGTCAGCAGCTCGCGCTCCACGCCGTCAACGATGCGTCGAGCGCGCGCACGAGGCAGCAACGTCAGCGGGAGGCCTCCGACCGCGAAGATCTGATTGCGGCGGACGCTATCGTCCCGGCTGCCGGGTACATGATCGACGTCGACGACATCAGCGAGCATGCCGGTCGCATCGTCCCAGAAGCGATCGACGAACGCTCGACGAGCCCGACGATACGCCGCACTCCAGGGATACCCCAGGTCGGCGGCAGCAGCCAACGCGTTGATCCAGAGCGCCTGAATCTCGACGGGCTTTCCGATCCGCGGCGTGATCGGACGACCGTCAACGCGGGCATCCATCCACGTGAGCTGGCTGCCCGGCTCCCCGCACTGGAGCAGACCGTCGGCATCGGCCCGGATGCCGTAGCGCGTACCGCGAGCGTATCCCGCGACGATCTGCCCAACGGCAGCGATCAAGCGGGCGCGTTGGTCGGCCGACACCTCGGTGTGTCCCTGGCGTCCGCGCGCCAACAGTTCGCCCACGGCGACCACAAACCAGAGTGACGCGTCGACCGAGTTGTATTCGGGCTGCTCGCCGGCGTCGGGGAACCGATTGGGCAGCATGCCGTCAGATACGGCGCCGGCCCATTCGACGATCATGTCTCTGGCATCGTCATCGCGCCCACCGGCGAAGCAGAGTCCGCGCAGGGCGATGAACGTGTCCCGCCCCCAATCAGTGAACCACGGATAGCCCGCGATGATGCTGCGTCCCTGACCGCGCGTCACGATGTAGCCATCCGCGGATTGGGCGAGCAAGCACCCGAGTGCCAATCTCCGCGACCGTTCCCTGCCCATGAGGTCGGCGCTCGCGTGCACCACATCGACGTCAGAGGGCGGCGGCATCTCCGCAGCGGCTCTCAGCACCAGAAACGCCGATCCCCCAGTGTCTGGGGTCAGTGGGAACCGCCACTCCCCGGGCGTTCGATGGCGTCGAGTCCCCGTTCCGCCTCCACCCGGTACAGGAAGTTCAGGTACCAATCGGGTTGATGGCAATACCGCCCGTTCGATTCGACGTGGATTGATGGAAGGCCTGGGTACGGCGAGAAGGTCACGCGTGCGCCGGCTGTCGCGGGTCGAAAGTCGAAGGCATCGTTGCGGCGATGCAGGGCGTGATAGTCGCGACCTGACATGAATGGCCGCACCCGCAGCGTGGCCGGACCTGGCGCATCGAGAAGCGTCCATGCGAGCAGGACGGCACCGGTGCCGTGTTCAACCAGCAACTGCTGTCGAATGCGGCTGCCGTCCGGATACGCGTACTGCCACGCCGGCCACGGGCGCGGGGTGAACGACTCGAGATAGCCGGCACCGCCAGGGAAGATGACATCTGGAGCGTATCGCTGCGAGGTCAGCGGCCAGGACGCCCCTCCGACATCGACCCACGCGTCGATTCCGCTGACCAGCACGATGCGCCCCGTCGGCGGCGTCGTCGCGGGCAGCAGCAGCGCGTGGTAGCGGCGCGTGCGCACACCGCAGACCGTGCCGGATGCGAAGCCACCTCGCCCGTCCGCTTCGAGCCACTCTCGTGTGTCGTCGAACACGGCCTAGCTCTCCGACGCGCGAAGGTACAGTCCCTCGCGCGTTCGCCACAGGAAGCCAGCGTCGACCAGGGTCTTGAGGACTGAGTCACACGTGTGCCGGTCGAGTGCCCACAATCGTGCCGCTTGAGCCGGGGCGAGCCGTAGTCCTGGCATCTCCAGAAACTCGCTGCGCACGCGCGCCACGAGGACCGTGGGGTCGCTGGCGCTCGACGCGCCGACAGAGGTTCCTTTCATCACTGCACACTCTCCAAGGATGATGCCGGGGCCAACGATGGCACTGGCGCCGCGGAGTCGGCGCGCGGCGTCGCCCAGCGCGACACCGACTGGAACTGCACGAGGTCCTTCTCGAAGACCAGATCGAGCGTCCAGTCCAGCGCGACGCGGACCTTCTTCTCGAGTCGAGGCAACTTGAGAAGGTAGACGGTTCTCCACAGCCACCAGGCCACGAAGCCGGAGAAGTTGACGCCGAACACCCGCGCGACGCCCGAGCGTCGACCAATAGCCGCCAGCTGGCCGATGGTGGTGAAGGTGAGCGAGAGGAGCGATCCGCCGCGGATAGACCGCTCGATGTTGCGGGCCACGATGCGCGCCTGGCGAATGGCGTGTTGCGCCGTCGGCGGAGACGTTTGTCCGGTGGCCCGGTTCCGAACCGCCGCGCAGTCGCCCACTGCCCAGACTCCCACGTGCCCCGGGACTCTCAGTGCGTCGTCAACGGTCAGCCGGCCGCGTTCGTGCGCACACGGCAACGACGCGATCAGGGGGTGAGGGGCCGTGCCTGCGGTTCACACCAGTGTCCGGCTTGGAATGAGGCGCCCGTCGCCAAGTACCACGCTTTCCGCGCTGGCACCCGCGACGCGCGTGTGCGTCAGCACTTCGATTCCGCGCGCTCTGAGCTTCGCCTCGGTGTAGCGCCCGAGATGTTCGCCGAGTTCAGGAAGCACGTGCGGTCCTGAGTGCACGAGCACCATCCGCACGGCTGACGCTGCGATGCGAGGATAGTGGCGCAGGCTGCCATGGACGAAGTCGTTCATGGCCGCCAGCGTCTCGACACCGGCAAAGCCGCCGCCTGCCACGACGAAGGTCAGCAGTCCCACTTCAGCGTTCTGGCACTCGCTTCCCGCCTCCTCGAGTGCCGCAATCACGCGATTGCTCAAGCGAATCGCATCGTCGAGTGTCTTCATGGTGAGGGCGTGGTCGGCGACTCCCGGCAGCCCGAAATCGTGGCTGATCGACCCGAGGGCGAGCACCAGATGGTCGTACGCGACGTCGTGCTCGTGGCCGTCGAAGCCGTGCCGCACGCGGATATGGCCCGCAGCCAGGTCGACGCCCTCGATGTCGCCGACGATGAGGGTCGTGCGCGTCAGCAGTGCACGTAGTGGGCTGACGATGTGCGTGACGTCCAGGTCGCTGGCCGCCACCTCGTGCAGCATCGGCGTGAAGAGAAAGAAGTTGTCGCGGCTGACGGGTGATCGACACGTTGGCCGCCCCCTTGAACACCTTCTCCAGCTCGAGCGCGGTGTACACGCCGCCGAAACCGCCCCCGAGGATGACGATGCGAGTGCTGTGCGCCATGTCGCAGCATTGGATGCCCGTGCAAAGGACGGGTTTCATCGACCCGTCCTGCAACGACGCACGCCGTCCGGCATCCAAGCGGTGGTGACTCGACAGACGGTCGGCTGGCGCGAGTACGCCATCGAAGGCGTCCTGCTCGCCGCGTTCATGGCGTCCGCCACGGTGTGGGCCACCGTGCTGCAGCATCCGGCCTCGCCGGTGGCCGCGCTGGTCCGCGATGACCTGGTCAGGCGGCTGGTAATGGGCGCTGCGATGGGTGGCACGGCCGTCGCGCTGATCTACTCGCGACTTGGTGCGCGCACGGGCGCACACATGAATCCGGCGGTGACACTCGCGTACTGGCGGCTAGGCATGGTCGACGCGCAGACCGCGGTGGGCTACTGCGCCGCGCAGGTCGTTGGAGCCGTCGCAGGAGAAATGCTCGTCTCGCGGCTGCTGAATGACCTGCCCGCAAGTCCTGCGGTGGGCTTCGTCGCGACCGTGCCGGGCCCCTCGGGCCCAGCCATCGCGTTCCTGGCCGAGCTGACGATCTCGACCGTGTTGATGGCCCTGGTGCTGACAAGCACTCGGATCACCCGGCTGGCGCCGTATACCGGTCTACTCGCCGGGGCGTTCGTCGCCCTCTGCATCGTTGTCGAAGCTCCGCTGTCGGGCATGAGCATGAATCCCGCGCGAAGTCTCGGTTCGAATCTGCTGGCGCAGCGGCTCGATGTCTTCTGGATCTACCTGATCGCTCCGACGCTCGCGATGCAACTCGTCGCGATGCTGTTCGCCCGCACTGCGGACGACGGACGCGTGCGGTGGTGTCCCCGTCTGTATCACCCGTCCTGGAGTCCGTGCGTGTTCGGCTGCGGTGATTCTGCCGCGATCCGAGAGACGCCTTCGAGGAGTAGGTCCGATGCTCAGCACACCCTATGACGTCATCATCATCGGCACCGGCGCCGGCGGTGGCACGCTGGCCCACGCGCTGGCGCCCACCGGCAAGCGCATCGCGCTCATCGAGCGAGGTGACTACGTGCCCCGCGAACCAGACAACTGGAGTTCGAGCGCCGTCAATGTCCGCGCGAAGTACCACACGACCGAGGTGTGGCGCGACAAAGACGGTCAGCCGCTGCACCCGCATACCAGCTACTGCGTCGGCGGCAACACGAAGTTCTTCGGAGCCGCGCTCTTCCGCATGCGTGAACGCGATTTCGAGGTCGTGCCGCATCACGGTGGCCTCTCGCCCGCGTGGCCGGTCGCCTATCGGGACCTCGAGCCGTACTACACGGCAGCCGAGCGTCTCTACCAGGTGCACGGCGAGCGAGGGTCCGACCCCACCGAGCCGTGGGCAAGCGCGCCGTATGCACACCCGCCGGTGGCGCACGAACCGCGTATCGCACAACTCGACCGCGACCTGCGCTCGCGCGGATGGCATCCGTTTCACGTACCGCTCGGTATCCGTTTCGATCCGTCGCACCCACGCACCAGTCCGTGCATCCGGTGCGGCACCTGCGATGGTTACCCGTGCCTGCTGCAGGCGAAGAGCGATGCGCAGACCATCTGTGTTGACCCGGCTCTTTCGTACCCGAACGTCACACTCCTGACCAACACACGCGCAACCAAGCTGCTGACGAGTGCGACGGGACGCGAAGTCACGGGGGTCATGATCGAGGGACCCGATGGTCCAGCATGCTTGAAGGCCGACGTCGTCGTGGTGTCGTGCGGGGCGATCAACTCGGCGGCACTGCTGCTCCGCTCGGCGAGCCGTGCGCACCCGGATGGCCTGGCCAATCGGTCCGGCGTCGTCGGTCGCCACTACATGGGACACATCAACTCGGTGGTGCTGGCCTTGTCGAAGACGCCCAATCCGACGGTCTTCCAGAAGACCCTCGCTGTGAACGACTTCTACTTCGGCGACGCAGCATTTCCCTACCCCATGGGACACATTTCATTCGTCGGCAAGCTTGACGCCACGGCGCTGTCAGCCGGCGCGCCCTCGTTTGTTCCGGGCATGACGCTCGAGCTGATG
Organism: Rhizobacter sp.; assembly: GCA_046154125.1. Taxonomy (GTDB): domain Bacteria; phylum Pseudomonadota; class Gammaproteobacteria; order Burkholderiales; family Burkholderiaceae_C; genus PBB1. The sequence continues at coordinate 18,653 of JBJXEJ010000184.1, read as the reverse complement.
GCTGCCCACTCGCTCGACTTCTGGCTCACTTCAGAAGATCTGCCGGACCCTGACAACCGCGTCACGCTCGACCGTGACGGCAACGTCGTCCTGTCCTACACACCGAACAACGGTGAAGGGCATCGGCAATTGACGCAGCGCCTGGAGCATGCGCTGCAGCATCTCGATATGCATCCGCATCTGATTCCACGGCAGCTGTTCGTCGGGAACCGGATTCCGCTTGCGGGGGTTGCGCATCAGAACGGCACGGTGCGCTTCGGACACGACCCGACGACGTCAGCGCTGGACGCCGACTGCCGCGCCCATGACGTCGACAATCTGTATGTCGTGGACGGCAGCTTCTTTCCGTCGTGCAGCGCGGTGAACCCGGCACTGACCATCATGGCGAATGCCCTGCGGGTGGGCGACCATCTAAAGGCTCGCTTGGGCGCGTCCGCCGAGGCCGAGGTGCCGGTGCCATGATCAGACGAGCCCTTCTCTTGCTGGGTGTCTGCCTCACGCTGCTGGCCACGGCAGGCGCGTACCTTCGAGCGGATGAACCGCTGCTCCAGGTCACCGCCGTACAGTCTGTTGGCTTCACCGTGTCGGACATGGAGCGTTCGGTCGCGTTCTATACCGATGTGCTTGGGTTCGAACGCGTGTCGGACCATGAGTTCTCAGGTCGCGAGCACGAACTGGCGACGGGGGTGTTCGGCGCGCGAATACGCGTCGTCGGCCTGCGCCTTGGCGGACAGTCGCTCGAGCTCACGCAGTATCTGGCACCGGTGGGACGCCCGGCACCTGACGACCTGCGCGCACACGACGCGGTCTTTCAGCATGTGGCCATCGTCGTATCGGACATGGATCGGGCCTACGCGCAGCTTCGCGCCAAGGGCGTGCGCCACGCGTCCACCGGACCGCAGCGACTGCCCGACTGGAACCCCAACGCAGGCGGGATCAGCGCGTTCTACTTCCGAGACCCCGATGGGCACTTTCTCGAGATCCTCCACTTTCCCCCGGACAAGGGCCAGGCGATGTGGCATCGCCCGACGCCGCTCCTTCTCGGCATCGACCACACGGCCATCGTCGTTGATGACACCGATCGAGCGCTGCGCTTCTACCGCGACGTGCTGGGGTTGGCGATCGCGGGCACCAGCGAGAACTACGACCTCGAGCAGGAGCACTTGAACAACGTGTTCGGCGCCAGGCTTCGCATTACCACGCTGCGCGCTGCCGCCGGGCCAGGCATAGAGCTGCTCGAATATCTGGCCCCGCGAGACGGACGACCAGCGCCTCGCGATCTTCGCGCGAACGATCTCGCACATTGGCAGACAACGGTGGTAACGAACGCGCCGGAACGCGTCTTTTCGTCCCTGGCGACGCGTGCCTTTGCGCTGGTGTCGCCGCGGCCTGCTGATATCGACGTGCGGGCCCTCGATCTGCGACAGGTCGCCCTTATACGAGACGCCGACGGTCACGGCGTGCGCGTCGCGTCGACGTTCGAGCACCGGTGAAACCAACGGTGATGAGCGACATCGAACCGTGTGAGCCGGCGCGAGGGGCGCGCCGGGATGACGCCACACACTGACTGGAGGAGGATCATGACTCGATTCGCTACCCACAGCCTGATGGCCATCGTCGCGATCGCGTTCACCGCCAACCTCGCGCTTGCCCAGAACCAGACAAGCAAACCCTTCTCGGGCGCCAAGGTCAACGGCGGCATCGTCACGATGTCGATGAAGGGCGGCCAGCGCATGCTGACACTGTCCGACGACTTCAAGGTGCCCGACACCCCCGATCCGCACTGGCAGGTGGTCGACAGCAAGGGACGCGTGTTCCTGCTGCAGCGCCTGGGCGTGAAGAGCCTGGCCGGCCTCGCCAAGGACCGGGTCAACATGAGCATTTCGCTGCCGTCCTACATCGACGATGTGGCGAAGGTGCAGATTTACTGTGCGTGGGCCGAAGCCGTCCTTGGTGAGGCGAGCCTGATGGCCGGGGCACACGCGACTTCGCACTGAATCCGAGCACTCGAATCCCGCCCCGAGGGTGTCCTTAGGCCTCGGGGCGCGCGCTCCTTCTTGATAGGCTATGTCGTCGACGTGGGCGGGGCCGCATTGACACCCCGAGCCCCAGACGCCGGGCGCCATCTTCCATGACCGACCTGGACAGCGACAACGAAGCGGTCCGTCTCGCCGCGCTCGAGTCCTACGGCGTGCTTGGCACGCCGTCCGAGCCCGCGTACGACGATCTCGCGCGCCTGGCTGCCCAGATCTGCGGCACGCCGATGTCACTGGTCAGCTTCGTCGACGCGCATCGCCAGTGGTTCAAGGCCCGCGTCGGCCTGTCTCTCGACGAGACGCCGAGGGCCGAGTCGATCTGCGCCGCAGCCATCCGGCAGCGCGACCTGCTGGTCGTGCCCGATGCCTCCGTGGACCCGCGCTTCGCGCACCTGTCGCTGGTGACCGGCGCACCGCACATCCGCTTCTATGCGGGCATGCCGCTCATCGAACCCGGCGGCGAGGCGCTCGGCACCTTGTGCGTGATCGACCGCGTGCCGCGCCGGCTCACCGATGAACAGGTTCTGGCGCTGCGCACACTGGCGTCGCAGGTTGTTTCGCTCCTCGCTCTGCGTCGCACGCAGGCTGACGCCGCCCGCGCCGCCACGCAGTGGCTCGAGTCGGAGCGCGCCTTGCGCGAACGCGAACAGTTCATGACACGGCTCATCGAGGGCAGCCAGGACTGCATCAAGGTGCTCGACCTCGATGGTCAACTGCTCACCATGAACGAGGGCGGCATGCGCGTCATGGAGGTGTGCGACTTCGAGCCGCTCAGGAACCAGCCGTGGCACGCGCTCTGGCCCGCCGAGTCGCAGGAGACGGTGCGCGCCGCGGTGGCGATGGCGCGGTCGGGGGGAGTCGGGCGGTTCGCCGGATTCTGTCCCACGGCCGCAGGAACGCCGCGATGGTGGGACGTGGCCGTCAGCGCCATCGTTGACGAGAGGGGCCAGCCGGACCGGCTGCTCGCCGTGTCACGCGACATCACCGACCGGCATCGCGCAGAGGAATTGCTGCGGGCGATCACGGAAGGGACTGCCACCTCCACCGGCACCGCGTTCTTCGCGTCATTGGTGCGACACCTCGCGCGCGCACTGGGCGTGTGGCGTGTGTTCGTGGCCGAGTGTCTCGACGGCGACCGCGCGCGGGCGCGAGCGGTGTGGCTGGGCGATGGCCACGCGCCTCTCTTCGAGTACGCCTTGACGGGGACACCCTGTCAGAAGGTCGTGGAGGGCGAGACCTGCCTGTGGGCGCGCGATGTTCAGCAATCTTTTCCCGACAATCAGTTCATGAAGCAGGTGGGCCTCCAGAGCTATCTAGGGGTCCCCATGTTCGATTCCGAGCGTCGCGTGGTCGGGCACATGGTCGTCACCGACCGAAAGCCCATGCCGGAGGATCCGCTTTGGATCTCGGTGCTGCAGATCTTCGCCGCACGGGCAGGGGCAGAACTGGAGCGGGAGCACGCCGACGAACGACTTCGCACGGCGCTGGGCGAAGTGGAACGCTTGAAGAACCAGTTGCAGGCCGAGAACGTGTACCTGCAGGAAGAGATCCGTCGGGAGCACGATTTCGAGGAGATGGTGGGCAATAGCCCGGCATTACTGGCGCTGCTGCAGCAGGTGGAACTGGTGGCCCGCACCGACGCCACCGTCCTGATCCAGGGCGAAACGGGTACCGGAAAAGAACTGATTGCGCGAGCCCTGCACAACAGTGGCCCGCGGCGGGCTCGTCCGCTCGTGAAGGTGAACTGCGGCGCCATTCCCGCCAATCTCATCGAGAGCGAATTGCTCGGTCATGTGAAGGGCGCGTTCACCGGTGCGATCGACCGTCGCATCGGCCGGATCGAGCTCGCGAATCATGGCACGCTGTTCCTCGATGAAATCGGCGAACTGCCGCTCGACACGCAGGTCAAGCTGCTCCGGGTGCTGCAGGAGCAGGAGTTCGAACCGCTCGGCAGCAACAAGACGGTGCACGTCGACGTCCGCATCATTGCCGCCACGAACCGCGATCTGCACCAGGAAGTGAAAGGGGGACGTTTTCGCGCCGACCTATTCTTCCGATTGAACGTCGTGCCGCTGTTCATGCCGGCGCTTCGTGAGCGGGCCGAAGACATTCCGTTGCTCCTGATGTACTTCGTCAGCCGCCTTTCCAAGAAGTTCGGTCGCGACGTGCAGGGTGTGACGCGCGACACGATGGCCCGGCTCGTCCGCTATGAGTGGCCCGGCAATGTGCGCGAACTGCAGAACGTCGTCGAGCGGGCCGTGGTGCTCGCACGTGGTCCGATGTTGAGCCTGGGCGATGACCTGCTGCCGGCGTCCCGAGCACTGCCAACCCCAGCAAAAGCGCACGACTTGCAGGCTGCCGCCTTCAGTGAGAACCGCGAACTGGGCAGCCTCGAGGACGCGGAGCGTCAACACATCGAGTACGTGTTGTCCCAGACGCGCGGTGTGATTGAAGGCACGGCCGGAGCCGCGCACATCCTCAAGTTGCATCCGAACACACTTCGAAGCCGCATGAAGAAGCTCGGCATCACGCGTCGCGTCCACGACATCTCGTAGTCCACCGTCCCGCCGCCCCACGAAATACCGTGGACCACGAAATGTCGTGGCCCATCCAGGTCTTTCGCCGCACCCACTCCAACCTGCATCTGACTCTATTTCAAGAGCTTGTCGCCCTGTCGCGCCCTGGTGCGCGGGACGGCACTGGCGTTGCCCTTACGGGCGCCGGAAAGCCTGGGACAGATGTTGAAACTGGAACGCGTTGACGCAAGGGATGGTGCAGTCACCCTGTTCGTGCACGGCCGCATCGGCGGTGAGTGGGTCACCGAACTCGAGCGAGCGTGCGGCGGAGCCATCGATGCCGGTGCCCGTCCGCTCCGACTCGACCTGTCCGGTGTGACCTACATCGACCAGGCCGGGCTGGCGCTGCTTCGCCGGCTGTGGCCGCAGGTGACCGTCCTGCGTTCATCGCTGTTTGCCGCCGAATTGCTCAAGCCGCTGGCGGATGGCCCGGCTCCCCAGTAGAGGACGACCATGCTGAGACACGATGCGATGGCCTCGGACATTGTGAGTGAAACCGACCTCGTGGCGGCCTTGCGCGCGGGCGAAGACTGGGCCTTCGAGTATGTCGTGCGGACGCACGGCGGGCGCCTGCTGGCTGTGGCCCGCCGGATCTGCCGTAACGACGAAGACGCGCGCGACGTCCTGCAGTCGGCCTACTTGAGCGCGTTCCGTTCGCTTGAACGCTTCGAAGGGACCGCACAGCTCTCCACCTGGCTTCATCGCATCGTCGTCAACACCGCGCTGATGAAGTTGCGCGTGCGGCGCCGGAAACCCGAGGAGTCGATTGAGGCGTTGCTGCCGGCCTATCAGGAGGACGGTCATCACGTCGAGCAATTCTCGGCCTGGACGCTCGGCGCCGACAAGCGGGTCGAGCGCGAGGAATGCCGGGCGATGGTGAGAACCTGCATCGCTCAACTCCCGGAGACCTACCGAGAGGTGCTGCTCCTACGCGACATCGAGGAGCTGTCGACCGAGGAGGCCGCCCGCGTACTGCACACAACCGCGGGTGTGGTGAAGGTACGGCTGCACCGGGCGCGGCAGGCATTGTCGACCTTGATCCGCCGGCAAGCGCCCGAGCTGACCGCAACGGCCTGACGGCACCGGCATCACAGCGCACGATCATGACGACCAATCCGTTCGCTTTGGATACCGACACGCAGACCTCGGCCCTCTTGCGCCTCGGACTTCGAATGACGGGCGGGTGGCTCGGACTGAACCGCGCCCGGCACCTCTACGACGTCGCCACAGGGCTCTCGAACGGCAGTTTCGTCGAACGCGCGCTGACCGCGCTTGGCGCGCGACTCGATCTCGATGCCGATTTCATGGGCGCGTTGCCGCGCACCGGTCCGCTTGTCGTTGCGGCGAACCATCCACGTGGAACGCTTGATGGCCTGGCCCTGGCGGCCGCCGTGGGCCGGGTGCGACCCGACGTGCGTGTGCTGGCCAACCACCTGCTCAAGCGCGTGCCGGAAATGCGGGACGTGGCGTTCTTCGTCGATCCCTTCGGCGGTCCACGCGCGGTCGAGCGGAGCAGGGCGGGACTGCGTGCCGCCCATCTCTGGCTCCGGCGCGGAGGGACGCTCATCGTGTTTCCCTCAGGAGAGGTGGCGGCTCGACTTCGGAGCGGCCGACCGGTCGATGCGCCGTGGACGGCCACCCTCGGTCGTCTTGCGGCGCAGACGGGCGCGAAGGTCGTGCCTGCATTCATTGACGGGCGGAACAGTCGGCTGTTCTACCTCGCCGGCCGTCTCCATCCACGGCTGCGCACGTTGCTGCTGGTGCGCGAACTGATGCGGGCCGAGCGCAGCGTCGTGCGGGTGACAGTCGGGCAGCCATTCAGCTGCGAGGAGGGCGATCGACCGGAGGCCCTGGTGGCGCGCGCGCGGGGCGAGGTCGAGCGACTTGGGTGCGCATCACACCTTGCCATTGATGACGGCCGCGAAGCGGCCTGGGGCGAGGTCGCGTCGCTGGAGGCGAGCGCGTGTCTCGTGTCCAGCGGGGTGTTTCGCGTCTTCTGCGCGTCCGCCGACCAGATTCCTCACACGCTGCGCGAGATTGGCCGGCTGCGTGCGGTCGCGTTTCAGGCCGCCGGAGAGGGTTCGGGCCAACCGATCGATCTCGACCATTTCGATTGCCACTATCGGCACCTGTTTGTCTGGGACACGCTGCATGGCTGTGTCGTCGGTGCGTATCGATTGGGACCAACCGACGAGATCGTCGCGCGCCAGGGTCTCGGCGGACTGTACTCACACACGTTGTTCGACTATGGCGAGTCGCTCCTGCGAGGGCTGCCGCCGGCCCTCGAACTTGGTCGGGCGTTCGTTCGCCCCGAGTACCAAAAGCAGCACCAGCCCCTGCTGCTCCTCTGGAGAGGGATTGGACGATTCGTGGCGCGTCATCCACAGTACCAGGTGCTCTTCGGGCCGGTGAGCATCAGCGCCAGCCACTCGGACCGGGCGCGGGCGGACCTCGTAACGTTCCTCGAGCAGCATCACGGCCATCGCCAACTCGCGCGCCTCGTCACGCCACGGCATCCTTTCCGCGCGGAAGACACTCCCGGAGACGCCCAACCGCGCACAGCACTCCCACAGGCGGCACGCGGATCGTCTGACCGGAATGTTCCTGCCATGCCAGTCCTGCTTCGGCACTACCTGCGGCTGGATGCGCGCCTGCTAGGGTGCAGCCGCGACCCGGCATTCGGCGATGTGCTCGATGCGTTGATGATGGTCGACCTCACGAAAATTGAGGCGAGCGTGCTAACCCGGTACCTGGGACCGGAGGGAGCCGCCAGGTTCCAGTCGGTTCACGCGGCCTAGATGCGGTTGAGTGTGAACCCTAATCGCGGGACGCGGGACCTAGGGCGAGGAGACTCACCGAGTGACTGACCGACAGCTGTCGCGCCTTGCCGCGGTCGCCGCCGTCCTGGGTCTGCTGCGTGTGGGCACAACCTTCGTCGCGTGCGACGCTGCTCGTTCTGCGAGCAGGCCCTCAGCACCTGCGGTCGGCGCTGGCAGAAGGGCGCGGCTACGCGCGCCCCTCTGCCTGATGCTGCCGCTCTCGGCTAGGGATTGCCCTGTCCCGACAGCAACTTCAGCGTGAAGCTCGCCGGGGGCGAATCTCTGTGCCGCCGGAAGAGCATCGTGACGTCGACGCTCTGGCCCGGCATGAGCGCACCGTTCCGAAGGAAGACGCGGCGATACGGCTCGCCGGTGCTCGTCCTACCGCTCGCGTTCGTCATCTCCACCTGGAACGACAGGCCGCTGGCGATGACGAGCAGGTGCGTGTCGACGGGCGCCGAACCACTATTTGTGATCCGGTAGATTCGTTGTTCGTCGCCGCCACGGCCGCCGCCGTCAGGGTTGACGCGGGCGTCGCGCTCGACTGCGCGAGCACCATCCCCGTCGTGTTCGTGCGCGGACGCGACCAGCGCCACGTTCAGGCGGCTCGTCACGTCCAGGAACTCGAGTCCCATGTCGCGCCGAGACAGCGCATCGTTGTTGTCCTGCGGCAGACCGCTGAGGGGCCGACCGTCGACGGTGGGTCGGCCGTCAGACGCGCCTACCGCCACCAGATCCGGACGGTAGACCGAATACTGGAAGTCCGGCGGGCTGAGCTCGAAGAGGCGCGTGGGCGACGTCGGATCGTAATGGACGAACGCGGGGTCGTAGAGACCATTCTCGACGAAGTCGGCGAGATCGTCGATCTGATCCTCGCTGAGGCCCAGGCCTCGGGGTGCGTTCCGGCCGCGCGGGTTGGTGAAGCGCGTCGTGAGCGTGCCCGCGGCTGCGGCTTCCGCGTCTTGCGGAATGCCGGCGTTGAAGTACCGCACGACGTCTTTCACGCTCGTGAACGAGCCGTTGTGGAAGAAGAACCGGGCGTCCTTGAGTTGGCGCAGCGTCAGCACGCGGAACTTGAACGCGTCGCTGTCGCGGCCCGTCACTTCGCGGCGTCCGTCGTCGCGGAAGTTGGGCTGGTTGCGCCCCGCGCGATTGAGTGCCTGGAGCGGATGGTCGGCCAGCCCGAGGTTGTAGAAGTTCTCCTCGACGAACTGCCCCACGCCGGCCACGTCGGGATCGTTCACCTGCTTGTTCAGCATCGGACCACTGTGACAGGCATAGCAGCCGGCGCCGCCGCTGCGCGCGGAGGTGAAGAAGAGCCGGGCGCCGCGCCGCTGCGACGCGGTCAGCGCGCGATTGTCGCCCGCCAGGAAGCGATCCCAGGGCGTATCGCGCGTCACCGTGGTCCGCAGAAAAGTTGCCGTGGCGCGGAAGACCGTGATGTCGTTGATGAGGTCGTTCAGGTCGCCGCTCTTGTCGGCCTTCGAGGCTTCCTCGGGGAATGCATCGCGAAAGAGCTTCCGATAGGTCGCGAACTTCTGCAGCTCCGCGGATTGCTCACCGAGCATCCGGTGGGCGTCAAGGAGCAGCAGCGCGACGTTCTCTTGCGCGGGGTGCTGGAAGGGATTGAGCCCGCCCGGCGCCTCGTCGGGCTCTCCCGCAAAGCCGCCCATCAGCAGGCGGTTGTTGTAGGCGGCGCCAATCACACCCGGCGCGTTGCGGGCCACGCTGTCGAGCGCGTCGAGCCGGCCGGTGCGCAGCAGATTGCCCGGATCGGGCAGCTTGCGCCCGCGCGCCGGACTGCCCACGGCAAACTCGTAGACGTCGGTGAGCGTGGGCAGTTCGTCGACCAGTGCGTCACCGGGAAAGAGCGGCGTCTGCCGCAGTCGCGGGAGGATGTCGACGCGTGGCCGGCGGCGGGGAATGAAGTTCCCCTTTTCATCGGTGTAGTGCCGTCCTTCGCCGCCCGCCGCGAAGTTCAGCAGCGTGCCGGCCTTCGACGCGGCCTCGCCCATGTGGCAGCTCGCACACGTGGCGGTCTGCGCCGTGGCGGGCACACCGCCGAACTCGGGATGAATCCTGACCATGCGGACGGGATCATGAAAGAGCTGCTTCCCGAGGTAGCGCTTCGCTTCCGTGATCTGGAAGAACGGATCCGGCCGGCCGTCGGGCAGACGCGGCTGCGGCAGGTCGGCGTCACGCGCCGGCACCATCAGCTTCTGGATGCCGCCGACCTGAGTATCCACGAACTGGCGCAAGTGTGTGGCACTGGTGCCTTGGGCGGAAGCCAGGCCGCTTGCGGCCAGGAACAGTGACGCAGCAAGCGCAGACACACGCTCGCTGCGTGAGGGAAGAAATAGGCGCGTCATAGCACGGAGCCTCCAGCATGAGTTAACCCGGGTAGGCGTTGTGCCTACGAGGTAATTCGATGCCGGCCGGACTCACGCGTTACAGGACGCCGGTGCATTTCTCTCCGCCCCTCGCCCTGCGCAATGAGCTGTTGGACCGATGCGCATGCCCAGAGCGCGAGCTGGCCGTGGCCGAGGCCGGATGGGCTTGATCCGATTCGGTGGACATCTTTCGTATGAGGGATACGATGTCCCGATTGATGACCGACACCCCCAAGCGCCGGACGCGGCGCCAGTTCACTGACGAGTTCAAAGCCGGCGTGGTCCGCCTGGTGCTGGATGAAGGCAAGACCGTGGGCGCCGTCGCCCGCGACATGGACCTGACCGAAACGGCCGTGCGCGAGTGGGTGAAGCGCGCCCAGGCCGACCGCACGCGCGGCCGCACCGGCTTGACGACCGCCGAGCGCGAGGAGTTGGCGCGGCTGCGCAAGGAAGTGCGCGAGCTCAAGACGGAGCGCGACATCTAAAAAAATGGTCATGCGCGCTGCCGCACCCACGTCGCGATGAAAGTGGTAGCGTCTGCATCGCGAGCGAGCCGGGCCAAGGTCGACGCTTACTGGTGCTCCGAGCCCGGAAAAAATGGACCCGAGTGCCGCGCCTCAGGCACCCCGTACTGTTGCCCGTATCCCATCAGGGACTGCGGAGCACGCCAGGTAAACTCTCACCCTGTGGCACTCCCCGGCCGCCTCGCTGACGAGGTGCGCCATGGAAGTGCTCTACGCCCGCTGTTGCGGGATCGACGTCCACAAGGAATCGCTGGTGGCCTGCCTGCGGCAGCAGGATGGCCGACGCAAGCATGCGGAGGTCCAGTCATTCGGCACCACGACGGCGGAGATCCTGCGCTTGCACGCGTGGTTGTCCGCGGCGGGATGCACGCACGTCGCGATGGAATCGACCGGCGTGTACTGGCAGCCGGTCTTCAATCTGCTCGAGGGCAGTTTCGGCGTCGTGCTGGCGAATGCCCATCACATCAAAACCGTGCCGGGTCGGAAGACGGACGTCAAGGACTGCGAATGGCTGGCCGACCTGCTCGCGCACGGGTTGATCCGCGCGAGCTTCATTCCGCCCGCGCCGATTCGGGAGCTGCGCGATCTGACCCGACACCGTAAGAGTCTCGTTCGCGATCGGGTGAAAGCGGCCAATCGGGTGCACAAGCTGCTGGAAGGCGCCAATATCAAGCTGGGCCACGTGGTGTCCGACGTCCTCGGCGTGTCCGGGCGGGCGATGCTCAATGCCCTGGTCGCCGGCGAGACGGACCCCACACGGCTCTGGCCAGCCTCGCCCGAGGCAGCTTGACGCCCAAAGTGAAGCAGCTTGCCGAAACGTTGCGAGGACGCTTCACCGCGCATCACGGATTCCTGCTCGGCCAGATTCTGACGCAGCTGGACCAACTGGCCGCACTCGTGGCGAGCTGCGACGCCAGAATCACAGCCATCGCGCATCCGTTCGAGGCCCACATCCAGCGCCTGCAGACCGTCGTCGGCGTCGGGCGCCGCTCGGCGGAAGTGATGGTGTCGGAGATCGGCGTCGACATGTCGCGATTTCCGACTTCCGCGCACTTGGCATCCTGGGCGCGCATCTGTCCGGGTACCCACGAGAGCGCGGGCACACGGCGAAGCGCTGGCACGGGCACGGGGAACAACTGGCTGCGAACGACCCTGCTGGAATCGGCGTGGGCGGCGTCTCACTCTCGCGGCTGCTACTTGGGGGCGCAGTACCGTCGGATCAGCAAACGTCGAGGCCCCAAACGGGCCGCCATCGCCGTCGCGCACAGCATCCTGCTGATCGCGTATCACATCCTGCGGGACGACGTGACGTTCGCGGACCTCGGCGCCGATTACTTCGACCGCATGAATTCGATCAAGGCCAAGCGCTACCACCTGCGACGACTGGAAGAGCTCGGCTGCGACGTGAGCAAGGTGACGGCGGCGTGATCCTCGGGGGGAGAGGACTTTCTAGGTAAACGCAAGGAACTGACGACGCGGCGGCCCGCCCAGACTCGATGCCGGTGCGGTCTACCGAACCGATGCACCCGTGCGCCAGTGGCGAGAAGACCACGCCCAGGCATGACTGTATGACCATGGAAGGCGCCCGCGCTGTCACGAAGCGGACACGTCTGGAGATTAGTCGCGCAGGACCACGCTCAGCAACGAGTTGTTGATCTTCAACTCGCCGTTGTATTCGATGAACCCGAGCTTCCTGAACTTGTTCATGAACAGGTTGACACGGGATCGAGGGGTGCCGACCATCTCCGCCAGGAGTTCTTGCGACACTCGGTAGGGCGCGATGTGTCGCCTCCGGTTCGCCATACCGCGCCAGCAACAAGAGCGTGCGAGCGAGCCGTTTCTCAGTGGAGTTGAACATCTGGTCGATCAGATCTTCTTCGATGCGGATATTGCGCGTCAGCATGTGTGTCATGAACGCCTCCGCCAACTCCGGCTGCGCACGCAGTTGTCGCCTCATCTCCGGTTGCTCGATCGCCACAGTAACCGCGCGAGTCAGCGCGGTGGCCGTCGCCATCCGCTGTGACTGGCCGACGAGGCAGCCTTCGCCGAAGGATTGGCCCTCTGTGATGACCGCGACAACGGCCTCCTTGCCCGCGTGCGACAGCACCGACAGGCGCACGGTTCCCGCGTCGACGTGGAGCACGCTGGAGCACGGATCTCCTTGAGCGAAGATCACGGCCGCCGCGTCATGTTCCGCGCGCAGGGTGCGTACGCCGGTCCAGTCCCAAGTGGCTTCGGGGCGTGGGAACGTGGGGCGTTTTGTCTTGCTCATGGCGGCCAGTCTTCTCGGCGGGTCAGACCGCCGGCAAATTCTCAGGAGAGAGCCCTCGCCGAACCCGTGTTCGTGATCCGCATGAGCGTAGGGCGACGAGCGCTGCCCGTTCGCAGGGCCACACCGATCGGGATCAGTATAGTCAAGGTTTGTCCAAGGTTGCTTCACGAAGCGCCAGGTGTGTCTTTGCGCACATCGCTTGGGCCCTGAATCGGCTACGTTCAACTGGAGCCTCGCAGGGCCGTAGACGCCTTGCCTCGCTCGTCAGGTCGATGATCAGAAGAGGCGCCGATGACGAAGCACGAACACTCGAAGGTCACAGACTCGCCATCCGAGAGCCTCAGGCAGGAAGCGGAACAAGGGAGACAGGGCGCCGAGGAGCACCGTCAACAGGCCGAAGCCGCGCGGGAGGCCAGCGAGGACAACCGCCGCGACGCCGAGCAGGACCGCGGTGTGGTCGAGAGCTTTCACGCGTCCAATGAATCAGCGCGCCAAGAGGCGGAGCGCTTCAGGCTTCTCGCCGAGGAAGCCCGCGAACTCCGCGATCACCAGCGGGAAGTGTTGGAAGCGATGCGCCAAGAGCAAGAGCAGCTCCGATCCGCGGCCGATTTGGCTCGCACGGCCGGTGAGGAAGCCCGAGCTGCCGCCGAGGTGGCGCGCCAAGCCGCGGTCGAGTCCGTGCACGCGACCGCCGACGCTTTGCAGTCGACACTCGAACACATGAAAGCGATCGAAGAGATGCGCCGAACCCTCCGCGAGGTTCGAGATGTGAACAAGCTCCACTCGCACTAGATCACGGGTGGTTCTGGACAAGCGCAGCTTTCGACCACGACGAGTCACGTGTCCTCTGACGATCGTGGCGATGGCGCGGGCGGCCTTGGCCATCTGACAGACCACTCCGCAGTTGCCCTACCGTACCCGAACGTTTGTCCGGTCACACAACGGTAGCCACTCGTCCCCGTTCGGGCGCCCGTGCCACGTCCCCACGAAGGCGCCCAGTCGCTCATGATCGCGACCCTGCACCGGAGGTGTGCCGTAGTTGCTTGCCAGCAGATCGCGGCCAACGAGGCGTGATCAGAGTCTATGAAATCTGCCCTGAGATATTTGGCCCAGAACGGGCTCTGTAGGTCGATGAAGCGGCTGCACGTCATTGCGGCGCCGGGGCTTCGACCTCACGCACGAGCTTCTTGTTGACGAATTCCTGAATGCCCAGCATGCCGAGCTCGCGGCCGTAGCCAGACGCCTTGATGCCGCCAAATGGCAGTTCGGCGTCCGCCCAATCGATGTTGTTGATGAACATCATGCCGGTGTCGACGCGGCTTGCGACACGGCGGCCCCGGGCCAGATCCTTCGTCCACACTGATCCCCCCAGGCCAAAGTCGGAGTCGTTGGCCAGGGCGACGGCGTCGTCCTCGGTGGCGACGCGGAAGAACGACACCACGGGCCCGAAAAACTCGTCGCGAAACGCGGGGTTGTCGCGGGCAATGTCCGTCAGGATCGTCGTCTGCATGAACGACCCTGGCCGCGGAAGGCGCGCACCGCCGGTCAGCACGCGCGCCCCGTGGGCGACGGCGGTGTCCACCTGCGCGAGCAGCAGCACCAATGCACCTTCGGTCGACATCGGTCCGTGCGTCGTGCGCTGGTCCATCGGGTCCCCGGGTTGCAGCGCGGAGAGGGCGAGGGTGAACTGCTTCAGGAACTCGTCGGCGATGGAGTCCTGAACGATGAAGCGCTTGGCCGCACAACAAGTCTGGCCGCCGTTGAACATCCGACTCCAGACGGCCCACGGCACCGTCATCGCCAGGTCAGCATCGTCGAGCACGATGAACGGATCGCTCCCACCAAGTTCCATCGACGTCTTCTTCAGGTTCTGGCCGGCTCGTGCCGCCACGTCCCGGCCTGCGGCCACGCTCCCGGTGAGCGCCACGCCGGCCACACGCGGATCGTCGATCACCCGATTGGACTGCTCGTGCGAGATCCGAAGATTGGTATATGCGCCGCGCGGTGCCCCGGCGTCGCGCATCAGTTGTTCGAAGGCGTTGGCGCACTGAGGCACACAACTGGCATGCTTCACCAAAAGGACGTTGCCAGCCATGAGCTGCGCACCGGCGACGCGCGCCAACTGGTAGTACGGGAAGTTCCAGGGCTGCACGGCGTACAGGACGCCGAACGGCGTGCACTCCATGTGGGCCTTGCCCGATTGAGGATGTAAGGGCGTTGGCGCCAGGAAGGCTTCCGCGTGCGACGCGTAGTAGTCGAGGATGTCAGCGCTGAACGCCACTTCCGCACGCGATTCGTCGATGCGCTTGCCCATTTCGAGCGTGGCGAGCCTCGCGTAGGCTTCGGTCTGCTCGCGCAAGAGCGTGGCGGCCTTGTGGAGCACCGCGGCCCGGGCGCTGAAGGACGTGGCCTTCCACACGAGGAAGCACGATTGGGCCTGGGCGATTGCGCTCTCGAGCTCCGCGGCGGTCAGCTCGTCGAACGACTGCAGTACCGTCCCGTTGTTGGGGTTGATGCTTTGATACGCCATTGAATTCCTCGTGGAGAAGAGACGTCTGCTAACCTCGCGCCTGCCGTCTAGAGCGAATGCATCTCGCCGATTTTCGGTTCCGCGCCCAACAGCCACCCCTTGGCCAACTCGTAGAGCACTACGGGCTTCGGTGTATCGTCTTCGTAGAACTCCGCGGCGTGGATGGTCACACCGATCAGGACCATCCGCGGATCATCAGCGGTGCCGTGTCTCGCATCACCGTCCTTGGGAAACCACATCGCCCAGTCCGACGCATACAGCTCCGCGATCTTGGTGGGGTCGTGTGAGAGGGCGGCGATACCCGAGACCGAGATCCACTCCATGCTGCTCGGCTTGAAGTAGGCCAGGTTCACATGGGGGTCGCCGGCGATGTCGTCGAGCTTGTCGCTCCCCATCGCCGAGACGAACCAAAGGTCCGCGCCGTCCGCGCGTGTCTGATGGGCCATCGCTCGGGAGCGTAGGTGCCCATCGGGCCGCCGCGTCGTCAGCATGGCGATGCGGATGTCGTTGGCGAGCGCGTAAAACCGTTCGCGTTCACTCTTCATAGGCTGTCGCTCCCTGTCGTCGGCCAGCGGTGTGTCCCGCCGGCCGACGTTGTGCACCGTTGTTCAATCGATCGCTACGCCCGCCAGGGACGAGCGGCCGTCACCTCGTCGACCTCGACGGCATAGGGGGCATGAGGACCGTGTCGATGACATGAATGACGCCGTTCGAGGCGCCGATGTCCGTCTTCGTGACCGTCGCGGTGTTGACCATCACTTTGCCACTCATCGACTTAATCGTCAGGGCCTGTCCCTCGACGGTCTTTGCGGACGTACGCTTCATCACGTCAGCGGCCATCACCTTCCCGGACACCACGTGGTACTTGAGGATGCCCTGCAGCTTGGCCTTGCTCTCCGGCTTCAGCAGGTCGTCGAGGACGCCCGCGGGAAGCTTGGCGAACGCTTCGTCCGTCGGGGCGAACACCGTGAAGGGGCCGGGCCCCTTGAGCGTGGTCACGAGGTCCGCCGCTTCGAGGGCTTTCGCCAAGGTGCTGAACGAACCAGCGGCGACGGCGGTGTCGACGACGTCCTTGGTTTGCGCGCCGAGATTGGCGGTGGCGAGGGCGGCGACGACGCCGAGGGTTGCAAAAACTGTCTTCATCATCTGGTGAACTCCTACTGCATGGTTGCGGTCAACGAATCAACCGATTCGTTGACATTGGCGAGGCCGGGAACGCGTGTGCGAGCACGGCATGCGTTGCCTACTTGGGGAGCAGCACCGCGTCGACGACGTGGATCACGCCGTTGGAGGCGGCGATGTCGGTCTTCGTCACATGGGCCCCGTCGACCGTGACCGCACTGCCGGTCGTCTTGATCGTCAACTGGCCACCCGCAACAGTCTTCGCCGACTGGATTTTCACGACGTCGGCCGCCATGACCTTCCCGGCGACGACGTGGTACTTCAGAATCGCCTGCAGCTTCGCCTTGTTCTCCGCCTTCAGTCAGTCGTCCAGCGTGCCCTTCGGCAGCTTGGCGAACGCCTCATCGGTCGGCGCAAACACGGTGAACGGCCCCGCGCCCTTCAGTGTGTCAACCAGCCCTGCGGCCTTGACCGCGGCAACGAGCGTGGTGAACTTGCCGGCAACAGCGGTGTCGACAAGGTCCGCGACGCGTGATGGTGCTGTCGTATCTGCAATCACTTCGTGACTCCTGCGTGATGGTGGGTGAACGAGTGAGGGCTACGCGTGCGCCGCGGTCATGCCCTGCCAGCGTCGTTGGATCGCTTTGAAGGTCAGAGCCTGGTACAACCCGGCTAGACCGACGAGGATGTACACGACGCTACTCATGGCTGAGGTCTGACCGAAGCTCATGCCGAACAAGGCGGCGACGAGGTCGATATGGAAGGCGCCTGCCAGGCCCCAGTTGAGCGCGCCGATGATGACGAGTGCTGCTGCCAATACGTCGAGGTTTCTCATGGTGGTCGTCTCCTTCCGGTGTCGGTGTGCCCGCGAGCGGACCCAGCCGTGCCTGTTGATATCGCCGTCGGTTTCGGCGAACCCGAAGGCATTGCGTCGTCCGAGATAGGTGCGTCGTCTCTCGATGTGTCAGTGAGCCGAAACTGTCTGCGTCACACACACCACAGATGAGGTCCCGCGTCGGATGCCGACCTCACGTTGCTGATCCTGGCGCGCCTCCCCGTGCTCGTCTGTCCTGTTTGAACCGCGCCGGGATCATGGGAGGGCGAGTTATGTGAGTCAGGCGACGGCGGCCTGCTCATAGTAGCGCGCTTCGTACTCGGCCGGCGGCACGAAGCCGATGGGACCGAGTAGCCGCCGATGATTGAACCAATCTACCCACGCCAGCGTGGCGAACTCGACTGCCTCGAGCGTCCGCCACGGCCCCTTCCGACGAATCACCTCCGCTTTGAACAGCCCAATCACCGATTCGGCGAGGGCATTGTCATAGGAATCGCCGCGGCTCCCCACGGACGGCTCGATACCCGCGTCGGCGAGTCGCTCGGTATAACGCATGGCCAGATATTGGCTCCCGCGGTCGCTGTGGTGCACCAGGTCGCCGACGGTGTCATCACAGCGGGCATAGATCGCTTGCTCCAACGCATCGAGCACGAAGTCCGTGCGCAGGGACGACGACACGCGCCACCCGACAATGCGGCGCGCGAAGACATCGATCACAAACGCGACGTAGACGAAGCCGCCCCAGGTCGCGACGTACGTGAAATCCGCGACCCACAGCTGATTCGGCCGGATGGCGGTGAACTGGCGGTGGACGAGATCGGCGGGCCGCGCCGCACCCGTGTCTGCCTGCGTCGTCGTCGTCGTCCACGCACGGCCTCGCACGACACCGCGCAGCCCGAGTGCGCGCATCAGCCGTCGCACGCGGCAGCGGGCTTCGTGCAGGCCCTCGCGCCCCATCTGCTTCCACACTTTGTGCGCGCCATACGCGTGATCGTGCTCCCGCCAGATGCGGTCGATGATCGCCTTGAGCACCTCGTCGCGAATGGCTCGGGCGGACCGCTTCGCCGGATCGGCCTGCACCGCCTTGCGCCGGAAATATGTCGACGGGGCGATCGGCACCAGACGGCAGATCGACTCGACCCCATGCGACGGACGCTGCTGGTCGATGAAGGCGACCATTACTTCGGTCGGCGGTCGAGCTCCGCCTGGGCGAAAAACGCCGCCGCCTTCTTCAGAATCTCATTAGCCCGTTTCAGTTCGACGACTTCGCGCTCCAGCGCCTTGAGCCGAGTGCGTTCGTCGGTGGTCAGTCCTCCGCGCTGCCCGGCATCCCGCTCGGCCTGGCGCACCCACCGCCGGAGCGTTTCGGCCGTGCATCCGGCCTTGGGAGCGATCGCGGCAATCGCCGCCCACTGCGACCCGTGCTCAGGCGTGTGGTCGAAGACCAGCCGCACGAAGCGCTCGCGTACCTCGGGGGAATACCTGCTTGGTCGTGCCATGGGTCCATCCTCTCAACGAATGGGCCCTCCGACAAAGCCGGCGCGGTTCA
>JBJXEJ010000183.1:0-13833 GCA_046154125.1 Rhizobacter sp. | reverse complement strand
TGTCCGCGCCGATCTCAAGTTAACCCACCCTGCCGATCTCAACTTGACCCGGGGATGGGGAGCCGGCTTGTAGCAGCCGACTGTGGATAACTGTAGCGCCTTCGTCCTTTCAATCGTTCGGACGGATGGTTTGGGCGAGGGGTAAGACGCGAAGGGCGGAGCCCGTAGCGGCTTGCCCCTCGCGCGGCAAGTCGAGTCTCAGGCCGGTTCGGTCGGCGACTCTGGCTGAGCCGGCCTGCTGCCCTTTCTCTCGGTCTCGCGTGCCTTGATCCGGCGCCTGGAATTGGCGGTGGCCTGCGTGACGCGGTAGCTGTCGTTGCCGGTCTCGACGATGTGGCAGTGATGCGTGAGCCGGTCCAGCAGCGCCGTTGTCATCTTCGGATCTACGAACACGCTCGACCACTCGGCGAAGTCCAGGTTGGTCGTGATCAGCACGCTGGTGTGCTCGTAGAGCCGGCTCAGCAGATGGAAGAGCATGGCGCCTCCGGCCTGGCTGAACGGCAGATAGCCGAGCTCATCGAGGATCACCGCATCGAGGCGCAGCATGCCGCCGGCGATGCGCCCGGCCTTGCCCTGCGCCTTCTCCTGCTCAAGCGCGTTGACCAGGTCGACCGTCGAGTAGAAGCGCACCCGCCTGCCGTGACGCATGATGCCGGCCACGCCGATGGCAGTCGCAAGATGGCTTTTCCCGGTGCCCGGTCCACCGACCAGAACCACGTTGTGCGCCGCCTCGGTGAACGTCGTTTCGGCCAACTGCATGACGAGCTTGCGGTCTACCGGCGACGCCTCGAAGTCGAAGCCCGCGAGGTCTCGGTGCACCGGGAACTTGGCCGACGTCATCTGATGGCTTACCGAGCGTGTCGCGCGCTCGGTCGTCTCCGCTCGCAGCATCTGCTCGACCAGCCACCGCGAGCCTTCGAGCTCGCCGTTGTTCTGCTCGATCAGGTCGGCCCAGGTCGACGCCATGCCGTGCAGGCGCAGCGTCTTGAGTTGGGCCACGACGCTGTCTCTAGTCTCACCCATGCTCGGCTCATGCGTCATGGTCGGCCCCCTGGATGTCGCGCAGCCGGTCGTAGCGGGCGGTGTCGGCCAGCGGCGGCGTGCGCACCTGTAACGGCGTGACCACGTTGGCCGGCCGTGGCGGCGCGTTCAGCCGTGCAAGCACGTTGATCACATGGTCGATGCTCACCCGTCCCGAAGGCGGCGCCCCTTCCAGGGCGAGTTCGACCGCGACCAGCACGGCGTCGAGGCCGGCGCCCGGTACCAGTGCGAGGATCTTGGCCATGACGCGGTCGCCGCCCGCTTCGCGCAGCAAGGCCCGTCGCATCCGCTGCAATGGCTCGGGCAGGTCGGCGAACGGCGCCCCATTTCGCAGTGCCCCCGGCTTGCGTTCGAGCAGCGGAACGTAGTGCCGCCAGTCGTAGCGGATCTTGCCCTTGTCCATCAGGCGCTGGTGGTCGGCCACGATCACGTCGCCTGCCACGACCACCGCCCTCGTCGGATACAGCCGCGTGCTAAGCATCTGACCCGCCAGCTCGCACGGCACCGAGTAGCGGTTGCGCGCGACCGTCGCCAAGCAGGTGCTGCTGACGCGGGCCACTTCCTCGACATAGCCGTCGAACGCAGCCGTCATCGGCATCAGCTGCACACGTTCGTGTTCCAGCATCTCGGCCACGCTGAACTGCTTGTGCTCGGGATGCCGGACCTCGGCCCAGAGTTGCCGGCAGCGCTCGCCCACCCAGGCGTTGAGTTCGTCGATGCTGCCGAAGCGCATCTGCCGCGCGTCGATCCAGACCCGTCTGCGGCTGTCCTGCACGTTCTTCTCGACGACACCCTTCTCCCAGCCAGAGGCGACGTTGCAGAAGTCGGGGTCGAACAGGTAATGCGCGCACATCACGGCAAAGCGCGCGTTTACGACCCGGCCCTTGCCCTTGAGAACCTTGTCGACAGCCGTGCGCATGTTGTCGTAAATCCCGCGCCGCGCGATGCCGCCGAGTGCAGCGAAGCTGCGGGTGTGTGCGTCGAACAGCATCTCGTGGCCCTGGCTCGGGTACGCCACCAGCCAGAACGCACGGCTCGCGCACAGCTTCATGTGCGCGACCTGCAACCGCCGGTAGATGCCGCCGATCACCAAACCTTCCTCGCTCCAATCGAACTGGAACGCCTCGCCGAGATCGAATGCGAGCGGCACGAACGCCTTGCCGTTCACAGCGCTGCCTTGCCGAACGTGCCAGTCCCGGATGAAGTCCGTCAGTCGCGAATAGCCACCGCCATAGCCGGCCGCACGGATCTGCGCCAGCAACGCGATGGCCGTTCGTCGCTCCTTCTTCGGTCGACGTGCATCGACCAGCAGCGCCTGCTCGATCGTCTCGACGAAGGGCGCCAACTTGACGGGCGCCTCCTCACGCAGATTTCGTCGCGGCACCTCGACTCGATCGCTGCGCAGGTACTTGCGCACCGTGTTGCGCGCCAGGCTCGTCGCCTTGACGATCTCTCGAACCGACTTCTTGTCGCGGCGGTGCATTCGCAGCACTTTGCCAATCATGGCCATGGTGATCACTCCGGATACCCCGCTGCTCAAGAAAGCAGCAGGGTAGGTTGAACACCCGGGTCAAATTGAAATCGGCACAACGCTTAGAAGTGGGTCAATTTGCGGTCGGCGCCAACAGTCCATGCAAATAGACCAGCCCATCCCAACGGTTCTTGGGCACGGGCAGAAGTGGCGCGCAATAACGTACGACCGGTAGCTCCTTCGAACCAATCACCGATTCGAACAGCCTGTCGAAGTTGGTCGTGATGAGTCGGGTTCGACCATCCCGAGTCTTCGACAACGTCAGGAGCGCGTCATGCGATGCCGTTGCGTCCTTCGTCATCTTGGTCGGTGTCAAGACACTTGATATGGCACGGCGAACGCCTTCCCTTCCGACGATGACACTTGATTCAAGCAGCCCAATTGCCGTGTCGAACTGACCAGCATCAATTGCAGCCTGCTGCACCGCGCTTGGAGTTGCGCCAACCGCAGCGAAGACATCCTTCACCAGGCCCGAGAAGCCCGGCAGGCCGGCCGGATAGGAAACTCCAGCACCACAGAAGAACACGACACGACCTTCCTCATGTGCCTGGAGGAGTCGTTCCGGCAGATCGGGACCTTGTCGAACGAACTGCATTGACTTCCGATTGGCTCGAGATCAGGCCGGCTTGACAGGACTAGCCACGGCATTCGACGATTTCATGTCTTCTGGATTCCAAAGGTTCCCGCCACGAGACTGTGCCTGCGGGGCAAAGATGCGGCCAGCCTCCAGCCTGCGCAGGAATGGCGCCGGGATCAATCGGCCGACGACCAGAATGCCTAGCGATCGGGCGATGCCGACGACCTTCAGCATGCTGACGACGCATGAACCGTGATCGATCGGCCATTGATCAGACAGCAGCCAGTAGCGGCTCAACGAGCCTCCATCGAGCCAGGCGCTGTCTTCTGAATAGACAAGGCAAACGGGGCCATCGCTCGTGCCGCCCGAGATGGGATCTTCTGCGGTCCAAACGAATAACACACGGCCTACGTCCGGCGCGACTGCCTGGCGCTGGCGCAGCCACTCGGAATAGTTTCCCTCGTTCTTGTAGCCGTCGACGTGCCGGTGCGGCCGGGCCTCGACACCGTCCAGCCAGCGGCGATCCAGGGCCAGATAGTCGGCGGCCCAGTCCAGCAGCGCCGGTGTGACTTTTTCCTTGAGCTTGTCTGGGGTGGAGAGCGCCGCCGGAGGAACGGCCAACTCCGGCGGAAGGACCCGCGCGATCTGCTGCCGAGCGATGCCGTGAGCCTCGAAGGCGTCGATCATCCGCTGCGCTTGTGCGCGGACAGGGTCGCGTCGTTCTTGGACCCAAGTCCATCCGCGCGTGAGCAGATCGACGATGCTCTTGCCGTCGCCAAGGATCGACATATTCAACCGACCTCGGCCACCACCACATCGGCTAGGCGGGATTGCGCTTCTTTGGCTTGCGTCAGCCTTTGCCGCAGGCCATTGCAGAGGTCTCGAAGTTCCTGAACACGAGCGACGATGCGGCGCTGTTCACCGAGTGGCGGCAAGGGTACGCGAATGTTGCGCAACTTGGTGCCGTTGTAGTTCGCCTGGCCGGTTTGCTGCGTCAGGTCAGGCTCGATTTCGTGTCGACGGCAGTCAATCGAGTTCATGTACATGTTCACGTACTGCGCTGAGCAGAGATCCGCCGGAAGCCGAATACGAATGAGATACGACGCAAAGGTGACATCGCGCCGGAAGCCTTCATACAGCCCCGTCTTCCCGACGAGCTCATAGCTATTCGTCCGATTGAAGAGAATGTCTCCTGGGCGGAGCAGCAAACCCGGAAGATCATTCTGTCGGTCGATCAGGTACTTCAGGCCAGTCATCACGACCGTTCCCGCTTGGACGTTCCCCATTCGAAGAACTGGCACTGCGCTCGGGTCGTCCACCGACTTCTGAGAAGTCCCATAGTCGAATGCCTCGCCAATGCTCCCAAGGCGTACCCACTCCCAACTTGGAGGAACCTCAAACGGTGCAGCCTCGACGTCAGCCAGTGGCTTATCACTCTTCAGCTTGCCTTGAGTGACGAGACGCTTCTTGTGCGATTCAATTTCACCTATCAATGCTGCAGCCGATCCGTCTCGAGCGTCCTGTGCGACCAACAAACCACGAATTGCAAGTTGAAGGATGGTTTGCTCAAGTGCATCCACAGAATCGGAGCGATCAAGCAGTAAATCGAAGTGCTTAGCGACGCGCTGCCAGTTCTCGGCCAGCGCGTGCACCGACTCGCTGGCGGCCAATACATCGAACAGCGTGGACGTGAGACGCACATGCTGCTCGTCGGCCAGCCGCCCGTTTTGCTCCAGCGCGTCGCAGAGCTTCATCAGTTCTTCGACATGGGCGACGATGCGGGCCTGTTCCCGAAGCGGTGGAAGCGGAATGGGAATGCTGCGAACCTTATCGGCATTGAGATTCAGTACCACTCCCCCGGCAGCAGCGGCTTCAAACAGAGATCGGATGAATGGCGAGGACAGAAGCGTGTATAGATAGTCCTTATTCAGCGAGCTTGGCGGGCTGATGCGAAGCCATCCATCATGGATGCAGCCTTCAATCTGCGTAATGTATGGGCGACCAAAGCTCATTGAGTTGGTGAGCAGAAAGTCGCCGGGATAGACCATGCGGGTCTTTGAAAGGCCCTCGGCGCGGATCTTTTCTTTTGCTACGGTGATGTACTTGCCGCCCTTTTCCGTATCGCCGATCTTGATCCAATTGAATCCGTCTGGGGCTTCGGTGAGAAAGTCCTGAATTGGGCGAGGCGATCCGCCGCGTTCGATGGTTGCGATCGTCCCCAACCTAATCCATTCCCAGCCTTTCGGTTGCTGAAAGGGTTCTTCGTCATCAGTCAAGACCGCTAGCGGTTTGTCGCGCTTGATCTTGCCTTGCAAAGCTAGCTGATCCTTCTCGGCAAATATGCGACGCAAGAGTGAGCTTGCTGGCTCGTCATTTGTGTCTTGTGGCACAAGCTTGCCATGGACCGCAAGTGCAAGAAATAGCTCTCGAAGCCTAGCCACGCCACCCGGCGCCGTGGCCAGTACGTCGAAGTTCCGCACCAGCGGCGGTGGTTCCACGAAAACGAACTGTGGCGTCAGCTCGGACATCTCTGGCATCGCACTCACGTTCGCGCTCCCAGAGACTCAGCGAGGATTGCCTTCAAGTGATCTCGAAGCCCCTGCGCCTCGGCTTTCAGCCGGCGGTACTCGGCCATCAACTCATCTGGATCGAGGCTGGCCTCGGGACCACGATGTGGGTTCTTCTGATCTAGATTGAAGCCCGCCGCCTTGATCGCGCCTATGCCCACCTTCCATGCGAACTCGCCCTCGACGCGACCCGCGAAGCCTTCGGCATCGCTGCCCCACCAAGCCTTCTCGACATCAAACTCTTCGATGCGGATCGGCTTGGTCTTGTTGTAGGTCTTCACGCCCGCTGGGTACTGGTGCTCGTAGTACCAGATGTCCTGCGTCGGCTGGCCCTTGGTGAAGAACAGCAGATTGGTCTTGATGCCGGTGTAGGGACTGAACACGCCGTTGGGCAGTCGCACGATGGTGTGCAGGTTGCATTCGGCCAGCAGTTGTTCCTTTATTCGGCTCTTCACGCCTTCACCGAACAATGTGCCGTCCGGTAGCACGAGCGCCCCGCGCCCGCCGGGCTTGAGCAGTTGCTTGATCAGCACGAGGAACAGGTCGGCCGTTTCCTTGGTGCGCACATCAGCCGGAAAGTTGTTCTCAGTGCCCGGCTCTTCCACGCCGCCAAAGGGCGGGTTGGTGATGATCACGTCCACACGGTCGGCGGCGCCGTAGTCGCGCAGTGGGCGGGTCAGAGTGTTATCGTGGACGATCAGGCTGGGCACCTCCACGCCGTGCAACATCATGTTGGTGGTGCACAGCATGTGCGGCAACTGCTTCTTCTCCACGCCGCGCACGCTGCGTTGCAGCGTGGCCTGGTCCTGCTCGTTCTTCACCTGCTGCCGCAGATGCTCCAGCGTGCAGACCAGGAAGCCCCCGGTGCCACAGGCCGGGTCGAACACCACTTCGCCCAGGCGCGGATTGACCATGTCGACCATGAACTGCGTGACTGCGCGTGGCGTGTAGAACTCGCCCGCATTGCCGGCGCTCTGAAGGTCGCGCAGGATCTTCTCGTACAGGTCATTGAACTGATGGCGCTCGGCCTGGCGGTTGAAGTCGATCGCGTTGAGCTTGTTGATCACCTGCCGCAGCAGCTGCCCGCTCTTCATGTAGTTGTAGGCGTCTTCGAACACGCTGCGCACGACGAAGCCGCGCGGGTTGCGTTCGGCATCACCGGGCAAGGCTTTCAGCTTGGGGAAAAGCTGCACGTTGACGAAGTCGAGCAGCGCCTCGCCCGTGACGCCTTCGGGGTCCGCAGCCCAGTTGCGCCAGCGCAGGTGCTCCGGGATCGGGCTCTTGTAGGCGTCGCGCGTGAGTTCGAGTTCTTCTTCCTGCGCGTCGAAGACTTTCAGGAAAAGCAGCCAGGTGAGTTGCGAGATGCGCTGGGCGTCGCCATCGACGCCGCTGTCTTGACGCATGACGTCCTGGATGGACTTGATGACAGTGGAGAGGTTGGACATCGGTTCCTAGTGAGGGCTGGCTGTACTCACTGTGATGAGTACAGCTCTTGTTCAAGGCTGCGCAATGCTGCGTCGTATTGCGGGCGGCCGCCGAAGCTCTTGACGAGTTCGGTTGGCGTGCCCAGCTTGTCGAGTGGCGGCACGCGCAGCACTTCGATACTTTCGATGGTCTGCACGCCTTCGTCGGCGTACTTGTCGATCAGCGCTTCGATGACCTTGCGCGCCACCTCGCCGTACTTGGCGAATGCGTTGCGCTTCTTCACCCGGTTGGCCCGTTCCTGCCTCGTGAGCGGCGGCATGTCGTAGGCCACGTGCAGCAGCAGGTCGAAGGGGTCGAGGTCCTTGCCCACCTCGTCAGCCAGGGCGTCGAACAGCACGCCCTCGGCTTCGAGGGCGTCGATCAATGCGGCCTTGCGGTCGGCATCGCTCCAGGCCTGCAGGAACTTGTCGAGCGAGTCGAACTGGCGCATCACGTTGATGCGGGTGTAGTCGCGCAGGCTCTCGGTGATGAGCTTGCCCTGGGCGTTGAGGTACTGCACGCGCTCACGGGCCACGCTGACATTAACGCTGCCGCCGACGATGTAGCGCTTGATGGGCGCAGGGTCACCGCCCGGGCCGGGCGGCAGTTCGCCCGGTGGAGTTGCAAAGCCAGGCTCGCCGGGGTCTTCGCTGCTCGTGTCGGGGCCACCCACGGGCGGTTCCGGGGGGATGACAGGCTCATCGCCCTTGGGCTCGTAGACCTGTACCGGGTCGCCGTCGAAATCCTTGTCGGCAAAGATGTCGGTGGCGCGCTTGAAGTCGAGGATCGTGAACCATGTCTTGCCCAGGTCTTCGCGGAGCCGAGTGCCGCGGCCGATGATCTGCTTGAACAAGGTCCTCGATTTGATGTTCTGGTCCAGCACGATGAGCTTGCAGGTCTGGGCATCGACCCCCGTGCTCATCAGCTTGGACGTGGTGGCGATGACCGGGTAGCGTTTTTCGGGGTCGATAAAGTTGTCGAGCTGGGCCTTGCCTTCGGCGTTGTCGCCGGTGATCTGCACCACATAGAGCGGGTTCGCGGCGGCGATGTCGGCGTTGGCATTGCTCAAGGCCTGACGCATGCGGTTGGCGTGGTCGATGTCTTCGCAGAACACGATGGTCTTGGCGTAGCGGTCGGTCGCCTTCAGGTACTCGGTGATCTTGGCGGCCACCACCTCGTCGCGTCGCTCCAGCACGAGCTTGCGGTTCATGTCGGTGGCGTTGTAGATGCGGTCTTCGATGACATTGCCGAACTTGTCGACCATGCCTTCGGGCGGACGCCAGCCGAAGGTGTCCTTGTCGAGGTCGACGCGGATCACCTTGTAGGGCGCGAGGTAGCCGTCTTCGATGCCTTGCTTCAGCGAGTAGGTGTAGACCGGCTCACCGAAATAATCGGTGTTGGAGATGTGCTCGGTCTCCTTCGGCGTGGCAGTCAGGCCGATCTGCGTCGCTGCCTTGAAGTAGGTGAGGATCTCGCGCCAGGCCGAGTCCTCGTCGGCGCTGCCGCGGTGGCACTCGTCCACCACGATCAGGTCGAAGAAGTCGGGCGAGAACTGCTTGTAGATGTTCTGCTCTTCCTCGGTGCCCGAGACGGCTTGGTACAGCGACAAGTAGATCTCGTAGCTCTTGTCGACCTGTTTGGTGGTCTTGCTCACCGCCACGTCGAGCTCTTCGATGAAGTGCTTTCCGGTTGTGGCATCAACCCGCTCGACGCCCTTGGCGTTCGGGCTCAGCTTGGCCATTGCCCCCTTGAACGGGCGAAAGTCGTTGACCATGGTTTGGTCGATCAGGATGTTCCTGTCGGCCAGGAAGAGGATGCGCTTCTGGCCGGAGGGCTTGTCGGCGCGCCAGCTCGATTTCCAGAGCCGGTAGATGATCTGGAAGGCGGTGTAGGTTTTGCCGGTTCCGGTGGCCATGACCAGCAGGATTCGGCTCTGACCCTGTGCGATGGCCTCGACCGTGCGGTTGATGGCGTTGAGCTGGTAGTAGCGCGGCGTCTTGCTGGGCGAGTAGGCCTGGCCAGCGATGGCCTGCTCTCCGGGCGTCCAACCCCTGTGGGCACACAGGCGTGCCCACAGCTCAGCGGGTGGGGGAAACTGGTCGAGGCCGAGACTTGCCTCCAGCGTGCCGGTGGCCAGCGTGGCGTCGCGGAACACGAAGCCGTCACCATTGCTGGCGAACACGAAGGGCACGCCCAGCAACTTGGCGTAGCTCAGCGCCTGCTGGATGCCGGCGCCGACCGCCTGGGTGTTGTCCTTGGCCTCGATGACGGCCAGCGGGATGTTGGCCTTCCAGAACAAGACGTAGTCGGCGCGCAGCACCGACTTCTTGTCGCGGGAAGCCTTCTGGCCGCGGACCACCATGCGTCCCGGTCGCAGCGGGTACTCACGAAGAATTTGCTCATGGATGTCCCAGCCTGCTGCCGTGAGCGCCGGGCTGATGAACTTCTCGCAGATGTCGGTTTCGCTGAGCTTGCTCTTGTCCAACTGCGTCCCTCGGGCTTGTGCCGCTGCAATCACATTGGGGTCGAGCGAAGTCTACCCAGGCGAATTACCGGCTCAATCACGAGGAAGGATGAATCTGGTGATGAAGGCGCCTTTGAGGTTGATCCGTTCGAGCAACGATTCCTTGATTCCCGAACGGAAGCATTCAATCATTCACCCCTGCCCTGCCTCATTTCCTCGTCCATTTTTCGGTAGTACCCCATGATCCCCGACTCCATCCCCTCGGTCACCAGCCACGCCAGCGCCTGCGCCGTCGAGTCCACCTGATCGTCGTACTTGCCCCGCGGAAAGGTCAGCAGCTCGTGAACATAGGCATCGAGCCAGACCGCCTGCCTCGGCAGCCGGACGAACCCGCTCTCGAAGCTGGCCGTCTGCGCCCTCGCCCGCATGACCTTGTCGCCTAGCGGCTTGATCGCCTTGATCGGTTGGCCAAGGTTTCTGAGCTCCTGGATCAGCTGCGTGCCCGAGGCCTTGTCCTCGATCAGCACGACTTGCGGTTGGTACCGTTCGATCTGCTCGATCACCGCCTTCCTCAGCGTCGGGAAGTCCATCTTGGCTCGCCTCACGTCGATCAGGTAGCTGTCCTTGCCGTGGATCCCCCAGGTCGTGCACACGCTGTAGTCGGCCAGCTCGGTCTCCTTGTTCGCGGTGTCCCAGCTCTGGATCGTCTGGTCGAATGCTTCCGGTCGCTCGTGTGGCTCGTGGAACCGGATCCACTCGTGCTTGAAGATCCCTCCCCCGCTCGGGGCCGGCGCCTGCTGGTACTGCCCGGCGTAGTGGTACTCGCCCAGCGTGGCCTTGAGCTGGAACAGGATGGGTCGGTCTTCCCGCTCGGGGTGCAGCACATCACCTTCATGTCGCACCTTGCGGTGGTCGCCGAAGACGTTGCTGTACTTGAACACCTGCCGCTCCTCGGCGATCGCCGGCAGCACCAGCGTGTCCCAGCCGCCTTGTTCGAGCACATGACCGACCAGGTCGTCCTGGTGCAGCCGCTGCATGATGATGACGATGGCGCCGGTGTTCTTGTCGTTGAGCCGGCTGATGACGGTGTGGTCGAACCAGTCGTTGGCGCTCTTGCGTTCTGCATCGGACATCGCCCCGTCGGGTTTGAGCGGGTCGTCGATGATGATCAGGTCGCCCCCGCGGCCAGTCAGCACCCCGCCCACCGAGGTGGCGAAGCGCCCTCCTCCTGCATGGGTCCTGAAGTCGGCTGCGGCCGGCCGGCTGCCTTCGAGGACGTTGCCGAACAGGCGCCGGTACCAGTCGCTCTGCATCACGCTGCGGGTGTCCTGGGCCAGCTTGTCGGCGAGATCCTGGCCGTAGCTGGCGCAGATGATCTGGCGGCTCGGGTTGCGGCCCAGTGCCCAGGCCACGAAGGCGACCGAGGCCATCACCGATTTGAGGGACCGGGGTGGGACGTTGATGATCAGCCGGGTGCAGCGCCCTTCAAGCACGTCCTCCAGGCGTGCCGCGATCAGATCGATGTGCCAGTTGGGCAGGTAGGCGGTGTTGGGGAACAGGTGGTTGAACACCCGTTCGATGAAGACTCCCAGGTCGGTACGCAGGCAGGCAGAGACTTCGCGGTCATTCATGTTCGGCCTCCGCTTCCTGTGCTGATTCCTCGCTGGAGTCCAGCCCCGCCATGCGGGCCATGATCTTCCGCGCCAGTTCGCGATCGGCTTTCAGGTCCGGCGGGGTGTGGCCCTGTGCTCCGTCAGGGTCGACCATCGGGGCCAGCGTCAGCACCATGCGGATGGCCTGCAGGTCGCCGCTGACGGCCTGGTTGACCAGCTGCGTGAGGGCGACGTCGAGCTTGCTGCGCGGCACACGCCGGCCCCCCTCGTTGACCATGACGGTGGCCGACAAGGCTTGCTGGAAGACGGTGGCGACGTTGAGCCGGCCCTTGGGGCGACCGGCGGGGTTGCCGGAGCGGCCCTTCTGGAAGCGGGTGGCGCGAGGGGGTTTGCCGTAGCCGGTGGGGTCAGACATGGGCGGCCTCCTTCTGGTGGACGGTCTGATTCATGGTCTGGTCGAAGGTCAGTCCGGTTTGGGCATGGACGGCATCGAGCCCGGTGTGTCGCTGCCATCGTCGGATGGCGGTGTCGACGTACAGCGGGTCGAGCTCGATGCCGGCGCAGTGGCGGCCGGTGCGTTCGGCGGCGATCAGCGTGGATCCGCTTCCCAGGAAAGGGTCGAGTACCCACTGGCCTCGGTTGGAACAGTCGTAGAGCGCGTCGGCAATCATGGCCACCGGCTTGACCGTGGGATGCAGGTCGAGCAGGTTGCCTTCGTCGGTGGCGCGGGCGAAGGAATTCACCCCGGCGTACTTCCACACGTTGGATCGGTAGCGGCCGAACTGGCCGAGCTGGACGTTGTTGGTGTGGGGCGCGGTGCCGTGCTTGTAGACGAGGACGAGTTCGTGGCCGCTGCGGTACAGGCTGCCCATGCCGGCGTTGTCCTTGGCCCAGACGCAGAGGTTCTTCAGCTCGGTGTAGAGCGCACCGGCGCTGAGGATCTCGGGCAGGTGGCGCCAGTCCATGCAGAGGTAGTGAATCGATCCGTCGGTGCTGGACTCGATGAGGCGGGTGACCACCTGCTTGAGGAATCCTGTGAACTGCTCGACGCTCATCTCGCCGCAGGCCATGGCGAATTCGCGGTGCTGGACCCCACCGTTGCCGGTGACGCGGCCAGTGACGTGGCCTGCGATTGGCACGTTGTACGGCGGGTCGGTGAAGACGACGTCAGCCTGCTTGCCTCCGAGCACGCTGGTGTAGTCGGCTGCGAGCAAGGCGTTGCCGCACAGGAGGCGGTGGTCATTGAGGAGCCACAGGTCGCCGAGTCGGGACACGGGGATCGCGTTCGGTGCGGGGGCTTCGACTTCTTCTTCGGGCTCGTCGCCTTCGTCCATCTGCTCGATGCGCAGGTCGATCTCGGCGAGCTCGAAGCCGATGGCGTCGAGCTTGAAGTCGAGGTCCATCTCGGAGAGCTCCTTCAGGCTCTCGGCGAGCAGCTGGTCGTCCCAGGTCGAGTTGTCGGTGAGGCGGTTGTCCGCGACCATGAAGGCGCGGGCCTGGGCGGGGCTCAGGTGGTCGAGCGCGATGGTGGGGACTTCGGTCCAGCCGAGCTGGCGGCAGGCGAGCACGCGGCCGTGGCCGGCGATGACGTTCAGGCGGCTGTCGACCAGGACGGGGACGTTGAAGCCGAAGGCTTCGATGCTGTTAGCGATCTGCTGGATCTGGCGCTTGGAATGCAAGCGCGGGTTCTTCGGATCGAGCTGGAGCTCAGCGAGAGCCTGGACGGTGATGGTAGAGGCGGTGCGGGAGGCAGCGCGGACGGGTGTGGGTTTCTGCATGGGGTGTTCCCAGGTTTATGAAAGACATGGACGGACTAACGGTGGAAGTCATGCAGTACTCCAGATGGGTGGGGTGGTGGGCGGGAAGAACGGAAGAGGGCTTTGAAGTCGATGATGAGGAGTGGAGGCTGTATATTTTCACAGTATTGTCGTGGATGCCCGGGAGGTCGGTATGGAAACTTCGCAATGGATCGCTCGCTGCGCGCTGCGGCTGCGCGAGGAAGGGCCCCGGCCGGCCGGGGCGGACCTGGCCGAGGCGGCGGCTGAACTGTGGGAACAGGAACGCTGGCGCGAGCTGGAGCCGGAGGCGGCCGCAGTGGCCTGGCTGAGGCTGGGCATACCGTCGGTCGAGTCAGCCTGAAGGCCGTGGTGAGCCGCCCTGGACCGAGGGTCTGACGCTGCACAAATGACTTGATGCGTGTCGCACGCAGAGCGTTACTGGTGCACCGCCGCGAAGGTCGCGGTGGACATCAGGAGAAGCTCGATGAAGGCGAATACGACAGGCTCGAAGGCCACGGCGACGAAGGTCCGGTCCGCGAAGAAGATCGCAGTGCCGGCGATGCCGGTGGTGATCGCAAAGACCGCACGGCGCGGTCGCGCAAAGGTCGACATTGACCTGCCGTTCGTCCCGCCCGCTCCGGTCGAACCGATCGGCACCAGCAAGCAGGCGCGCTTGATATCGCTGCTGAACGCAGCCCCGGGCGCGACGCTGGAACAGATGATGTCGCTGACCGGATGGCAGGCGCACACGGTGCGCGGCACGATCAGCGGGGTGCTGCGCAAGCGGCTCGGGCTGAA
>JBJXEJ010000182.1:0-57866 GCA_046154125.1 Rhizobacter sp. | reverse complement strand
GTACTTGCCCGGCGAGCCGGTGAAGATTTCGGCCACGTGGAAGGGCTGCGACAGGAAGCGCTGGATCTTGCGGGCGCGGGCCACGGCCAGCTTGTCTTCGGCCGAGAGCTCGTCCATGCCCAGCACGGCAATGATGTCGCGCAGCTCCTTGTAGCGCTGCAGCGTGCCCTGCACCGCACGGGCGGTGTTGTAGTGGTCTTCGCCGACGACGTTCGGGTCGAGCTGACGCGAGGTCGAGTCGAGAGGGTCCACCGCGGGGTAGATGCCGAGCGAAGCGATGTCACGCGACAGCACCACGGTCGAGTCCAGGTGGGCGAAGGTGGTCGCAGGTGACGGGTCGGTCAAGTCATCGGCTGGCACATAGACGGCCTGGATCGAGGTGATCGAGCCGACCTTGGTCGAGGTGATCCGCTCCTGCAGTCGGCCCATTTCCTCAGCCAGCGTCGGCTGGTAGCCCACGGCGGAAGGCATCCGGCCCAGCAAAGCGGACACTTCGGTACCGGCCAGCGTGTAGCGGTAGATGTTGTCGACGAAGAACAGCACGTCCTTGCCCTCGTCGCGGAACGACTCGGCGATGGTCAGGCCGGTCAGCGCGACGCGCAGACGGTTGCCCGGTGGCTCGTTCATCTGGCCGTAGACCATGGCGACCTTCGACTCCGGCAGGTTCTCGAGGTTGACCACGCCCGAATCGGCCATCTCGTGATAGAAGTCGTTGCCTTCCCGCGTGCGCTCACCGACACCGGCGAACACGGACAGACCGCTGTGCGCCTTCGCGATGTTGTTGATCAACTCCATCATGTTCACGGTCTTGCCGACACCCGCGCCGCCGAACAGGCCGACCTTGCCGCCCTTGGCGAACGGGCAGACCAGATCGATCACCTTGATGCCGGTTTCGAGCAGGTCCTGCGACGGGCTGAGCTCGTCATAGGCCGGTGGCTTGCGGTGGATTGATGCAGTCAGTTCCTGACCGACCGGCCCCCGCTCGTCGATCGGCGAGCCCAGCACGTCCATGATCCGGCCCAGGGTCGCACGGCCGACCGGCACGGTGATCGGGTTCCGGGTGTTGATGACCGTCAGGCCGCGGCGCAGACCGTCGGACGACCCCAGTGCAATCGTGCGCACCACGCCATCGCCCAGCTGCTGCTGGACTTCGAGGGTCAGGCCCAGGCTGTCGAGCTTCAGCGCGTCATAGATCTTCGGCATCGCGTTGCGGGGGAATTCCACGTCGACCACCGCACCAATGCACTGGACGATCTTGCCTTCTGTAGCCACTGCGGACATGTTCGTATCCTTAGAAAAAACGAATTCTGGGGTTCTGAGGTCGTTGATGGCGCCGATCAGACGGCAGCCGCACCGGCGACGATTTCAGACAGTTCTTTGGTGATCGCGGCTTGACGCGTCTTGTTGTAGACCAGCTTCAGCTCACCGATCACCGAGCCCGCGTTGTCGGTGGCGGACTTCATCGCCACCATTCGCGCCGACTGCTCTGATGCCATGTTCTCGGCAACCGCCTGATAGACCAGAGCCTCGGTATAACGCAGCAACAGTTCGTCGATCACCGTCTCGGCATCGGGTTCGTACAGATAGTCCCAGCCGTACTTGCCAGCGCCTGCCGGCGTGTCGACCTGCATGCTTTGAGACGACAGCGGCAGCAACTGCTGCACCAAAGGCTCCTGTTTCATCGTGTTGATGAAACCGGTGTAGCAAAGGTAGACGGCGCTCAGCTTGCCCTCGGCATATGCGTCAAGCAACACCTTGACCGGACCGATCAACTTCTCGAGGTGAGGCTTGTCACCGAGCTGCGTGGCGTGCGACACCACCTTGGCGCCGATACGATTCAGGAAACCCAGGCCCTTGTTGCCGATCGCGACGGCTTCGGCCTTGAGGCCCTGACCCTCGGTTTCCTTCAGCTTGAGCGTCACAGCACGCAACACGTTGGTGTTCATGCCGCCGCAAAGGCCCTTGTCGGTGGTGACCACGATGAAACCGACCGATTTCACGCCGGTGTTCTGAACCAGAAACGGGTGCTTGTACTCGGGCGTGGCCTTCGACAGGTTGGCCGCGAGATTGCGGATCTTCTCGGCGTAAGGCCGAGCGGCGCGCATGCGCTCCTGGGCCTTGCGCATCTTCGAAGCAGCGACCATTTCCATGGCCTTGGTGATCTTCTTGGTGTTCTCGACACTCTTGATCTTGCCGCGTATTTCCTTGCCTGCTGCCATGACGAAGCTCCTGGATGTTTCTAGAGCGCGTTAGGCGAACGACTTCTTGAAGGCGGCGACAGCGGATGACAGCTCGGCTTCGGAGTCCTTGTCGAGTGCCTTCGCGTCTTCGATCTTCTTCAGCAGGCCGGCGTGGCTGGTCTTCAGGAACTGGTGCAGACCGGATTCGAAGGACAACACTTTCTTCACGTCCACATCGTCCATGAAACCCTTGTTGACCGCGAACAGCGTCGCACCCATCAGCGAGATCGGAAGCGGCGAATACTGGGCCTGCTTCAGCAGTTCCGTGACGCGGGCGCCACGATCCAACTGCTTGCGGGTGGCTTCGTCGAGGTCGGATGCAAACTGCGCGAACGCAGCCAGTTCGCGGTACTGCGCCAGGTCGGTACGGATACCGCCGGACAGGCTCTTGATGACCTTGGTCTGCGCTGCACCGCCGACCCGTGACACCGAGATACCGGCGTTGATGGCGGGACGGATGCCGGCGTTGAAGAGCGAGGTCTCCAGGAAGATCTGACCGTCGGTGATCGAGATCACATTGGTCGGCACGAACGCCGACACGTCGCCTGCTTGCGTCTCGATGATCGGCAGCGCGGTCAGCGAACCGGTCTTGCCCTTGACGGCGCCCTTCGTGAAGGCCTCGACATAGTCCGCATTCACGCGCGCGGCGCGTTCGAGCAGGCGGCTGTGGAGATAGAACACGTCGCCGGGATACGCTTCGCGGCCAGGTGGACGGCGCAGCAGCAGCGACACCTGACGGTACGCAACGGCTTGCTTGGACAGGTCGTCGTACACGATCAGCGCGTCTTCGCCGCGGTCGCGGAAGTACTCGCCCATCGTGCAACCCGAGTAGGCCGACACGTACTGCATCGCAGCGGATTCAGCGGCGGTGGCGGCCACGACGATGGTGTATTCCATTGCACCGTTGGCTTCGAGCGAACGAACCACGTTCTTCACCGACGACGCCTTCTGGCCGATTGCGACGTAGATGCAGGTCATGTTCTGACCGCGCTGGTTGATGATCGCGTCGATCGCCACTGCGGTCTTGCCGGTCTGGCGGTCGCCGATGATCAGCTCGCGCTGGCCACGGCCAACTGGCACCATCGAGTCGATCGACTTCAGCCCGGTCTGCATCGGCTGGTCGACCGACTTCCGGGCGATCACGCCTGGAGCGATCTTCTCGATCGGCATCGACAGCTGAGCGTTGATCGGGCCCTTGCCGTCGATCGGCTGACCCAGCGCATTGACCACGCGGCCCTTGAGTTCCGGACCGACAGGAACTTCGAGGATGCGGCCGGTGCACTTGACGGTGTCACCTTCGGCGATGTGCTCGTACTCACCCAGAATCACCGCGCCGACCGAGTCGCGCTCGAGGTTCAGTGCGAGGCCGAAGGTCGAGGTGCCGTCAGGCGAAGCCGGGAACTCGAGCATTTCGCCCTGCATCACGTCCGACAGGCCGTGCACGCGGCAGATGCCGTCCGCCACCGACACCACGGTGCCCTGGTTACGGATGTCGGTCGAAGCGCCAAGACCTTCGATGCGGCTCTTGATGAGTTCGGAAATTTCAGCGGGATTCAGTTGCATGAGTTCTCTCCTGTCTGTGCGTTCACGCGATCGGCGTGCCGCGCGTCAGAATGAATGACGTGGATGTTTCGGAGCGACGTAGAAGACCCTCAGGCCGTCAGCGCCACCCGCATTTGTTCAAGACGCGCTTTCACCGAGGTGTCCATCACCTCGTCGCCGACGACGACACGGATGCCGCCGATCAGCGCGGGCTCAAGTTGCACGGTGACATTCAACTTGCGGGCGAAGCGCTTTTCCAGGGTCGCGACAACATCGGTCAACTGTGCTGCGTCGATCGGAAACGCGCTGAAAACCGTTGCGTCGGACACACCGGCCCCAGCATTGGCCAGCGCGTGAAACTGCGAAGCGATTTCCGGTAACACCGTCAGCCGACCGTTGTCGATCACGGTGGTAAGGAAGTTCTTCATCGGCGCGGACAACGGCGTCTTGACGACCGAGGAGATCAACTCGAACACCTGTTCGGCGCTGACCTTCGGGCTGGCAGCGAACTGACGCAACTGATCGTTGCCGGCAATCGCGGCCAGAGCGTCGATTTGTTGCGACACCGCTTTCACATCGCCCTGGGCAGCGACATCGAACAAGGCTTCGGCATAAGGCCGGGCCAGGGTGGCGAGTTCAGCCATGGATCAGTTCTCCGACGATGGATCGCGAGCGATCACAGCTCGACCTTCAAGCGGTTCAGCAAGTCGGCATGCACGCTGACGTTGACTTCACGCTGAAGGATCTGTTCGGCACCCTTGACGGCGAGCATCGCGACCTGCTCGCGAAGGATTTCGCGCGCCTTGATCGCCTCCTGCTCGGCCTCGGCTTTCGCGGCGGCGACGATCTTCGAGCCTTCGTCGTTGGCGCGAGTCTTGGCTTCCTCCACCATCGACTGCGCAAGCCGCTCGGCATCTGCCAATCGTTGAGCAGCATCGGTGCGGGCAGCAGAGAGCTGCTCTTCGACGCGCTTGTTCGCGGTGTTCAACTCGGCCTTGGCCTTGTCGGCAGCCGACAGACCGTCAGCGATTTTTTGAGCACGCGCGTCGAGAGCGGCGGTGATCGGTGGCCAGATGTACTTCATCGTGAATCCGACCAGGATCAGAAACACGATCATCTGAATGATGAATGTCGCGGTGATGCTCACGTTGATGCCTCAATCAGGGTGGCGGGGTCAACAGACCCGAGCAATTCGGGCCGATGAACTGGCGCGCGGTTGGCGCGCTTCGGCACGAATTACTTCGGCAGGTTGGCGAGCTGAGCCAGGAACGGGTTGGCCGTCGTGAACCACAGAGCGATACCAGTACCGATGATGAAGGATGCATCGATCAGACCGACCAGCAGGAACATCTTGGTTTGCAGCTCACCCATCAGTTCGGGTTGGCGCGCGGCCGACTCGAGGTACTTGCTGCCCATGACGCCGATGCCGATACAAGCACCCATGGCGCCCAGACCGATGATGAGACCTGCGGCAACCGCGACGAGACCAATGAGTTCCATGATGATTCCTGTGGTGAAAAAGAAAACGAGTGAGAGAAAAAACGAGATCAATGCGTCTCGTGGGCCTGCCCGACATAGACCAGCGTCAACATCATGAACACGAAGGCTTGCAACGTGATGATCAGGATGTGGAAGATGGCCCAGACGGTGCCCGCGAGAATGTGAAGGGCCGCCAACGCAAACCCGCCGAGCGACAAGGTGAACGCGCCGCCCAACAACGCGATGAGCAGAAAGATCAACTCACCCGCATACATGTTGCCGAACAGCCGCATGCCGTGCGACACCGTCTTGGCAACGAACTCGACCATCTGCATCGCGAAATTGAACGGATACAGAGCCCAATGATTCCCGAACGGCGCTGCGAACAACTCGTGTACCCAGCCGCCGACACCCTTGATCTTCACGTTGTAGACTAGGCAGGTGATCAACACGCCCACCGACAGGCCCATCGTGATGGACAGATCGGCGGTAGGAACCACCCGCAGGAATGCATGGTGCGGATTCCCGCCCGCTGCGCCATAGATCTTTTCCCAGATCAAGGGCAGCAGATCAACGGGGAGCAGATCCATCGCGTTGAGCAGGAATATCCAAACAAAGACCGTCAAGGCCAGCGGTGCAACCAACTTGCGGCTGTTGGCGTTGTGGACGATACCCTTGGCCTGACTCTCGACCATCTCGAACAGGATCTCGACCGCAGCCTGAAAACGCCCAGGCACACCGGACGTCGCCTTGCTTGCGGCTCGCCACAACAGGAAGCAGCCCAGCACGCCGAGAAGTGTCGAGAAAATGATGGAGTCGTAATTGACGATAGAGAAATCAACCAAGCCAGCAGGTTTCCGGCCGTCGGTTGACATATGGGTCAGGTGGTGAACGATGTATTCACCAGAAGTGAGCGCGTGACCTTCAGCTGACATGTGACTGAATCCTGTCTGATCTAATTCTCAACGCCCGCGCCAAAGCAGAGCGACCCAATACATCTGCATGCACAGCACCAGCGTCGCCAGCAGGGCCGGCCAACTCAGGGACTGAACCAATTTCGGCGCCAGCATCAACATGGCGATCGAAACTCCTATCTTCACCATGCTCCACAGCATGACGCTCACGGCACTGGAGCCGATCGACACACTGGACAGCCTGCTGGTCATGCCCCGCGCCAACAAGGCACCCGGAAGCACCGCCACGATGGCGCCGTAGAGCGCCGATTGAACGGCGCCCGGCTGGTCAGAAAACCCCCAGACCCCCAGCGTCACCACACCGCCCACCAACACCTGCGCCACGATGACTCGCCACGGTGACACCTGCGGGCTCTTGACCCGCAAGGCCTCGGCTTCGTCTCGCGTCAGCGGACGGATGGGAAGTTCGTCTGCCTCATCGTCAAAACCGGCATTCGCAACACCACGGGTGATCATTTCGGTCATCGGGCGAGTAACAAACGCTTTCAGCACAGCCTCAGATTATACGTGCAAACCCGTGGCCTCCTCAACCCTGAGTTCCAGACGTTTCACGACCGGTCGTTGCAAGGTCGAGTTCGGCGCGCCGTGAACCGGCGAGCCCGCAGTCTCGGCCGGACTCAACCGAACAAGTGGGCGGGGAGGCCCGGCACATCGACGCGCATCGACAGCACACAACCCGCCAGCGGCTGCGCAGCCAATTCCTCGATGGGTCTTTTCTCACGCGCCGTCGTGACGTACAGCGTCTTCAGATCAGCAGCTCCGAAACAAGGCATCGTCGGGCAGCGAACTGGCAGCGAGACCTCCTGCACGATGGCGCCCAAGGGTGACAGGCATAGCAGGCGCTGCCCCTCGAACATGGCGACCCAATAATTGCCTGCTGCATCAACGGCAGCGCCGTCGGGACGACCACCATAGGCTTCGAGCGATTGATCAGACCGCTTCGAAGGGAACTGGTGGAACACGCGGCGGCCGCTGAGCTCGCCGGAGGCCGGGTCGAAGTCCAATGCGTAGATTACGTGCGCCTTGGTATCACTCCAGTACATCGTCCTGCCGTCAGGGCTCCAGGCGAGTCCGTTCGACACGGTGATGCCGTCAGCGCACTTCGTCAGACTGCCGCGACGGAAGCTGTAAAGCGCTGCCAGCGCGGGATCGCGAGGCTCGTAGATCGTGCCGACCCAGAAGCGCCCTTGCGGGTCGCATTTGCCGTCGTTGAATCGCTCGGTGCGCACGTCGTAGGGTGGTGCGGCCAGCTCGGTGCGGGCGCCGGTGATCGTGTCGAATCGCCACAGTCCGTCGCGCGCTGCCAGCAGAAGGCCGCCGTCGAGCATGGGTGCACAACTCGCCACTTCAGTGCAGAAGCTCCAGTGCGACAGCTCACCGGTCTGCGGGTCGAAGCGGTTGAGCCGGCGCCCTGGAATGTCGCAGTAGTAAAGCACCTGCTCGCGCGGATGCCAGAGCGGAGATTCGCCGAGCAAGCTCGGCGTTGTCACAGCCGGGGTCACCGCTGCAATCGACGAGACAAGGTTCGAGCCCGTGCTCATGGCACCGACACTTCCAGCGTCATCGACGCCTGGAAACGCTCGCCCGGAAGCAGCGTGCGCAGGCCCCGCGCGGCCGGGTCGGCCATGTGGATTGCGTTGCTCACATGGCTGACCGGCTCGACACAGAAGTACGACTTGTCCGCCGGCGTGTAGACGACCATGTGCGTCAGGTCAGAACTGAGTCGCAGCGAGAACGCCTCGTCGCGGATGCGGGCCGGACCACTCCAGCCGTCGAAGCAGTGATCGAAGCCGAGCTGCGACACATCACCATCAATGCCCGACTGCGCGACCTGGCGCACCGGCAGCTCGGTTGCGTCGGACTCCCAACGATCGCTGACCTCGATGTGCAGCCGGCTGCGCTCACGCTTCGGAAAATACGGATGCCAGCCCAAGCCCACCGGCTGCGCCCTCTCGTCGGTGTTCGTGAAGATCAGCCGAACGCCCAGCGACTGCGGCGTCAGCGTGAAAGACTGTCGTGCCTCGAACGCAAACGGCCAGTGCACATCAGGCGCGTGTCGGTAGCGCAGCACCACATCGGTCGCGCCGTGCGAAACCGGATCCCACACACGCAGCCAGCCGACTCCGTGAACCGAGTGGGGGCTGTTGTCAAAGTTGGTCGCCGTCGTGTAGTCGCGGCCATCCCACTGAAACTGTCGATAGGCCAGCCGGTTCGAATACGGCACCAGCGGATAGCAGGCCGATTGCCGCGAACCCGTCAGCGCGCCGGGTTCGGTAGAGCGCAGGATGGGCGTGTCGCGGTGCCAAAGCCCGGCGATCGATCCGCCGAGGTCGGCACGCAGCGCGAGCCTGAGGGCGCCGGCACGGAGTTCGAAGGTCCCTTCGGCGGCAGGTCTGTCTGAGGATGCGGTGGTGACGCTCATGGCGCTCCTGACGGTAATCGGTGACTGCTCACAAGGGCGCCGATCCCAACGACGCCGCCGCACCCATCCGCCGCGTCGCGACGGGATCAGTCCAGATCCGCTTTCAAGTAGTGCGAGCCGGCGATCGGGCTGAAGTAGTAAGGCGGAATCTCGACGAAACCAAGTGAGGTGTACAGACCGCGCGCAGCTTCCATGCCATCCAGCGTATCGAGCAGCACCGTCGAGTACCCGGCATGGCGCGCTTCGTCGAACAGCGCCTGCGCCAGCAGCCGGCCGAGGCCGAATCGGCGAAACGCCGGCCGCACGTACAGGCGCTTCATTTCGCAGGCATTCGCGTAATCGACATCGTCGAGCCGCCTGAACGCACCGCAACCGGCCGGTTCGCCATCGACGAAAGCCAGGAGCAAGTGGCCGTGCGGTGGCACGTATGCGCCGGGCAGGCTGGCCACTTCATCGTCGAAGTTCTGGAAGCACAGATCGATATCCAGACTGCGCGCGT
The DNA here is from genome assembly GCA_046154125.1 of Rhizobacter sp. GTDB lineage: Bacteria > Pseudomonadota > Gammaproteobacteria > Burkholderiales > Burkholderiaceae_C > PBB1. Next base: position 48,710 of record JBJXEJ010000182.1, on the reverse strand, counting down.
ACTCGCGGAACATGCCACGCGTGATGTCGATCAGCGGATCGTCGCTCGGGGCCACGAGGCGGATGTCGGAAGACGGCATGGGATTCGGTGGATGGGCAGCGCTGCTTCAGTTTATCGCCGGGCCGCACCACGCATTGCCGTTGCCCACCGGGCGGGACGAATGCCGTTGCCGGAACTCTCAGCGCGGGTCGTCCCGCGGCGGCTGGCACCGGCTCGCCAATCTGCGCATCGCGCCCTGGCGAACGACTCCGCGCGATGGCGGCGAGGCCGGAATTCGGTCTGCCGGCGGCCCACTCGGTGGACTGCAGCAGGGCGATCGCTTTTTCGACAGATGGGTCCGACGCGCGAATGCCGGCACTCGCGCTGCTTCACTTCAGGACCGGTGCCGCACCCACCGACAGGCGCTTGCTGACGAGCACGACCGCGATCATCAGCAGCGAAAACGCGACGGTGCTGCCCTCCAGCCGCTCGCCGAGCACCGGCACCGCGAACAGCAACGCGAGGAACGGCTGGACCAACTGCACCTGACTGACCCGCACCGTGCCGCCCAGCGCCAGCGCGCGGTACCAGGCGAAGAAGCCCAGCCACATCGAGAACAGGGTGACGTAGGCAAAACCGCCCCAGGCGCTCCAGCGCACCGACCGATCAGGCCACAGCACAATCATCAGTGGCAGCGTGAAGGGGAGGCTGCCGACCAGCACCCAGCAGATCGTCTGTTCGGCCGGCATCTGCGTCGAGAGCCGCGCGCCAGCCACATAAGCCAGCGAGGTGCTGACGATCGCCAGCAACAGCAAGCCGTCCGCGGCACGCAGCCGGCCGGACCCCTGGTAAGCGGCGAATGCCAGCACGAGCCCGCAGCCAATGCCCGCGCAAGCCCAGAAAGCCATGGAAGGCCGCTGCCGCAGGTACAGCGCCGCCACCACTGCGGTGACCAACGGCAGCACGCCGCTGACGACGGCAGCATGCATGGCATCGACATCCCTCAGCGCCAGGCCGAGGAACAGCGGGAAGCCGACCACCGTGCCCAGGGCGCACACCGTGAGGCCGCCAACGTGCCGACGTCGCGGACGCGGAGCACCGGTCGCCGCCAGGTAGGCCACGCTCATCAAGCCGGACAGCGCGGCCCGGCCTGCGGTCACGAACCACGGCGACAGCTGCGGATCGCTCGCCGGCCCGACCGCCAGGCGGGTCATCGGCAAGGTCATTGCAAAGATGACGACACCCAGCAACCCCAGCCAGAGGCCTCGGACTTCGACAGCGGCAGAGGAATTCAAGATGGGCAGAGGCAGGACATCGAGCACCCAGTCTACGAAGACAAACTCACACGGTTGGGCAACGGGGCAGTCAATCCGTACTTGCGCAAGCGGTCTATCGAACCTGATACAACGAGAAACAGAAATAGCCGTTGGCTACAACCCGGTTTTTCAGCGATTTCCATGTTCGACTCCACCATTCCTTTCGGTGAACCCGAGTTGATGCGGGCCAGCCTTTTCCGCCGGTACCTGCCGAGCCAGGACGGACCGAACGCGCCCGGCATCGTGAGCCCGAGTCTGGCATCGCTGAATCCATCGCTGCTGGCCGATCTTCGCAGCGACAACCGCGAACATCGCTCCGAGCCGCTGGACGTGCTGGCCGCCTGCGTGCGCCACGCTCAGCCGGTCACCGTGCACCTGCAATGTGGTGATCGGGTGGTGCCCTTGACCGTGTTTCCCCATGAGCGGTTGGCCCACTGTCCGGTGCCGATCAAATCCCTGCTGGCGCTGCGCCAACCCGAGTTGCAGGTCATGCACATCGAAGCGGCGTTGCGGGTGGCGCCCGGCGACAGCACGACGCGCCACGCGCGGTCCGGCAACGAAGCGAGCGCCGATCTGCATCCGCTCGGGTCACTGCTGTGGGAACTCGCCCTGCATGGCGGGCGCCGCGAACTGCTGCCGGAGATCGCCGGTCCCGCTGTGTACCGCGTGAGCTACGGGCTGCAGACCGGCGACATGGCCATCACAGGCGCCATGCTGGCGGCGTTGCAGCGACTGCGTCGCGAGCCCCATCATCTGCGCGACATTGCCACCTGGCCGGGTTTCGACCGTGAGCGTGCTTCGCGTCTGTTGAACGCGCTGTATCTGCAATCGGGACTCATCGTCAGCCGATCTCACCCCGATGCGCTGCTCGACAGCTGGTTCGGCACGCTGGGCCGCTGACCCTCCAGGCGCGGAGCGTCAGCGCTGCAGCAGTTCCCAGCGCTCCATCGTGATCAGCAGTTCGTCATCGATCTTCGCGACCCGCGCCTGCGCGGTTGCGATGCCTTTCGGATCGCGGGTGTAGGCATCAGGATCGGCGAGCAGCGTCGCCAGCTTCACCTGCTCGGCTTCGAGCGCCTCGATTCGGCCGGGCAGTTCGTCGAGCTCGCGCTGCTCCTTGTAGCTGAGCTTGCGGGGCTTGGGGGTTGCGGGAGTCGCGACGACGGCGGGCGCCGACGCGGGCCTGGCGGGTGGGGTGTCCTTGCCCTTGGCTGCTCGCGCCGCTTGCGCGCGCAGCGCCTGCGCCCGGTCGCGCTGGATCTTCCAGTCCTCGTAGCCGCCTTCGTACTCGCGCCACTGGCCCGGCGATTCGTCGCCTTCCCACACGATGGTGCTGGTGACCACGTTGTCGAGGAAGCGCCGGTCGTGGCTCACCAGGAAGACCGTGCCCTTGTAGGCCTGCAGCAGTTCCTCGAGCAGTTCGAGCGTGTCGATGTCGAGGTCGTTGGTCGGCTCGTCGAGCACCAGCACGTTGGCCGGCAAGGCGAACAGTCGGGCCAGCAGCACGCGGTTGCGCTCGCCGCCGCTGAGCGTGCGCACCGGCGAGTTGGCGCGCTCGGGCGAGAACAGGAAGTCGTTCAGATAGCTCATCACGTGCTTGCGCTGGCCGGCGAACTCGACCCATTCGCTGCCCGGACTGATCGTGTCGGCGAGCGTCGCGTCGAGGTTCAGCGTGCTGCGCATCTGATCGAAGTACGCGACCTCGATCTTGCTGCCCTGGCGCACGCTGCCGCTGTCGGGTTGCAGCTCGCCCAGGATCAGCTTCAGCAGCGTCGTCTTGCCGGCGCCGTTCGGCCCGATCAGGCCGACCTTGTCGCCGCGCAGGATGGTCGCGCTGAAGTCCTTGACGATCAGCTTCGGCGTCGCATGGTCATTGAACTGCAGCGTCACATCACGCAGTTCGCCGACGATCTTGCCGCTGGGCGCGCCCGAGTCGACCTCGAGGCGCACCTGGCCGAGCGAATCACGTCGCTTCTGGCGCTGATCGCGCAACACCTCCAGCCGCTGGATGCGCGCAACGCTGCGCGTGCGGCGCGCCTCGACACCCTTGCGAATCCAGACTTCTTCTTGCGCCAGCAGCTTGTCGGCGCGTGCGTTGGCGAGCGCGTCGGACGCGAGCTGGTCTTCCTTCAGCTTTTCGTAGGCGCTGAAATTGCCTGGGTAGCTGCGGATGATCCCGCGGTCGAGTTCGATGATGCGGGTGGCCACGCCATCGAGGAACGCCCGGTCATGGGTGATCAGCATCACGCTGCCCTTGAAGCCGCGCAGAAGTTCCTCCAGCCACGCGATTGAATCGAGATCGAGGTGATTGGTCGGCTCATCGAGCAGCAGCACGTCGGGCACTGCGACCAGCGCCTGCGCCAGCGCGACGCGCTTCTTCATGCCGCCGGACAGTTGCCCGATCTCGCGCGTGCCGTCCAGGTGCAACTGCGCCAGCGTGGTGTCGACGCGTTGTTCCCAGTTCCAAGCGTCGAGCGCCTCGATGCGCGTCTGCAGTGCGTCGAGGTCGACGCCGTCGGCGTGCTCTTCATACGCCTGGCGTACCGCGCGCGCCTCGGCCACGCCTTCGCTGACCGCGTCGAACACCGTGTGGCCGGGGTCGAACTGCGGCTCCTGCGGCACGTAGCAGATGCGCACGCCCTGCGTCATCTGCAGCAGGCCATCGTCGAGCTTTTCGAGGCCGGCGATGATTTTCAGCATCGACGACTTGCCGGCGCCGTTGCGGCCGATCAGGCCAAGACGTTCACCCGCGTCGAGCGAGAACGCCGCGTTGTCGAGCAGGGCCACGTGGCCGAAAGCCAGGTGGGCGTTGGAGAGGGAGAAGACAGCCATCCCTCGATTGTGCGGGTTGACCCTGACACTGCCCCGATGTGCTCCCCGCCCGAGCGCCGAAAATGCCGGCATGCCCTCCTCTGACATCCTTCACGACGCCTTCTATAAGTTCGTCGACATCACCGATGTCGACTGCACCGCTGCGACGCTCCGCGAACTGACCGCTGATCTCACCGGTGTCCTGCTGGTGGCGCACGAGGGTGTCAACGGCACGCTGGCCGGCACGGCAGCGGCGCTCGATGCGTTTCGCGTCGCCCTCGCGGACGATCCGCGGCTGGGCGGCCGCTTCACCGGCATCGCGTTCAAGCGCAGCCCCTGCGTCACGCCGCCATTCCAGCGGATGAAGGTGCACAGCCGGCCAGAGATCCTGCCGCTCGGTGTCGATGGCGTGAATGCCGTCGGCCACGTCGGTCATCAAGTCACGCCGCAGCAATGGCGCGCGCTGCTCGACGACCCGAACGTGGTGGTGATCGACAACCGCAACCACTTCGAGGTGCGACTGGGCCGCTTCCGCAACGCGGTTGATCCGCTGGTGCGCAACTTCCGCGACTTCCCGGCCTACATCGACGCACAGTTGCCGACCTGGCAGGCCGAAGGCAAGCAGGTCGCGATGTACTGCACCGGCGGCATCCGCTGCGAGAAGACCAGCGCCTGGCTGCACGAGCGCGGCGTGCCGGTCCTGCAACTCGAAGGCGGCATCCTGAACTACTTCGCCGAAATGCCCGACGCCGAGTGCGACTGGGACGGAGAGTGCTTCGTCTTCGACAACCGCATCGCGCTCGACACCCGGCTGCACGAAACCGGCACCACCGCCGAGCAGGTCTATGCGGGCGACCCGGACGAGGCGTGGCGACTGCGGCGCGCGCAGCAGCTGGCGGGATCAGCCGCACCTGTCGAGGCCGAGGCCACTTCATTTGACGCCATACGGACCTCGCCGTGAACACCCCGGCACCGCCGACCGCGGGGGGCCGACGACCTCAGCCCCCCGTTCCGCTGCCGACGAAGAACGGCGTCGGCCCCAGCTGCGTCGCGCTGACACCCGGACCGTGGTCGACGATCAGCGACTTCCTGGTCGATCGTTTCCCGGCGGTCTCGGCCCCAACCTGGCAGGCACGCATGCAGCAAGGCGAAGTGGTCGACGCGCAAGGCGTCGCCGTCACGCCGGATCGCCCGTACCGATCGGGGGGGCGGCTGTACTACTACCGATCGATTGACGACGAACCGCGCGTGCCGTTCGACGAGGTCGTGCTGTTCCAGGACGAGCTGCTGGTCGTCGCCGACAAGCCGCATTTCCTGCCGGTCACGCCGGGCGGTCGCCATCTTCAGGAAACGCTGCTGGTGCGCCTGAAGCGCCGGCTCGGCATCGACCCTCTGGCGCCGGTGCACCGTCTCGACCGCGAGACCGCCGGCGTGGTGGTGTTCGCGGTGCAGCCCGCCACGCGCGGCGCCTACCAGGCCTTGTTCGCGCAGCGCCAGGTGACGAAGCACTACGAAGCGATCGCGCGGTGGCGTCCCGACCTGGCGTTTCCGCTGACGCACCGAAGTCGGTTGGTGCAGGACGATCATTTCCTTCGCATGCGCGAAGTGCCTGGCGAGCCGAATACCGAAACGCTGTTCGAGGTGCTGGCCGTGCACGGCGACGTCGCCCGCTACCGCCTGACCCCGCTGACCGGCCGGACCCACCAGCTGCGCGTGCACTGCGCCGCACTCGGCCTGCCGATCATTGGGGATCGGATGTATCCGACCTTGTTGCCCGTCGACACGGACGATCACGATCGGCCTTTGCAGTTGCTGGCTCGGTCGATCGGGTTCGTCGATCCGGTCAGCGGCGCGGAGCGGCGCTACGAAAGCAATCGACAGCTGCCAGCATCGCGGAACGACCAACGGCTCAAGCCGCCAGTTGTGCCTCCAGCGCATCGATGAAGGTCTTTGCCACATCGAACCCGGTCTGTTTCGTGATCTCCTGAAACCCGGTCGGGCTGGTCACGTTGATCTCGGTCACGCAGTCGCCAATCACGTCGAGCCCGACCAGCAGCAGGCCGCGCCTGGCCAGCACCGGGCCGATCGCTTCGGCGGTCTCGCGGTCTCGCTGGCTCAGGGGTTGAGCCACCCCCTTGCCACCGACGGCCATGTTGCCGCGGATCTCGCTGCCCTGCGGGATGCGCGCCAGCGCGAACGGCACCGGTTTGCCGTCGATCAACAGAATGCGTTTATCGCCCAGCGTGATCTCGCTCAGGTAGCGCTGCACCATCACCGTCTGCTCGCCATGGCGGTTCAGCGTCTCGATGATGCTGCCCAGGTTCAGCCCGTCGGGCCCGACGCGGAAGATGCCCATGCCGCCCATGCCGTCAAGCGGCTTCAGGATGATGTCCTGGTGCTCGGCGTGAAAGCGCTTGATGTCGGCCGCATCGCGGGTGACCAGCGTCGGTCCGATGAACTGCGGAAACTCCAGGATCGCAAGCTTTTCCGGGTGGTCGCGCAACGCCCCCGGGCGGTTGAAGACACGCGCGCCTTCGCGCTCGGCCTGGCTGAGCAGGTGAGTCGCGTAGAAGTATTCGCTGTCGAACGGCGGGTCCTTGCGCATCACGACCGCGTCAATGTCGGCGAGCGCCACCGGAATCTCATCGGGAGGCTGCTGGCGAGCCGAGAACCACACTGGGCTGTCGGGCGACAGCGTGATCTCTCGCACATAGGCGGTGACACGTCCGCCGCGCTGCCACATCAGATCGCGCGGGTGGCAGGCCAGCACTTCATGGCCGCGCGACGCGGCCTCGCGCATCATCGAGAAAGTGGTGTCCTTGGCAGTGTTGAAGCCTTCGAGCGCATCGGCGACGAACATCAGTTTCATGGGGTCGGCTTCCTCGAGAGGCGTGGAGATGACGGCCACCACTGTTGCACAACCAGCGCCGGCACGCTGGGAAGCCCAGGCGCCTGCCCATGCCGGTACCGGCCTCAGCCAGCCCGCTGCCGCCTCAGATCTCGACCTTGGAACCCAGTTCCACCACGCGGTTGGTCGGCAGCCGCAGGAAGTCGGCCGCCGCAGCCGCGTTGCGGTGCATGCTGGCGAAGAGCTTTTCGCGCCACAGTGCCATGCCTTCGCCGATGGTGGGGATCACGATGTCGCGGCTGAGGAAGTAGCTGGTGTCCATCTCGGGCAGCGGGATACCGCGGGTTTGCAGCAGCTTCAGCGCCTCGGGCACGTCGGGGTCGTTCTTGAAGCCGAAGTGCAGCACCACCTGCCAGCAATCGTGGCCCAACGCCTCCACCTGGATGCGCTTGTCGAAGCCCACCCAGGGCACCTCGTGGTGCTTGACGCTGACGAACAGGTTGTACTCGTGCAGCACCTTGTTGTGCTTGAGGTTGTGCAGCAGTGCGTTCGGCGTCAGGCCCTCGTCGGCGGCCAGAAATACGGCTGTGCCGGCCACGCGCGTGGGCGGACTGATGAACACCGCGTCGAGGAAGCCCTTCAAATCGATGGCATCGCTGCGCAGCCGCTCGTGCATCAGCTTGCGGCCCTGAGCCCAGGTCATCATCAGCACGAACATGCCGATGCCCAGCACCAGCGGGAACCACCCGCCGGCCACCAGCTTGAGCATGTTGCTCAGGAAGAATGTGATGTCGATGACAAAGAAGAAGATCGTCGCCAGCAGGCTGGGAATCAGCGCGTACTTCCAGCCGTAGCGGATGACGAAGAAGGTCATCACGGTGGTGATGGTCATGTCCAGCGTGACCGCGATGCCGTAGGCCGAGGCCAGGTTGGAGGATGTCTTGAACAAGGCCACCGCCAGCACGATGAAGACGAACAGGCCCCAGTTGACGAGCGGTACATAAATCTGGCCGGTATCGCGCACCGAGGTGTGCTTGATGGCCATGCGCGGCAGGATGCCCAGCTGGATGGCCTGCTTGGTGACCGAGAACGCGGCCGAGATCAGCGCCTGCGAGGCGATCACCGTGGCAGCCGTGGCCAGGAACACCATCGGCAGCTGGGCCCAACCCGGCGTCATCTTGAAAAAGGGGTTGTCGATCGCCTCGGGGTGGGCAAGCAACATCGCGCCCTGGCCGAAGTAATTCACCACCAGCGCGGGCATCACGAAGGCATACCAGGCAATGCGGATAGGCTGCTTGCCGAAGTGGCCCATGTCGGCATACAGCGCTTCGCCACCGGTGACGCAAAGCACCACGGCCCCGAGGCCAACGAAGGCCACCGTCGGGTTGTGCATGAAGAACGCGACGGCGTAGGCAGGATTCAGCGCCACCAGCACGGCCGGGTTGGACAGGATGTGCGGAAGGCCCAGTGCGACCAGCACGCAGAACCAGACCAGCGTGATCGGCCCGAAGAACTTGCCAATGCCGCCCGTGCCGAAACGCTGGACGGAGAACAGCCCCGTCAGAACAATCAAGGTGAGGGGAATGACCCAGCTGTGCAGTGCCGGCGCGGCCACCTCCAGACCTTCCACCGCAGACAGCACCGAGATGGCCGGCGTGATCACGCCGTCGCCGTAGAAGATGGCCGTGCCGAACAGGCCCACCGTCATCAGCACGCGCCGCAACGCAGGCCGGTCCTTGACCGCCGTGGTGGCCAGCGCCAGCATCGCGATCAGGCCGCCTTCACCATTGTTGTCAGCGCGCAGGATCAGCAGCACGTACTTGACGGACACGATGATGGTCATCGTCCAGAAGATCAGGGACAGCACGCCGAGGATGTTGTCCTGCGAGGGCGCCACGTGCCCCCCGTGAAAGACCTCCTTCAGTGCATACAGCGGGCTGGTGCCGATGTCGCCATAGACAACGCCGAGCGCCCCCAGAGTCAGGGCGGCGAGGCTGGAAGCGGAACGATGGGAAGTCAAGAGGAACCGGCGTCAGAACCGGACAGGGCGTGTGCACAACGACGGTCGATTGTGCTCCCCAGGGCGCGGGCTCCCTGGGGCGCCCACCCGGATGCGGTGTGCCTTTCAGCCTGATATGTTGCGGCGCAGCAACTTTTCCGACTGTCCTTACTCGTAGATTTCGGCGTCGGGGTCGGTGGCCTCCAGCTCGTAGCTGGCGGCCACCATCGCCAGGCGTGCGATCACGCCGTACATGTAGAAGCGGTTCGGTGCGCTCGCTCCTGGCTTGACACCGGGACGCGGGAGCTGGTTCGACTCGGCAAAGGCGAGCGGCACGAAGCTCGCGCCGGGTGAGTTGAGGTTCTCGTCGATGCCACGCTCGGCGTTGACCCGATAAAAACCGCCGACCACGTAGCGATCGATCATGTAGACGACTGGCTCGGCAACTGCATCGTTGACCCGTTCGTAGGTTGGCACGCCTTCCTGCAGGATCACCTCGCTGACCTCCTGACCGTCCTTGATGATGCTCATCTTGTTGCGTGAGCGGCGGTTCAATTCGGCCAGCTCCTTTGGATCGCGCACGGTCATGATCCCCATGCCGTAGGTTCCGGCGTCGGCCTTGACGATGATGAACGGCTTTTCCTGGATGCCGTATTCCTTGTACTTGCGCTTGACCTTGGAAAGCAGTGCCTCGGCATTGCTCATCAGGCATTCGGCACCGGTGCCGTCGCTGAAATTGACTTCGCCGCAACGCGCGAACAGCGGGTTGATCAGCCACGGGTCCATGCCCAGAAGCTTCGCGAATTTCTTGGCCACCTCCTCGTAGGCCGCGAAATGGTTCGTCTTGCGACGGATGGCCCAGCCGGCATGCAGCGGTGGTAGCAGGTATTGCTCGTGAAGGTCTTCGAGAACCTTCGGAATGCCGGCCGACAAGTCGTTGTTGAGGAGGATCGTGCAAGGATCGAAATCCTTCAGGCCGAGGCGTCCGCGGTTGCGCACCAGCGGCTCCAGCGTCAAGGTGGTGCCGTCGGGCAGGTGGATGTCCGTCGGCGCGGTGATGCTGTCATCCAGCGTGCCCAGACGCACGTTCATACCGGCCATGTGGAAGATCTGCATCAGCCGCGCGACATTCGCCAGATAGAAGGTGTTGCGTGTGTGCTTCTCCGGAATCAGCAGCAGGTTCTTGGCTTCGGGACAGATCTTCTCGATCGCAGCCATCGCTGCCTGAACCGCCAGCGGAAGCATCTCGGCCGTCAGGTTGTTGAACCCCCCGGGAAACAGGTTGGTGTCCACCGGGGCCAGCTTGAACCCGGCATTGCGCACATCCACCGAGGTGTAGAACGGCGGCGTGTGCTCCATCCATTCCAGCCGGAACCATCGCTCGATGGCAGGCAGCGACTCCAGGATCCGCTGCTCCAGTTCGTTGATCGGGCCGGTCAGTGCGGTGATGAGATGAGGAACCATGGCAAGAGCCCGTTTTGCGATTGACGGATAACGATACTCGGCTTGGCAGTTTTCAGCCGCGAGTACGCGCTGGATCATCTGCAGATGGCGAGTTTGCACACAAAAAACAAGAGCCGCCTTGCGGCGGCTCTTGCTCCCGATACGGTGTCACCCGGAAGCTCAGGCGGGTGCACCTATACCGAGAAGACTCACTGGTGGTAGGCCGTCTCGCCGTGGGAAGAGATATCGAGGCCTTCACGCTCCTCGTCTTCCGGTACACGCAATCCGATCAGCAGATCAACGACCTTGAACGACACGATCGAGACCACACCCGACCAGACGATCGTGGTCAGTACCGCCTTCGCCTGGATCCACACCTGGGCAGCGATCGAGTAGTCGGCTGGCGTCACCATCGTTGCCGTAACCCAGTCGGCCACGTAGCCCGGGCCGCCGAGGCTCGGGGCGTTGAACACCCCGGTCAACAGCGCGCCGACGATGCCACCGACGCCGTGAACCCCGAACACGTCGAGCGAGTCATCGGCACCGAGGATCTTCTTCAGGCCGCTGACACCCCACAGACAAGCAAACCCGGCGACCAATCCGATGATCAGCGCACCGCCGATGCCCACATTGCCGCAAGCCGGCGTGATGGCAACCAGACCGGCCACCGCACCCGACGCAGCGCCCAGCATCGACGCCTTGCCCTTGATCAGCGCTTCGCCGGCACACCAGGCCAGCACCGCGGCTGCGGTGGCACCGAAGGTGTTGATGAAGGCCAGAGCGGCGAAGCCATTGGCTTCGAGTGCCGAACCGGCGTTGAAGCCGAACCAGCCCACCCACAGCAGCGATGCACCGACCATCGTCAGCGTCAGCGAGTGAGGCGTGAACGCCTCCTTGCCATAGCCGACGCGCTTGCCGAACATGTAGGCTCCGACCAGGCCAGCAACGGCTGCATTGATGTGCACCACCGTGCCGCCCGCGAAGTCGAGTGCGCCGGATTGCCAGACCCAGCCGGCCTTCGCGTTCATCGCGTCAACCACTTCCTTGCTGGAGTACGCATCAGGACCCATCCAGAACCAGACCATGTGCGCGATCGGCGCGTAGCTGAAGGTGAACCAGAGTGCCATGAACAGCAGCACGGCAGAGAACTTGGCCCGTTCGGCGAATGCACCGACGATCAGCGCGCAGGTGATCGCAGCGAAAGAGGCCTGGAACACAGCGAACACGATCTCGGGAATGTAGACGCCCTTGCTGAACGTCGCTGCATTGGCGAAAGTGCCCGCAGCGTTGTCCCAGATGCCCTTCATCATCAGGCGGTCCAGTCCTCCGAAGAACGCGTTTCCTTCGGTGAATGCCAGGCTGTAGCCGTACACAAACCACAGCACGACGATCATCGAGAACGTCACCATCACCTGCATCAGGATGGACAACATGTTCTTGCTGCGGACCAGGCCGCCGTAGAACAAGGCCAGTCCGGGAACGGCCATCATGATGACCAGCAGGGTCGACACCATCATCCAGGAGGTGTCGCCCTTGTTCGGCACAGGCGCCGCCGCAGCCGGGGCGGCAGTGGCTGCAGCCGCTTCAGCGACTGCAGGGGCCGGCGCTGCCGCGTCGGTCGCCGCAGAGGCTGCCTCCGTGGGCATCACCGCGGCCTCAGCAACCGCCGGAGCGGACGCAGCACCGTCCTGCGCGAAGCTCGCGGCAGAGAAGCCCAGGACGGCAAGTCCAAGGGCGAGGGTAGCAATCAGTTTTTTCATGGGGCTCGTCTTTCTCGGTTGGGCTTCAGAGCGCGTCTTTACCCGTCTCGCCGGTGCGGATGCGGATGACCTGCTCCAGCGACGACACAAAAATCTTCCCGTCGCCGATCTTTCCGGTGCGGGCTGCGTTTTCGATGGCCTCGATGACCCGGTCGACGATGCCATCGTCGACGGCCGCCTCGATCTTGACCTTCGGAAGGAAGTCCACCACGTACTCGGCACCGCGGTACAACTCGGTGTGACCCTTCTGGCGGCCGAAGCCCTTGACTTCGGTCACCGTAACGCCTTGCACGCCGATGGCGCTCAGAGCTTCACGAACTTCGTCAAGCTTGAAGGGCTTGACGATGGCTGTCACCATCTTCATGGCGTTCTCCTAAAAAGATTGATGGCGTTCAGAACGTCTTGGAAATGCTGAACACGCCCGTGGGTCCGCTGATCTTCTTGGTTTGGGAAACCGCCGTGTTGGCGATACTGATGTCGGTATCGATGTAGACCAGCGTCGCCACGAAACCATTGCTGAACGCGTAAGTGACGCCCAACTTCCAGTCCATGTAGTCGTTCTCAAACTTGGTCTTGCCGATCTCCTGCAGCTTGGCGGCGCCCTTGAGCTTCTGATAGCCGAAGTGACCGATCAGTCCGAAGCTGTTACCCAGGTCATAAGAGCCAGAGACATCCAGGTAGTACGAGCCCGCGGCGTTTTTGCCGTTGCCAAAATTCTGACGTTGCGCGCTGAAGAAGTCGTCGACCGGGATATACAGCCTGGCGCTGACCGGACCGTAGCTGGTACCAACGTAGATTTCCTTGTTGTCGATCCCTGGCGCGCCCCGGCGATTGCTGCCTGGGTAGTAGTAGTAGAAGACGCCGATGTCGTAGCCGATGCCCTCGATGGCACCCTTGTAGCCACCCCAGAAGTCGAGTTCGAGGTTGGCGCCGGTGTAGTAGTCGCTGTCGATGTTCGAGTTCCAGTTGCCGACATAGAAGCCGGAGCTGTGGACCACATCGAATCCGCCGGAGAAGGCCGGCCGCTTGTCAGTCTGCGAAATGCCGCGGGTGCGATATTCGCTGGACAGCGCCGCGTTTCCGGTGATCGTCCAGTCCGGCGTCGGAGCAGGTGCAGGCGCGGCATCGGCGGCGTGCGTGAGGGTGGACACCGAAGCAATCAGTGCGGTCGCGAGGGCAAATTGAGTTTTGTTCATGGTTCGCTTGTTGAGAGTGGAGGGGCGATGCAGAAACCCAGTCTGCAGAAACCGTGCCCACTGCATTCCCATGAGACAAGACCGGTGAATGCGCCACGGCAGCCCGCAAAGCCGCCCTGTTTGAGGGCGGCCCGCGACAATCGCACCGTTGTGGTGCTCATTTCGCGTCACCCACCTCCGGGGGACTCGCGGCCGGCCTTCAGATGCCACGATGACTGGCCATGGCCCTCGCACTCGTCCAAAGCCGCGCCCTCGACGGCCTCAATGCACCGCCTGTCACGGTGGAGGTTCACCTCGCCAACGGCTTGCCCAGCTTCACGCTGGTGGGGCTGGCCGATACTGAAGTGAAGGAGGCCCGCGAACGCGTGCGTGCCGCCTTGCAGAACAGCGCCCTGGAGTTTCCGCACAACAAGCGCATCACCGTCAACCTCGCCCCTGCCGACCTGCCGAAGGAATCGGGGCGCTTCGACTTGCCGATCGCGCTGGGCATCCTCGCGGCCAGCGGTCAGATCGATGCACAGAGATTGGCGCGCGCCGAATACGCTGGCGAACTGTCTCTGGCCGGGGATCTGCGACCCGTTCGTGGTGCGATCGCGATGGCGCTGGCACTCAAGCGTGCCGACTCGAACGGCGCCCTGGTGCTGCCTCAGTCGAGCGCGCAGGAAGCAGCTCTGGTACCGGGCCTGCGCATCCACGGCGCAACGCACTTGATGGATGTCGTTCGCTCGCTGTTGCCGACGGATGCCGAACTGCTGGTCGACCTGCCTCTGGCCCGGCCCATGCTCACCTCGACCCATGGCGTGTCAACGCAGACAGCCGCGGTCGACCTTCGCGATGTCAAGGGCCAGGCCGCAGCCAAGCGCGCACTCGAAGTGGCGGCTGCTGGCGGGCACAGCGTGCTGATGACCGGGCCGCCGGGCACGGGGAAGTCGATGCTGGCACAGCGATTCCCCGGGTTGCTGCCCGCTCTGTCGGAGGCTCAGGCACTGGAGTCGGCAGCCGTGATCAGCCTGGACGGCCGTGTCTTCGACTCCGCCCAGTGGGGCCGCAGGCCGTTTCGCTGCCCTCACCATACGGCGTCGTCGGTGGCACTGGTCGGTGGAGGTTCACCGCCACGCCCAGGAGAAATCTCGCTGGCGCATGAGGGAGTTCTGTTCCTCGACGAGTTGCCCGAGTTCCCGCGCATGGCGCTGGAGGCGCTGCGCGAGCCACTCGAAACCGGCCGCATCGTCATCTCGCGCGCGGCAAGACAGGCGGAGTTTCCGGCACGCTTCCAGTTGCTGGCCGCGATGAACCCCTGCCCCTGCGGTCACCACGGCAGCACCCTGCGACCCTGTCGATGCACGCCGGAGGCGGTCAGCCGCTACCAGGGCCGCATCAGCGGACCGCTGCTCGACCGCATCGACTTGCAGGTCGAGGTGCCCGCGCTGCCGGCCGACGCGTTGGCAGCAGCGCCAGACGGCGAGCCCACGGCCGCGATCGCCGTGCGAGTGGCCGTCGCGCAGCAGTGGCAACTCGAGCGCCAGGGTTGCCTGAACTCTGCACTGTGGGGAGACGCACTGGACACCCACTGCCAGCTGGACGACACCGCCTCGCGATTCCTGACGACGGCCGCATCGCGGCTGGCCTGGTCGGCGCGCAGCCATCACCGGGTGCTGCGCATGGCTCGCACCGTGGCCGACCTGTCGGCCAGCGCGTCGATCCAGGTGGCGCACCTGGCCGAAGCGATCCAGTACCGGCGAGTGCTCGCGGTGCGCTGACCGCTGCGCGCCACGGCAGGCAACACGCTACAAGAGCGCGGCCAGCGACCGACGCACCTGAGCGGCATCCTGTTCGGCCCGCCGTGCCCAGTCCTCGATCTGATCCTCGCCGATCTTGCCGACGTTGAAATAGGTCGCATCGGGGTGGGCGATGTAGAAGCCGCTGACGCTGGCCGCCGGCGTCATCGCCCAGCTCTCGGTCAGCGCCATGCCGATGTCGCCACAGCCCAGCGCCTCGAACATCGCGGCCTTGACCGTGTGGTCGGGACATGCCGGATAGCCAGGGGCAGGGCGGATGCCACGGTACTTCTCGGCAATCAGATCGGTGGTGGCCAGGCTTTCGTCCGCGGCATAGCCCCAGAACTCGCGGCGCACGCGCTGGTGCATCCGCTCCGCGAAGGCTTCAGCCAGCCGGTCGGCCAGCGCCTTGAGCATGATCGCGCTGTAGTCGTCGTGGTCGTCGAGGAACTGCTTTTCCTTCTTCTCGGTGCCAATGCCGGACGTGACCGCGAACAGGCCGATGTGGTCGGCGATGCCCGAGTCTTTCGGCGCGATGTAGTCGGCCAGGCAGCGGTTCGGACGCATCACGCCATCGACCACAGGACGCACGGTCTGCATCCGCAGGCCGCGCCAGGTGAAAAGCACCTCGCTGCGGGTGTCGTCGGTGTAGATCTCGATGTCGTCGTCGCCCACCGTATTGGCCGGGTACAGACCGATCACGCCGTTGGCCGCCAGCCAGCGACCGTCGATCAGGCGTTTCAACATGCGCTGACCGTCACTCAACACACGCCGTGCCGATTCGCCGACAACGTCATCGGTCAGGATCGCCGGATAGGCCCCAGCCAGATCCCAGGTCTGGAAGAACGGCGCCCAGTCGATGTACTGCGCGAGTTCGGCCAGGTCGTAGTTGCGGAACACGCGTCGGCCGGTGAATTTCGGCTGCGGTGCTGCGTAATTCGTCCAATCGACGGGTGTCTTGTTGGCACGCGCCGCGGCCAGCGTCACCAGCGGTGTCGCCTTCTTGTTGGCGTGTTGCTCGCGCACCTTGTCGTAGTCGGACTTCAGTTCGGCGATGTAGGCGATCGCGCGCTCATCGCTGAGCAGGTCGCTGCACACGCTGACGCTGCGGCTGGCATCGGGCACGTAGACCACCGGCCCTTCGTAGTGCGGCGAGATCTTCACGGCGGTGTGCACCCGTGAACAGGTCGCGCCACCAATCAGCAGCGGGATCTTCTTGATGCGGAAATAGTCGTCGCGCTGCATTTCGCCCGCCACGTACTGCATCTCGTCCAGGCTCGGCGTGATCAGCCCGGACAGCCCGATGATGTCGGCGCCCTCGACCTTGGCACGCGCCAGGATTTCGTGGCACGGCACCATCACGCCCATGTTCACGACCTCGAAGTTGTTGCATTGCAGGACCACCGTGACGATGTTCTTGCCGATGTCGTGCACATCGCCCTTGACCGTCGCAATGATGATCTTGCCCTTGGCTTTCGCTTCGCCTCCGGCCTCCACCATCGCCAGTTTTTCGGCCTCGATGTAGGGCAGCAGATGCGCGACCGCCTGCTTCATCACGCGGGCACTCTTGACCACCTGCGGCAGGAACATCTTGCCCTGCCCGAACAGGTCGCCGACGATGTTCATGCCGGCCATCAGCGGGCCTTCGATGACGTGCAGCGGCCGCCCGCCACTGGCCAGGATGCGCTGGTAGACCTCTTCGGTGTCCTCGGAGATGAAGTCGTTGATGCCGTGCACCAGCGCGTGGCTCAACCGCTCGTCGACCGGCTTGGCGCGCCACGCGAACTTGGCCGAATCGTCCTTCGCTGCTCCCTTGGCCGACTCGGCGACTTCGATCAGGCGCTCACCCGCGTCAGGCCGACGGTTCAGCACCACGTCCTCGACCCGCTCGCGCAGCACCGGCTCGAGGTCGTCGTAGACGCCGACCATGCCCGCGTTCACGATGCCCATGTCCATGCCGGCCTGGATCGCGTGGTACAGGAACACGGTGTGAATCGCCTCGCGCACCGGCTCGTTGCCGCGAAAACTGAAGCTCACGTTGCTGACGCCTCCGCTGACCTTCGCGCCCAGCAGGTGCTGCTTGATCCAGCGCGTGGCATTGATGAAGTCGACCGCGTAGTTGTCGTGCTCCTCGATGCCGGTGGCGATCGCGAAGATGTTCGGGTCGAAGATGATGTCCTCGGGCGGGAAGCCGACCTCGTCGACCAGCATCCGGTAGGCACGCTCGCAGATCTGGATCTTGCGTTCGTAGGTGTCGGCCTGACCCTGCTCGTCGAAGGCCATCACCACCGCGGCGGCGCCATAGCGGCGAACCAGCGTGGCCTGGTGCCTGAACTGCTCGACGCCCTCCTTCAACGAGATCGAGTTCACGATGCCCTTGCCCTGGATGCACTTCAGGCCGGCTTCGATGACGCTCCACTTCGAGCTGTCGATCATGATCGGCACACGCGCGATCTCGGGCTCGCTGGCGATCAGGTTCAGGAAGCGCACCATCGCCGCCTGACTGTCCAGCATGGCTTCGTCCATGTTGATGTCGATGATCTGCGCACCGTTCTCGACCTGCTGACGGGCGACGGCCAACGCCTTCTCGAACTCGCCGTTCAGGATCATCCGGGCAAAGGCCTTCGAGCCCGTGACGTTGGTGCGCTCGCCGATGTTGACGAACAGCGAACCGTCGCCGATCAGCACCGGTTCGAGCCCCGACAACTTCATCGGCTCGACGGCAGGAACGGAAAGAGAGGAGTCGGTGGACATGGCGGCAGGCTCGACGTTCGGCTGTCTGTGAAACTTCACACGCCGCGCAACCCACCGCAGCCCGTGAAGGTCGGGGGAGCGCCGTTGGAACCTTGCACTTTCGAGCCTGGCAACCCGCCACGCATGGCGTCTGGCCGGATCGTCGCAGCGCTCCTCGAAAGGAATTTGATTGTAGGGGGGCCATTTTGTGCCCCGCAGCATCTCAAGTCCTGGCGCGGCGCGCCGATATCCACAGCACGGAATCTGTCCGTTTCCCCTGTCTGCCCTGCCCCATGGCCGTCGTTCCCATTTCCACCAGCGCGATCCGCGTGAACCAGCCGGTTCCTTTTGCGTTGCGCGACTCGGCGGGACTGATGCTGGTGCCGCGTGGCGGCGTGGTCGCGAACGAGGCAGTCCTCAAGCAGCTTGAGGACCGAGGGGTCTACATCGACGCCAACGATGCCAATGCCTTCAAGAAGGCGGTGGCCGGCAAGGTCGACTCCATGGTGCGAGACAACGCACGCCTGGGCCGCATCGCCCAGGCAGAGTCCGAAGTGGACGCGGACGCCGTGGTGGAAAACTTCGCCGCATCGACGCGCGTCCATCGCGCCGATGCGCGACTCACCTGGGACGGCCTCGTCGTCAAGCTAGCCACTGCGCTGCGCGAGCCGTCGAAGGACGATTTCATCGATCGCATCGACCAGATCGACGAGGACCTGCTGTCATTGCTCTCGGGCGGCACGGACGCCGCGCTGCTGTCGCTGATCCACAACGCCACGACCGTCACTGAGAAGTACAGCGCTCGTCACGCGTTGCTGGTCGCCACCATCGTCGAACTCGCGGCCCGGCATCTGCCCAGCAGGCCCAAGGACTGGCGCACCTCGTTGCGTCGTGCGGCACTGACGATGAACATCACGATGACGAACCTGCAGGATCAGCTGGCGACGCAGGACAACGCGGCGACCCAGCAGCAACGCGAGCAGATCGGCCATCATGCCGAACGCGGCAGCGCCCAGCTCGCCGAGCTGGGCATCGTCGACAAACTGTGGCTGCAGGCGGTCGAGCACCACCACGTCGGCAAGCCCGGGCCACTGGATTCGATGGAACCCGCACTGCAGATGGCCCGCCTGATCCAGCGTGCAGACGTGTTCGCAGCGCGCTTGAGCCCGCGCAAGACACGCAAGGCCATGACCGCGACGGCAGCGGCCCAGGCCGCCTACCTCGACGAGAACAAGCGGCCCGACGAGGCCGGTGCTGCGATCATCAAGGCCGTCGGCATCTACCCCCCCGGCACCTTCGTTCGACTGGCGACCGGGGAAATCGCGATCGTGCTGAAACGGGGGCTGATCGCCAGCACGCCGGTGGTGGCCTGCGTGGTCGGTGTCAGCGGCATACCGCTGTCGAAACCGGTCGTTCGCGATACCCGGCACAAGGCCTACGGGATCACCGCCACCGCGGCCCCGCACGAAGTCAAGGTGAGGCTGAGCGTGGAGAGCCTGCTCCCGCTGCTCTGACCCGACCTCGATCGCGTATCAGGATCAAGACGCCGGAACCGGCTCCAGCAAGCTGCTGAGCGGACGATCGTGCAGGCAACGCGGCCGGTAGGCCCCGACGCGCTGGGCAATCTGCGCGATGTGGGCCGGCGTCGTGCCACAGCAGCCACCGGCGATGTTCAGGAAACCGCTCTTCGCGAACTCCTCGACCAGCCGACCGGTGATCTCCGGCGTCTCGTCGAACCCGGTGTCGCTCATCGGGTTGGGCAGCCCTGCATTCGGGTAGCAGCTGATGAAGGTGTCGCCCGCCACCTTGGCCAGCTCCTCGATGTACGGCCGCATCAGCGTCGCGCCGAGTGCGCAGTTCAGTCCCACCGCCAGCGGTCGCGCATGCCGCACGCTGTGCCAGAACGCGGTGACCGTCTGGCCCGACAGGATGCGCCCGGAGGCATCGGTGACCGTGCCGGAGATGATCACCGGCAACCGTTCTCCGGTCGACTCCATCAACTCGTCCAGCGCGAAGATGGCGGCCTTGGCGTTCAGCGTGTCGAAGATGGTCTCGACCAGGAACAGATCGCAACCGCCTTCGAGCAGGCCCGACGCCTGTTCGAGGTAGGAGTCCTTCAATTCGTCGAAGCTGACATTGCGCGCGGCCGGGTCGTTGACGTCGGGACTGATGCTCGCGGTGCGAGGCGTCGGGCCCAGGGCGCCGGCGGCGAAGCGCGGCTTGTCAGGTGTGCTGTAGCGATCGCAGGCTTCGCGCGCCAAGCGCGCGGCCACCACGTTCATCTCGCGCGCCACTGCGGCCAGGCCATAGTCGTCCTGCGCCACGCGGGTGGCACCGAACGTGTTGGTCTCGATGATGTCGGCGCCGGCCGCCAGGTACTGGTCGTGGATTTCGGAGATCACGTCCGGCCGGGTGAACTGGAGCAGCTCGTTGTTGCCTTTCAGGTCCTTCGGGTGGTCCTTGAAGCGCTCGCCCCGGTAATCGGCTTCGCCGAGCTTGTAGCGCTGGATCATCGTCCCCATCGCGCCGTCGAGGATGACGATGCGCTGTCGCAACAGGTCGGGCAACAAGGCTCCGCGGGTGTAGGGCTGGGTTCTCATGCCCCGATTCTAGGAAGCGCACTCCGGGTCGGTGCGAGCGTCGGCCTTATGCCAGTTCGGCAGGCTGGGTTTCCTTGAACAGGGACGAGCGGAAAGTCATCGAGCGCGGGCCGACATCATCCATCGCCCACAACGCCAGCGCCTTCGCCGACATCGGCTTGGCGAACAGGTAGCCCTGCAGCTGATCACAACCGAACTCGCGCAGGATGCGGTTCTGGCCTTCGGTCTCGACGCCTTCGGCCACCACCTTCAGATCGAGCGACTTCGCCAGATTGATCACCGCCGAGGCGACCTTGCGCGCGTCCTCGCTGGTCTCCAGGTCGAGCACGAAGCTGCGATCGATCTTCAACTCGCTGGCTGGCAACTTGCGCAGGTAAGCCAGGCTCGAATGTCCGGTGCCGAAATCGTCGATCGAGATGCTGACCCCCAGCTGGGCCAGCTGTCCGAAGAACCTGATCGTGCCTTCGGCATCTTCCATGGCCACCGACTCCGTGATCTCGCAGGTGAGCAGGCCCGGGTTGACGTCGTGTTGGCTCAAGGCGCGGGCAATTCGATCGACCAGGTCCGGCTGGCGCAACTGATGCACCGACAGGTTGATCGCCACGCGCATGCGCAGCCCTCCGTCTCGCCAGACCCGTATCTGCCGGCAGACCTCGTCGATCAGCCAGTTGCCGAGCGAGCCGATCAGCCCGAACCGCTCGGCGATCGGAATGAAGACGCCCGGGCTGATCATGCCGAGCCGCGGATGCTGCCAGCGCATCAGCGCCTCGGCACCGGTGATCTCGCCCGTCGGCGCGTGGATCTTGGGCTGGTAGAACAACTCCAGCTCGCCTTGCGCCAGCGCCCGGCGCAGGTCGCGCAGCAGCTCGGTCTGCTCCCGCAGACCGCTCACCATGCGGGCCTCGAAGAAGCAGTAGGTCGCGCCCCCGCTCGACTTGGTGCAGCGCATCGCCGCGTCCGCATGCGCAATCAGGGTCGAGACCCCGCCGTGCTCGGGGTACATGGCGATGCCGATCGACGCCGTCACTGCAGTCTCGCGCCCTTCGATTCGGCAAGGCAGGCTCAGCGACCCCAGCACCCGCGCGGCCAGATCGGCGGCCTGTTCGGTTGTCGGTCTGTCCGGCATCAACAGCAGGAATTCATCTCCGCCCAGCCGCGCGACCATGTGCGGCTGCGCCAGGCTGCGCAGCCGCGCAGCGATCTCGCGCAACACGCGGTCGCCCACACGATGGCCCAGCGATTCGTTGATCGGCTTGAAGCCGTCGAGGTTGACGAGCAGCAACGCTAATCGACCCTGGCTGGCGTCCGCCTGATGGGCAGCCTGGGCCAGCGTGCCTTCGAAAATCTGGCGGTTGGGAAGTTCGGTCAGTGGGTCCCGCAACGACTGCTTCTGCAGTTCGCCCCTGGCGCGCTGCAACGACGCGCGCATGTGCGCTTCAAGCTGCGACATCAGCAGCAGCATCGACAGCAGGGCGGCTGAGCCGACCTTGACCAGCACGCCCATGGTGTCTTCCGACAGTGCGTCCTGCATGGCCGTCGAGGCGTGCATCCCCTTGAGCCCCGCTGCGCCCAGCACAAGGCCCTGGGACATGACGATCGCGATTCCCAGGATCAGTGCGGAAGCGGCCTGCCAGGCCAGCAGACTCTGCGCGGCCCGCACGCGAACCTCTGCATAAAGCCACAACGCCGCTGCGCAGCCCGCGGTGGTGACGGTCAGCGCGATTCCCAGTCCCGGCAGCTGCCACGCCGGTCCCGGTAGCAGGCCCAGCGCCTCGACGAATGAAACCTGAATGGCAACGACGCCGCCGGCAAGCAGGGTGGCGCCGATCAACGTTCGATCCAGAGTGGCCGACAGACGGCATGCCACGGCCAGACCCAGCGCACAGACTGCACCCGCGCCAAGCCAGACACTGAAAGCCGCTCCCGGTCTGTATTCGACGGCATAGGGCAGATCGAGGCGATCGATACCGATCACCTGTGCGGACCACAGGCCCGTGGCCAACGCGAGTGATGCACCCAGCAACCAACCGAATCCTTCGCGGTCGAGCTTCGACTCCAGCCGCTTCGCCAGATCCAGGCAGACGAACGCCGCCAGAAACGCCAGCATCCAGTCGAGTGCGAGCAGCGACGACACAAACCATTCAAGCATTCGGGTCTATCGGCGTCCGGATACCCTCACTTGAGCCCGAGAAACCCGCGAAACGATAAAAATCAGTGCATGAATCCGATGTGGCGCTGCTGTCGAACTTCGGGCTTGACGCGGTGTTCGGCTTCGAGCTGCGAGAGAAACTCATCGGGCTCGAATGCTTCGCCCAGCACGTCGATCTGGCGCTTGACCGAGGCAAAGTCACCGGGTGCGAGCGCATCGAGCTCGCACAGGCGTGCCTGCTGCTCGGCGGTGAGTCGCGCCGCATCACCATCGAGTGCCTCGGCAATGAACATGCGCTCGCGCTGCTCGGCGGTCAGCGGCTTGAAGCGCACCTTGAAGGTGAATCGGCGCAGCGCCGCCTCGTCGAGCTCGCCGAACAGGTTGGTCGTGCAGATGAAGACGCCAGCGAAACGCTCCATGCCCTGCAACATCTCGTTGACCTCGCTGATCTCGTAGTTGCGCTCGGCCATGCGCCGACTGCGCAGGAAGCTGTCGGCCTCGTCGAGCAACAGCACTGCCTGTTCGGCCTGCGCCTCCTCGAACATGCGCGCCATGTTCTGCTCGGTTTCACCGACGAACTTGCTCATGAGGTCCGAGGCCTGCCGGATCATCAGCGGGCGCTGCAGCTGCTGCGCGATGTGCTCTGCCAGCGCGGTCTTGCCGGTGCCCGGAGGTCCGTGGAAGCACAGCGTGCCATAGCACTTGCGGCGCAGTGCCTCGACGATCTTCGGGACCTCGAAACGCGACTCGGTGTTCATCAGGCCGAGGTCGTAGGAAGTGACCTCGCGTCTGGCCGCGCGCTCCTGCGACGCGGTGCCCAGCGCCTTGTCGGCATTGCCGATCTGGCGCTCGATCAGCGCCTCGAAGGCGGCGCGGTGCTCGCCCGGCTCAGCCGAGGCGTCATCTGCGACGGTGGATGCGGGCGTCGCCAACCGGGCGAACTTGACCGCGGTGCGAACCTGCGCCGGCGTCAAACCGCGCCGCTCGGCGAGCCGCGCCACGAAACCATCGGACACCGGCACGCCGGCCAGCGCGCGCGTCACCAGCGCCTCGCGCGCGCCAGGCGGCGGGCTCTTCAGTTCGAGGTGGTACTGGAAGCGGCGGCGGAAAGCCGGGTCGATCTGCTCGATGCGGTTGGTCACCCAGATCACCGGCACCGGGTTGGTCTCCAGGATCTGGTTGACCCAGGCCTTGCCGCTGACGCTGCCGCTCGGTGCGCCGTCGCCGGTGTCGAGCCGCGCCATCAACTGCGCAGCGTCGGTGGAGATTGGCGGGAACACGTCCTCGACCTCATCGAACAGCAAGGCCACGTTGGCGCTCGCCTTCAGGAACACCTGACTGATCTGCAGCGAGCGATAGCGGTCCCGGCCATTGAGGCTGTTGCCGTCGCGGTCGGCGTACTCGACCTCGTACAACTCCAGCCCCGCCGCCTGAGCCGCGACCTTGGCGAGTTCGGTCTTGCCGGTGCCCGGCGGCCCGTACAGCAGCACGTTGACGCCGGCTTCCTTGCGAGCCACCGCGTGGCTCAGCATCGCCGTCAGAACGCGAAGGTCCTCGCTGACGTAATGGAAGTCCGATGGCGACAGTTCACTGCGCCGGGCCGGCCGGGTGAACACCGCCATCAGGTCCGACGGTCCCTCGTAGTGCCGCATCAGCACCGGCGGCAGCTGTTCGCTGACCTTCATCAGGTCGGCCAGATCGGTGATGTTGTGTTCGGAGATCAGGTTCTCGACCATGCCGATGCGTTCGAGCCGAGATCCCGCGCGCAGCGCTTCGGCCACATCGGCCTCGTTCACACCGGCCACGGTGGCGATCGCGGCGTGCGCCTCTTGCGCGCTGGACACCTTGAACTCGACCAGCAGGCCGCGCAGGTCGCGCTGATACCGGGCCAGCGTGCCGTACAGCAGCAGCGCGCGCTCGGCGGGGTTCAGCTGCAGCAGGCCGGCCAGCGCGTCGATGTTCTTCTCGACGAGCGTGGATTCCTTCTTCAGGCTGCGTTCCAGCCAGTCGGCGGTCGCACCGAGCACCGCGAGCAGGTCCTTCGGCGCATCCTTGATGTATTCGTCGACATAGAAGAACAGCGTGACTTCCTCGTAGGGCCCGCGCCATCCGCCGTGCCGCTCGATGAAGGCCTCGTCGCTCAAGACCTCGTGGCCGCGCCACTGTTCGTTGCCCCGGCAGCGCAGCTTCAGGAATTCGCGCAGCCGCGTCAGCACGGACACCGGCCAGACCAGATGCCGCCCGGTCAGCGACAGCAGGCTGTTCCAGTCCCGACGCAGGTTGAAGCGCCCGACGTGCCGCATCGTCAGCGTGAGCACGAACCGCGAGCACATGCGGTCGAGCACCGGGGCCTCGCCGAGGTCTGGCGACAACACCACCCGCAACCCATCGAGACTGTGGACCATGGACACCCCCGGAACCCGGCCCTGGGACACGCCGGTCGAAGCCATCTTGCCCCCCGCAGCACCCGGCATCAAGCCCCGGAGCCGAGGGGAGGCTTGTCGTCAGTGCATGACCACCGGCTGATGCATCAACGAGGCGTAGCGCTCGATGTAATCGTCCATTTCGTCTTCGGTGGGTCCGGCCGGACGCGTCTCGATCAGCGCATCGACGCCCTCCTTGAAGCTCTGGGCCATCGCCCCCTCGATGAAGATCTCCTTGCGCGAGAACTTGTCGACGATTTCATAGCCGCCGCGCATCAGGCAGTCGGACGTTTCGGGCAAGGCGGCATCCGCAGGCACTTCAAACTGCACCACGACAAAACTGTCCGAGTTGTAGAGCATGTGCATCAGGAAACTCCTTGGTCGATGGCTTCATCGGGGTCACCATTCAACGCAGGAATGCTTCCCGGGTTGACGGCGATACCGTCTGTCCTCCACATGCGCCTGACGGCGCGCGTTTCAAGCGCATGCGCTGCGGCACAGCCCCCCCGCGATTCAGGGGCCGACCTTCAGGCCACGCAAGACCAGCTCGAACGCGTCCGCCTCGTCTCCCGCCTGGGTCAATCGCGCGCGCACTGGCAGATAGTGGCGGGTCGGGTCGAGCCAGACCTCGGCCTGCGTGTCCTTCGCGCTGCGTGGCGTGCGCATGAACTTCACGGTGCGCACCGCGCCAGTGGCCGTCTCGACCGTCTCGACACCCAGGCAACGCAGGGTCCACATCGCGACGTCGGCGCGCGCACCGACCACATACAGCACGACTTCACCGCCGGTCACCGCGCGCTTGGGCTCGGCAGACAGCACGGCCGGCAGCTGGATCATCCAGCTCAACCGGTCCTGCACGCCGGCAGGCAATGCGAACTCGTCGCTCGGGCCGGAGAACGTGATCTTGCCCGCATCGCGCTGGAAGTTGGCGGCGCGTGCCGCCTTGCGGGCACGCTGGTCGGTGAAGCGCAGCGGTGCCAGCCCGGCCTTGTCGAATCCGCCCTGGCTGATCTGGCTGAGCAACGTGTAGCCAATCACGCTCGCCTGCAGACGGGCCTCGTAGCGGCCGCCCTCGGGCCGCCAGTTCAGTTCGCCGGTACCGGAAATGGCTCCGCGACTGATGTCGTACTCGATCGTCATCGCGGGCGGAATCTGGGTGCGATACACCGGCACGGGATGCTCCGGCTGGCGCAGCATCACCGGCTCGCTGGCGGCGGTGGCCGATGAGCGAGCCTCGGGCTTCGACGCGACCCGCGCGGTCTCGGTGGCAGGCTCCGAAGGGGCCTGCCCGGCGGGAGTGATCACCTCGGATGCGGCGACAGACGGAGGCTCGGAAGGCGCCTCGGCAGAGTGGATCGGCTCGGGCGGCGCCGCGCGCGACAACGCGGTCTCCGAAGCAGGTTCCACCCGGGTCGACGTCGCGGCCGGCAAGGCCTGCAAGGCAGCCGCCGCGAACGGCTGCGCAGTGGCCTCCACAGCGGGGACGATTGCCGTGTCGAGCGACGCGGGGGTCAGCGAGCGCACCTGAACTGCGGGAGCGTTCGGCACGGCCGGCAGCGGAAGCTCGGCCGCGTCGACCGGAACCCCGTCGAGCAGGCAGCCGTGCAACGCCAGCGCCACGAGAGTCAGCGTGATCAGCACGTGGAGCGGCGGGCGACCGCGTGGCGTGTTCGGTGGGATGTCGGAACGCATGGTGGGACGCAGCAGTCAACGAGTGGGGGTGGAGTCGAGAATACGACGATGGTTCGCCTCCGGTGCGGCCGCGCCCCATTCAAGGGGCCACATCGATCGCAGAACCAGAGACCCCCTGAACGCCTGAGATCCACCCTGCTCGAAAGGTCCATCCGTCGATGAGTCGTCGTTCATGAGCCAGGATCTGCCGCCCACCTTCAAGGTGGTGACCCTGTGGCTGCTGCTCGGCCTGGCGGTGTTCCTGGGCATCCAGTGGTGGTTGCACGCGCAGCAGCAAACCCGCTTTCGGAGCGAGGGCGGCGTCATCGAGATCGCCCGCGGACCGGATGGGCACTACCACTGGCCAGGGCGCATCAACGGGCGGGCCGTCGATTTCCTGATCGACACCGGCGCAACCTCGACCGCGATCTCCGCGTCGCTGGCACAAGAGCTGCGGCTCGATCCGCTGGGCCGCGTGCAGTCGAACACCGCCGGCGGCGTGGTTTCCGGCCACGTGGTCAGCGGCGACGTGACGCTCGACGGTGGGGTGGTCGCAGACCGCCTGCGCATCACGGCGCTGCCGGGACTGAGCGACCGACCGCTGCTGGGCATGGACGTGCTCGGCCGGTTGCGCTGGACGCAGGACGCGGGGGTGCTGCGCATCGACCTGCGACCGCGCTGAGCGCTCGAACCTGCACAGCAGGGCTGTTCGCAGGCACCCCGACGCGTGCGGTCCCGACGGGCACAATGGAACCGGTTCCCGCTCAGGAGGCACACCATGGCCGACATCCCCGCTTTCACCTCGTTCGCACCCGGGTTTGAATTTCTCCAGGGACTGGTGAAAAACGCCGGCGCTGCGCTGCCGGGCATCGGCCAGTGGGTCGCTCCGACGTTGAATCCCGAGGAGCTCGACAAGCGCATCCAGGAACTGCGCACCATCCAGTTCTGGCTCGAACAGAACGCCCGCATGCTGGGCGCGACGATCCAGGCGCTCGAGGTGCAGAAGATGACCCTGGCGACGCTGCAGACGATGAACGTGCAGATGAGCGATCTGCGCGACTCGCTGACGATCCGCATGCCAGCGACGGCCGCCGCGCACGGCGCAACTGGCGCCGCACCGCCCTCCGATGCGACCGACGAGAGCGAAGAAGAACACACGCCTGCGCTGGCCGAAGCCGCTGCCACGACCGAGGCGGCCAGCACAGCCGAGGCAGGCGCGGACACCGCCAGGAATGCCGACCCCAAGCCAGCAGTCGACCCGATGCAGTGGTGGGGCGCGTTGACGCAGCAGTTCAGCGAGCTGGCCGCCAACGCGCTCAAGGAAGGTGCGGCCGGGCTGGCCGCGGTTCCGGGCGCAGCACCAACCCAGGCATCGCACGCGCCGCACGCGAGCCGATCCAATACGTCCGCATCCTCCGCCCCACCCCGCCAGACCACCACCACCAAGACTTCCGTTGCCCGCAGCAGCCGCGCGGCAAGCGCTGCAACGCGCAAGACGCCTGCCCGCACCAAGCGATGAAACTGTTTCTGCATGCCCATGCCACACACCCCGACTGGCGCATGGCGCTGTCGCTCGCGACCGCGCAGCTGGAGGGCCAGCGCGCGATGCCCGACCACATCGACACGCCGACACTCGGCTGGCTCTACCTGACCGACCACTACGCTCCAGCCGCCGAACACCTGCTGGACGCCTTGCGCGCGCAGTGGCCGGGCGTGGCCTGGGTCGGTTCGGTCGGCATCGGGGTCGCGGCCAACGGGGTCGAATACTTCGACGAACCCGCGCTGTCGCTCATGCTGGGCGACATCGCGCCGGAACACTTCCGCGTCTTTTCCGGTGTGCGGCCGTTGTCGGGTCAGAGCGGCTTTTCTGCCGCGGCAGCGCAGGTGCATGCCGACCCCTCGGGACACGAGACAGCGGAGCTGATCGCCGAGCTGGCCGACCAGACCTCCTCCGGCTACCTGTTCGGCGGGCTGTCGTCAGGTCGCGGGCGAACGGCGCACATCGCCGATGGCGTGTTTGTCGGCGGACTCTCCGGCGTGGCCTTCGATGCGCAGGTTCCGCTGATCTCGCGCGTCACCCAGGGCTGCCAGCCCATCGGCGCGGTGCGACGCATCAGCGAGGGCGAGCGCAATCTTGTGGTGACGCTGGACAACGAACCCGCGCTGGCGGTCCTGCTGCGTGACCTGAACGTCGATGCGAAGGACCCGCGAGAAGCCCTGCCCCGCCTTCGCGGCACGCTGGTGGGCCTGAGCGATTCGGGCCGGACACCTGCGCACGGTCGCAGCTTCGGTGTCGAAACTCGCGTGCGCCATCTGGTCGGCATCGACCCGGGACGGCATGCGGTCGCGATCGGCGACGTGGTCGAACCGGGCATGCAGCTCGCGTTCTGCCAGCGCAACACCGAGGCCGCGAGACGCGACCTGGTGCGCATCTGCGCCGAGATCCGCGAGGAGCTCGAACCCGATGACCTGCCCCTAGAAACCGCGCTGGCGCTGAACGGCGGCGCCCTCGTCAGTGCGCCGCATCCGGCGCGGCAGATCGCGGGGGCGGTGTACGTCAGCTGCTCGGGACGCGGCGGCCCGCACTTCGGCGCGCCATCGGCCGAGCTCGCGATCGTGAGGCATGCGCTCGGCGACGTGCCGCTGGTCGGGTTCTTCGCCAACGGCGAGATCGCGCACCGGCATCTGTACGGCTACACCGGCGTGCTGACGGTCTTCACCGCCGGCCCCCGCACCCACGTACCCACGGAGTGACGCGATGAACGCCCCCACCACGGCGACCGAGCTGGCACCCGCACTGCCACCCGACGTTCCGGTCGACCGCAAGTTGCGTCAGGCGCTGGTCGTGAAGGCGCTGACCCCGTTGATGCCGCCGCATGCGCTGCTGTGGCAGGGAGAGGACACGGTCCCCTACGAATGCGACGGCCTCACCGCCTACCGCGAGATGCCGCTGGCGGTGGCGCTGCCCGAGACCGAGGCGCAGCTGGCCGCCGTGCTCTCCGCCTGCCATCAGCTGGCGGTGCCGGTGGTCGCACGCGGCGCCGGCACGGGCCTGAGCGGTGGCGCCACACCGCACGCGCTCGGCGTCACGCTCAGCCTCGCCAAGTTCAACAAGATCGTCCGGATCGATCCGGTCAGCCGCACCGCGGTCGTGCAGAGCGGCGTTCGCAATGCGGCGATCAGCGAGGCGGCGGCGCGCCACGGCCTGTACTACGCGCCCGACCCCAGCAGCAAGATCGCCTGCACGATCGGCGGCAACGTGGCCGAGAACTCGGGCGGCATGCACTGCCTCAAGTACGGGCTGACGATCCACAACGTCCTGCGTGTGCGCGGCTACACCGTCGAGGGCGAGCCGGTCGAGTTCGGCTCGGACGCGCTCGACGCCGCCGGGCTCGACCTGCTGTCCATCGTGATCGGTTCCGAAGGCATGCTCGCCGTCACCGTCGAGGTGACGGTCAAGCTGGTGCCCAAGCCGCTGCTGGCGCGCGCCATCCTGGCCAGCTTCGACGACGTGCGCAAGGCGGGGCATGCGGTTGCGGCGCTGATCGGCGCCGGGATCATCCCGGCCGGACTCGAGATGATGGACAAGCCGATGACCGCCGCGGTCGAGGACTACGTGCACGCCGGCTACGACCTCGACGCCGCGGCCATCCTGATCTGCGAGAGCGACGGCACGCCCGAAGAGGTGGAAGAAGAAATCGGCCGCATGGTCGCGGTGCTCGAAGCGGCCGGCGCCACGCGTTTCGACATCAGCCGCGACGAGGCCGAGCGGCTGAAGTTCTGGAGCGGCCGGATGAACGCTTTCCCGGCCAGCGGACGCATCAGCCCCGACTACATGTGCATGGACTCGACCATTCCCCGCAACAAGCTGGCCGAGATCCTGGTGCGCATCGCCGAGATGGAAACCACCTACGGCCTGCGCTGTTGCAACGTCTTCCACGCCGGCGACGGCAACCTGCACCCGCTGATCCTGTTCGACGCCAACGACCCCGACCAACTGCACCGCTGCGAGCTCTTCGGGGCCGACATCCTCGAGACCAGCGTGCGTCTGGGCGGCACGGTGACCGGTGAGCACGGCGTCGGCATCGAGAAGCTCAGCTCGATGTGCGTGCAGTTCACGCCGGCCGAGCGCGAGCAGATGTTCGCAGTCAAGCGCGCGTTCGATCCGACCGAACTGCTGAACCCCGGCAAGGTGATCCCGACGCTGCACCGCTGCGCCGAGTACGGAAAGATGCACGTGCGCAAGGGCCTGCTGCCGTTCCCCGATCTGCCCCGTTTCTGAACGAGTTTTCCTTGACCGACATCGACGACAACGACCCCGCGCTCGCGCGCCTGATCGATCGCATCCGTTCGGCCGCCGAGTCCGGCACGCCGCTGTGCATCCGCGGCGACGGCACGAAGGACTTCTACGGCGAGGCACCGCGGGGCGAGCTGCTCGACACCACCGAGCTGTGCGGCATCTCCAGCCACGAGCCGACCGAGCTGGTCGTGACCGCGCGCTGCGGCACGCCGCTGGCCGAGCTCGAGGCCGCGCTGGCCGAGAAGGGCCAGTGCCTGCCGTTCGAGCCACCGCACTTCTCGGGCGACACGCCCGAGGCGACGACGCAGGGCGGCACCGTGGGCGGCATGATCGCCGCAGGCCTGTCGGGCCCGTCGCGCGCGGCCCTCGGTGCTGTGCGCGACTACGTGCTCGGAGCCACGCTGCTCAACGGCCGGGGCGAGGTGCTGAGCTTCGGCGGACAGGTGATCAAGAACGTTGCCGGCTACGACGTGTCGCGTCTGCTCGTCGGCTCGCTCGGCACGCTCGGCGTGATCCTCGAGGTGTCGATCAAGGTGCTGCCGATCGCGCCGGCCACGACCACGCTGCGTTTCGACCTGGACGCCACGCAGGCACTGGCGCAACTGCATCGCTGGGGCGGCCAGCCGCTGCCGCTGAACGCCAGTGCGCTGTGGAACGGCATGCTCGTCGTGCGGCTGCGCGGCGCAGCCGCGGCAGTGCAGGCGGCCACATCGACGTTCCAGACGCTGGGCGGCGAAGTCATTGGTGCGGATCTGGCCGACCCGTTCTGGGCCGGTCTGCGCGACCACCGGGACGAGTTCTTCGTGGCAGCCCGCGAGGCCGTGCAGGCCGGCGGTGCGCTGTGGCGGCTCTCGGTGCCGCAGACCGCGCCGATGCTCGCACTGCCGGGCACGCCACTGATCGAATGGGCGGGCGCGCAACGCTGGTGTGTGACGCCGAATGTGCTGCCGGAGACCGTGGCGCACCTGCGCGGGATTGCCCAACGCGCCGGTGGCCACGCCACGCTGTATCGCAGCCGGGACAAGTCAGCCGGGGTCTTCGCACCCTTGGCATCCCCGCTGGACCGCATCCACCGCGAGCTGAAGCGCTCGTTCGATCCGCACGGGGTGTTCAATCCCGGCCGGCTTTACCCCGGCCTGTGATGCAGCGCAAGCGGCGCCGCCCGTGACCACGCCAGCCCGCGAACCCCTGAAGGGCCTGGCCTGGCTGCTGGCCTGCCAGTCGGCCGGTGAGCTGCTGGCGCGAGCCGCACCGATCGGGCTGCCCGGGCCGGTGATCGGCATGCTGATCCTGATGCTGGCGCTGGCGTGGGCGCCCGTTCGCGACCCGGTCAGCGCCGCAGCCGACGTGCTGCTGGCTCACCTGTCGCTGCTGTTCGTCCCGGTGGGGGTCGGCGTGATGACGCACATGGGACTCCTGTCGCAATACGGAGCCCAGCTCGCGGTCGCGCTGGTGCTGTCGACCTGGATCGGCCTCGCGGTGACGGCACTGGTGTTGCGCGCGCTGTTGCCGAAGCCCGCCCCCGCCGCGCATTGATCCGGCACCCGCGCACCATGCAGAACTTCGTCGAGCTCTGGGTCTACCTGTCGGCCACGCCGCTGTTCGGCCTGACGGCGACGCTCGTGACCTACGTGTTCGCACACACCGTCTATGTGCGACTGGGGCAGGCGCCCTGGGCCAATCCGGTGCTGTGGACGGTGGTCGCGCTGGCGGTGCTGCTCACGCTCAGCGGCACGCCGTACCCGACGTATTTTTCGGGCGCGCAGTTCATCCATTTCCTGCTCGGGCCAGCGGTCGTCGCGCTTGCGTGGCCGCTGTGGCAGCGCCGCACCGAGCTGCGCGAACGCGCGCTCGCGGTCACCGTCGCCGCGCTGGCCGGCGGGCTCGCGGCCGCGTTCAGTGCGGTGGCGATCGGCTGGGCGCTCGGGCTGCCCACCGACCTGCTGCGATCGCTCGCGCCCAAATCGGTGACCGCGCCGGTGGCGATGGGCATCGCCGAGCAGCTCGGCGGCATCCCGGCGCTGGCGGCGGTGTTCGCGGTGCTGACCGGGCTGGTCGGCGCGATGAGCGCGAAGTACCTGTTCGACGCGCTGGGCATCATGGCACCCTCGGTCCGCGGCTTCGCGATCGGCACTGCGGCTCATGGCCTCGGCGCTGCGCGCGCGATGCAGGTGCATGCCGATTCGGGCGCGTATGCCGGCCTCGCGCTCGGACTGCAGGTGGTCCTCGCCTCACTTCTGCTGCCCTGGCTCATCCCTCTGCTGTTGCGGCTCCTGCCGTCCTGACACACTCGCTCTCTGAACGATGCAAACCCACCTCGCCCCCGAATTCAAAGGCACGCGCGACGGCGACACCGCCGAGGCGATCCTGCGCAAGTGCGTGCACTGCGGCTTCTGCACCGCGACCTGCCCGACCTACCAATTGCTGGGCGACGAGCTCGACGGCCCGCGCGGTCGCATCTACCTGATCAAGCAGGTTCTCGAAGGCGCCGAGCCCACGCGCAAAACGCAACAGCACCTCGACCGCTGCCTGACCTGCCGCAACTGCGAGACCACCTGCCCGTCCGGTGTGCAGTACGGCGAACTGGTCGAGATCGGCCGGCGCATCGTCGACGAGAAGGTGGAACGTCCGCGCGGCGAGAAGACGGTGCGCTGGCTGCTGAAGGAAGGCCTGACGTCGCCACTCTTCGAGCCGGCGATGAAGCTCGGCCAGCTCGTGCGCCCGCTGCTGCCAGACGCTCTGAAGGGCAAGGTGGCACCGAAGGCCGGTGCTGACGAGCAGGCGCGCGCGCACCGATGGCCGAAACGCGAGCATCCGCGCAAGGTGCTGATGCTGATGGGCTGCGTGCAACCGGCGATGCTGCCCAACATCAACAGCGCCACCGCACGCGTGCTGGATGCGGCCGGCATCCAGACGATGGTGGCCGAGGAGGCCGGCTGCTGCGGCGCGATCCGCAGCCACCTCGGCGATCAACAGGGTGGCATGGCCGACATGCGCCGCAACATCGACGCGTGGTGGCCCAGCGTGGTGTCGAACAAGGTCGAAGCGATCGTGATGAACGCATCGGGCTGCGGCGCTACCGTCAAGGACTACGTCCATGCGCTGGCGCACGACGAGGCCTACGCCGACAAGGCGAAGCGAATCAGCGAGCTGACCCGCGACCTCAGCGAACTGCTGCCCGAGCTGGTGCCGCTGCTGAAGCCGCGCCTGCACCGCCAGCCGACGACGCGCCTGGCCTTCCACCCGCCCTGCACCCTGCAGCACGCGCAACAACTTCGCGGAGGCGTCGAGACGCACCTGGGCGCGCTCGGCTTCGACATCCAGGTGTCGCCGAACGAAAGCCACCTGTGCTGTGGCTCGGCCGGCACCTACTCGGTGCTGCAGCCGACGCTGGCGTACCAGCTGCGCGACCGCAAACTCGCCAACCTGGCCGAGGTCGAGGCCCAGGTCATCGTGTCGGCCAACGTCGGCTGCATCCAGCATCTGCAGACCGGCACGCCGACGCCGGTGAGGCACTGGGTCGAGGTGCTGGACGACGCACTAGGGGGGTAGCTACGTTCCACGCCGTGCGATCGGAGGCGATGATCGAGCCACGTCCTGTCCGTACACCCGATGAACCTGCCCCGCACCCTCTGCCTCACCGCGCTGCTTTCCACATTGATTGGCCTGTCGAGCTGCGGTGGCGGAGGCGGCCATGACGGCGCGCTGACGACATTCCCGACCGCGGGTGCGTATGGCTGGATCGTCAGGTCGTTCGGTGAACATCCTCAGCTGTTCCTGGTTCACCGCAGCCAGCCCGATACCGCCTACCAGATCAGCAACAGCGGACAGGAAGCGGTATCCAGCACGAGTGTGGTGTCCAGCGGAACCGTGAACGCGGGCGCGCAGCAGGTCACTGCAATCCAGCCCCACACGCTGGTCTACATCGTGAATGAGGCCGTTCGGTCCTTGCGGCTCCAAGCCGACGGAGCAGCGCCGGTGTCTCGACCTCCCGTCTCGGGTTCGGCGGATGCCTGCGGATTCGGCTTGGTGGCGAACGACCACGCGAACCCGCTGAACTCGCGCCTCATCGTTTCGCGCAAGGGCCCACTGGGCAACTGCTCGGGCTCGACGCGATTCGATGACAACCGGCCGCTCGGGTTTTCCGAATTGCGGTTCTCGGGCAACGGCGAACTCGTCTCCACCATCCTGAGCACGAGCCCAGACGATGCCGCACCTGTCGGTGTCCTGCGCGATACCTCAACGCTGGCTCCCCGTGCCTGGCTTTACAGCGACCGGGTGGTGCTGTGGAACGACGGCACCACGCTCCGGCTGAGTCCGCCCGGCACCATCGACTCCAACATCGTGGTTGCCGGCACCGATCGCTCGGCGATCGTGCGTCGCTCAGGAGGGCTGAGCGTGCTCGAATTTCCGTCGGGCAGCACCATCGTCGAGACGCCGTTGAACCCCGGCATCACTGCCGGCACAGCCTGGGACCTCATCGGATTCGACATCGACGCTTTCTACCTCCGAGTCGCTTCGGTGGCTCAGGATTCCATCGCCTGGAAGGTTCTGAAGATCACACGATCCCGTCCGGTCGCGTCGTTGCTCGCCAGTGGAACCGGACAGCTCACCAGCGTCGCGATGGGCAGCAACCTGATCTATGCGGTGGCTCAGCCCGTCGGCGTCGATCAGACGTACACCCTGTTCCGGATCAACAAGGCGGGCGGTCTGGTCCCGCAAACGGTCTTCCCCGCCGGCATCGAACCCTCGGTGCAGACGGGCGCTGCAGGGGTGCACATGTTGAAGCTGAGGGACCTGACGTCCCCCCGCACCGCCAATCAAAACCTGCGCACCCAACTTCAGTTCATCGACGAAAACAACAACACGCTGTACACGGCCGATCAGGGCTATCCGCTTTTGCCGGTCGCAGCGGACACCTTGAACTTCGGACGAAGCATCAACATCACGCGTTTTGTATTTGCCGCCAACAACGCACAGAGCTACGCAGACGCGATGCTCACCGCCTATGACACCCGGACCCGCAGCGCCACCGAGCTCGGCAAGCTGCCCGGCGCGGCCGAGTACGGGGCTGCGTCGGACCTGGACCTCGCGACGTCAGTGAACGCCGGACCCACAAGTACGGGCATCGGGTTCGCAGCGAAGTACAGCATGGGCGCCATCAGTGAAGCTGGCTCGAAGGTGTTTTCGTTCGACCTCGACACGCCGAACAGCCTGAAGTACACGACGACCACAAAGTAGCCGGGTGCGTTCCAGAGCCCTGCCAGCACCCGCGCGACGAACGCCACCAGTCACCTCAAATTCGACCATGCTTCCGATCGGAGACCCGATGAACCTGCCCCGCACCCTCTGCCTCACGGCGCTGCTGTCCACACTGATCGGCCTGTCGAGCTGCGGCGGCGGAGGCGGCCATGACGGCGCGCTGACGACGTTCCCGACTTCGGGGGCGTATGGCTGGATCAACAAGCAGGTCGACTCGAAGGTCGCGCTGTCGCTGGTGCATCCGAGCCAGCCCGACAACGAATACCAGATCGACACCACCGGCGTCGCAAACATCTTCACCACCCAGTTGGTGTCGAGCGGGTCGGTGGACACTGCGACACAGAGGGTCGCGTCGATCCAGCCGCACACGCTGCTCTACATCATGGACGGCCAGGTGCGCAGCGTGCCGCTGCAGGCCAACGGCGACGCGCCGTCGTCACGGGTGCGACATTCGTCGTCGACCTCGGCGTGCCGCTTCCTGAAAGCAGCCAACGACTACGCGACCCCGTTCAACTCGCGCTTCCTGGTGTCAGTCAAGAGCGCCAGCGGCGCTTGCGACGGCGCCGCCGAGCTGCGATTTGCAAGCGACGGCGCACTGGTCTACACGCCCTTCACCGGCGAGCAGCCGCTGGGCGTGGTGCGCGACGCGGCAACGCTGGCTCCGCGAGGCTGGATCTTCTCCCGCACCGTCGTGCTGTGGGACACCAGCCCGGCGACCACCGTCACCATTCGCCCCGCCGCGGCACGGGCGATCACGAAGGTGGT
Organism: Rhizobacter sp.; assembly: GCA_046154125.1. Lineage (GTDB taxonomy): Bacteria > Pseudomonadota > Gammaproteobacteria > Burkholderiales > Burkholderiaceae_C > PBB1. The sequence goes on along the minus strand of JBJXEJ010000182.1, from coordinate 11,677 downwards.
CGACAGCACCTACCGCACCGCACTGGTCGATGACGGCGAGCGGCTCAGCGTCGTCGATTTCTCCGGCGGCACCTCGTTCAGTCAGGCGCCGCTGAACGCTGCGCTGACCGCCGGCGGCAACTGGGAGCCGATCGGCTTCGATGCCGACAACTTCTACGTCTACTCGACGGCAACCGATGGCCAGGGCGCCCCCACCTGGAAGGTGCTGAAGATCAGCCGCGCTGCCCCGGCGGCATCGTTGCTGGCTTCCGGCAGCGGGCCGCTGGCCCGGGCGACGATGGGGGTGGGCGTGTTGTATCTGGCACTCAATGATCCGGGTCCTGACGTCGTGGGCGACAACTCGCGCCTGATCCGCGTCAACAAGGCAACCGGCGCACTGAAGACCACCGCGTATTCACCGAACACCCAGGCTTTCGTGCGCACGACTTCGACGGGCATCCATCAACTGGGGCTGTACGAGGTCGGCTACTTCCCGGCATCGCATGTTCTGGCAACGACGCTCCAGTACATCGACGAGAACGACACCAGCCTCTACTCGGCGATAAACGCGTTCAGCGTGCAGGATGTCGAAGCCAGCGCGGTGGACTTCAACAACAGCGTGAACCTCACCCGCTTCGTCTTCAGCGGCGCCGCGGTGACGGGGTACTTCAGCGACGCCCCGCTGTTCAGCTACGACAGCACGACCCGCACGTTGAACATGCTCGGCACGCTGCCCAGTGCGGCGGCAGCGCTCGACAAGGACCTCTGGTTCAACGCGTCGGCCGGGCCGACCCGCATCGGGCTGGGGTTCACCGTCCTTCGCGATGGAAACTCCCGACCGGAGGCCAGCGCCAGGGTCTTCTCGTTCGACCTCGACACGCCGAACAGCCTGAAGTACACGACGACCACAAAGTAGCCTGACTCGGCACGCGAGGGGTGGATCGGTCGGTTACGAGGATCCCGCGCCCCTCATGGTTGCTAATGCGAACCGTTCGCTTTACCATTGCCATGGTCGTCATTTGATCACCAGTCAGGACACCTATGAACCGCTACCACTTCCTGTCCGCCATGGCCCTGGCTGCACTGACCTGTGCGGGAACCCTTCAGGCCGCGGAGCCCGAGATGCTGCTCGTCATCAAGAACCACCGATTCGAGCCGGCTGAACTGAAGGTGCCATCCGGCCAGCGCATCAAGCTGGTCGTCCACAACCAGGACGCGACACCGGAGGAGTTCGAGAGCCACAGCCTGAATCGGGAGAAGATCGTTCCTGCCGGCACCAAGGCGACCATCTACATCGGGCCTCTCAAGCCGGGCAGCTACGCCTTTTTCGGCGAGTACAACGAAGCCACGGCCAAGGGCACCGTGGTGGCCGAGTAGGCGGAGGGCCACCGGGATGTTCACCACCGCGCTCATCGTCTTCCGCGAGTCACTCGAGGCGGCGCTGTTCATCGGCATCGTTGCTGCGGCAACACGCGGCCTGGCCGGCCGCACGCGCTGGCTGAGCGCTGGGGTCGGCGCCGGTGCAATGGGCGCCGTCATCCTGGCGCTGCTTGCACAACAGCTCGGCAGCAGGCTCGATGGTCTCGGCCAGGACGTCGTGAACATCGGGGTCCTGTCACTCGCCCTGGCGATGCTGCTGTGGCACTGCATCTGGGTCAGCACGCACACCCGAGAAATGGTCAGCGAGGCGAAGCACCTCGGACTGTCCGTGCAGGAGGGCAATCGAACCCCGTGGGCGCTGCTGGTCGTGGTGGCCCTGGCGGTGCTGCGGGAAGGCGCGGAGACGGTGCTGTTCGTGAGTGGGTCCCTCACCGGCAACGCCGCGGAGCCGCCGGCCAGGGTTCTGGCAGCCGGCGCTCTGGGGCTGCTGTGCGGTGCGGCGGTCGGACTCGGCATCTACGCGGGCCTGTCCCGCATACCCGCGCGGCGCGTGTTCTCCGTCACCAATGTACTGATCGCGCTGCTGGCCGGATCATTGGCCAGCCAACTGGCCAGGGCACTGGCACAGGCCGGCCTCATCGAGTCGTGGACGAGTCCGCTGTGGGACAGCACCCGGCTGCTGTCGCCCGATTCGGCCTTTGGAACCTTGCTGCATGCGCTGGTCGGATACGACGCGCAGCCCTCGGCAGCCCAGCTGGCGGCTTACCTCGCCGTGCTGGGTTTCATCGGCGTCGGCACGCGCCTGCTCAGGCCGGGCGCGGCAGTCCGCTGACGGCGGCAAGTCTCGCTCGACCCCTTCGTTCATTCTGGAGCTTGAAACATGCGGACCGCCTTTCGGGCGGGGGCGCTGGCCGCCCTTGCCTTGTCCTCTTTGTCGGTCCCGTCCCTGGCGATGGCCGGTCCGTCCGAATACGTCGTCACGCCCCTCGTCGAGGAGGGTGAACGCGAGATCGACTTCAAGGCGGGGACCGCCAAGTCGCGCGACGGGACGCGTGAGAGCCAGTATTCGCTGGGCCTCGGGCTGGGCGTCAACAGCTGGTGGTTCACCGAGCTGTATGCCATCTGGCACAAGCAGCCTGGCGAAGGCCACAGCTTCGACGCGTGGGAGTGGGAAAACAAGTTCCAGCTCACCGAGACGGGCAAGTACCCGGTCGATGTCGGTTTCCTGTTCGAGATCGAGCGCCCGAAGGACCGCCGCGAAGGCTATGAATACCGCTGGGGTCCGCTGCTGCAGGCCGACCTCACCCCGAGCCTGCAGGCGAACCTGAACCTGCTGTTCGAAAAACACATCCGCAGCAGCGAGCCGAGCAGGGCGGAGCTCGGCTACCAGTGGCAGTTGAAATACCGTTGGACGCAGTCATTCGAGTACGGCCTGCAGGGGTTCGGCGACGTCGGCCCGTGGGATCACTGGGAAGCGTCGTCGGAACAGCCGCATGTGGCGGGGCCGGCCCTCTTCGGTCGCGTCAAGGTCGGCGACCATCAGGCCATCAAGTACAACGCCGCCCTGCTGTTCGGGCTCACCGATGGAGCCCCGCGCAACACGTTCCGCATGCAGGCGGAGTTCGAGTTCTAGCGGGGGACAACGGGTGGCGCCGACTCGCGCCACCCCAGGCGATCAACGCGCCAGATGGCGGTAGACGGTCGTCTCGAAATCGACGAAGCCCGGATACGACGACACGTCCTGGAACGGCAGGATCTGCGAGCCCCAGAAGCCACCGATGCCGTTCTGGCGGTCGATCCAGTAGAACAGGTTGGCCAGGCCCGCCCACATCAGCGATCCGGCCGGGCGGCCCGACGGTGTCGCCTCGTCGTTGATCATGAAGGTGTAGCCCCATGACTTCGGCAGTCCGGGGAAGAACTCGCCGGTGTTCGACAGCGACGGGATCGACGTGGTCCAGCCGCCCGACTTCAGCGCGCCGAGGCCATTGCGCGACATCTGGTCGACGGTTTCCGTCTTCAGCACGCGGCCGTTCGGCCCGGCCCCGTCGTTGAGGATCATGCGGATGAACTTCATGTAATCGCCGACGGTCGAGTAGAGCCCGTGGCCGCCCATGTCCATTTCGGGCGGCTGCGGCAGCGCCAGGTCGGGCAGCGGGGTCAGCTTGCCGTCCATCGCGCGGTCGTGGATGACAGCGCGGCGCGCCTGCATCGACGGTGTCATCACGAAGCTCGTGTCGGTCATGCCGAGCGGCGCGAAGACGCGCTCCTGCATGACCTCGCCCAGGCGCTTGCCGCGCACCGCTTCGACGACCTTGCCGACCCAGTCGATGTTGACGCCGTAGCCCCACTTCTCACCCGGGTCCCACAGCAGGCAGGTCTTCACCGAGGCGAAGGTGCTCGACACCACCGAGGGAATGCCCTTGGCGCCGCGCAGCTTCAGGTCGTCGGCGCTGAAGAATTCGTAGCTGAAGCCGGCGGTGTGCAGCATCAGGTGGTTGATCGTGATGTCGCGCTTCGGCGCGCGCAGCTTCGGCTGGCCGGCAGCATCGAAGCCTTCGAGCACCTGGATCTCGGCGATCTCGGGCACGTACTTTCTGACCGGATCGTCGAGACTTACCTTGCCTTCTTCCACCAGCTGCATCAGCGTCGTGCCGGTGATCGCCTTGCTGGTCGAGAAGATCGCCATCACCGAGTCGGTGGTCATCGCTGCGTCGCCGCCGAGCGAGCGCAAGCCGGCGGCCCCCTCGTACACGTTGGCGTTTCGGTCGGTCACCATCGCGACCACGCCCGGCGCACCGCCGGCCGCGCCGACGGTGGTGGCGAGGACGGTGTCAGCAGCCTTCTTGAGTTGGTCGTTCATCGCTGTCTCCTGTGTCTAGGGGCGGGGCGGTTCGGCCTGCCCAGCATCGCCCTGACGGCCGGGAAGCAGCCGCGACTCTAGAACATCGGACGCGAAATTTCAGGGCGGGTATTCGCCCGCCCCCCCCGACCCGGCGACGCGCTGGTCAGAAACCGAGCTTCGAACCGGCGCCGAGCAATGTCGCCACCCCCAGCGCCGCGAAGATGGCGGCGGCGATCGAATGCACCAGCTTCATCGGGATCTTGCTGGCCAGCTTGTCGCCGATGAACACCGCCGGCACGTCGGCCAGCAGCATGCCCAGCGTCGTGCCGATCACGACCAGCAGCGGCGTGCCGTAGTGCGCCGCCATCGCGACCGTGGCAATCTGCGTCTTGTCGCCCATCTCTGCGAGGAAGAACGTGATCAGCGTGGCGCCGAACACGCCGAGCTTGCTGGCGATCTGCGTTTCCTCTTCCTCGATCTTGTCGGGGATCAGCGTCCAGATCGCCATGCCGATGAACGACGCGCCCAGCACCCAGCGCAGCGTCTGCGGGCTGATCGTCGCGGTGATCCACGCGCCCAGCGCGCCGGCAAGACCGTGGTTGACGAGCGTCGCGCAGAGGATGCCCAGGATGATCGGGACCGGCTTCTTGAAGCGGGCGGCAAGGATAAAGGCGAGCAGCTGGGTCTTGTCGCCGATTTCAGCGAGTGCGACGACACCGGTCGAGACGAAGAGAGCTTCCATGGAATCCTGTTGAAGTGCGACCGAGTGCCGAAGGGCCGCCGGATGATACGCACGGCCCTCGACGAAGCGGGCGTCGGCTCGCCGTGGACAATCCCGCCTCCCCGGCGGATCGCGAGCGCCGATCAACCCACTGCTTTTCCATGGAAAGACCCTTCGCTTGTTCAAGAACCTGACGGTGTATCGCGTGGGACCCGAGTGGTCGGCCACGCTGGAGCAGATCGAGGACGGCCTTGCAGCCGCACGTTTCGCGGAATGCGGTGCCACACAGCCGCAGTCCGCCGGCTGGGTCTCGCCGCGCGGCACCGAGCACGGTCCGCTGGTCGAATCGATCGGCGGGCAATGGCTGCTCACGCTGATGGTCGAGCGCAAGGCGCTGCCGTCCGCGGTGGTGAAGCGCCGCACCGACGAGATGGCGCAGCAGGTCGAGCACAGCACCGGCCGCAAGCCGGGCAAGAAGCAGACGAAGGAGCTGAAGGAGCAGGCCGTGCTCGAGCTGCTGCCGATGGCCTTCACGAAGCGCTCGACGCTGAAGGTGTGGATCGACGCGAAGCAGCGGCTGCTGATGATAGACGCCAGCAGCCCGGCGCGGGCCGGCGAGGTGGTGACGCAGCTGATCAAGTCGCTCGATGGCCTGACGCTGACGCAGCTGCAGACCACCGAATCGGCCTCGGTCGCGATGTCGGACTGGTTGCTGACCGGCGAGCCACCGGCCTCCTTTTCAGTCGACCGCGAGTGCGAACTGAAGTCGGAAGACGAGATGAAATCGGTGGTGCGCTACGCGCGCCATCCACTCGACATCGACGAGGTGCGGCAGCACATCGCCACCGGCAAGCGACCGACCCGGCTCGCACTGACGTGGCAGGGCCGCGTCTCGTTCGTGCTGACCGAGACCGGGCAGATCAAGAAGATCGACTTCCTCGACGTGGTGTTCGAGGGTCGCCCCAGCCGCGACAGCAAGGACGACGCCTTCGATGCGGACGCTGCCATCGCCACCGGCGAGCTGGTGCAGCTGATACCCGAGCTGATCGATGCGCTGGGCGGCGAGCTGCTGCTCGTGGCGCCGCCCGCCGTCGCTTTGACGGGGGACGGCGCCCGGGCCTTCACTGCGGCCTAGCGCAGGCGCGACGCACCGGCGCCGCGCGGCACAGGCTCAACGAACCTTGCCGGCCTTCCACGCACTCAGCAGCGTGTCGTAGGCAATGGTCTGGCCCTTCGGCTTCTCGTTGGCCAGCTTGGCCCAAGGTGCGCCCTTGTCGCTCAGGTACTTGGCCGGGTCGCCCTTCGGGTTCAGCTTCGGCGGGCAATGGGCCATGCCGGCGCGCTCGAGGCGGGCCATCACCTGATCCATCTCTTCGGCCAGGTTGTCCATCGCGGCCTGCGGCGTCTTCTCGCCGGTGACGGCGACGGCGACGTTCTTCCACCACAGCTGCGCGAGCTTCGGATAGTCGGGGACGTTGGTGCCGGTCGGCGTCCAGGCCACCCGCGCCGGGCTGCGATAGAACTCGATCAGACCGCCGTACTTGGCCGCGTTCTTGGTGAAGTAGTCGTGCCGGATGTCGCTGTCGCGGATGAAGGTCAGACCGACCACGCTCTTCTTCGCCGACACCGTCTTCGAGGTGATGAACTGCGCGTACAGCCAGGCCGCAGCGGTCTTGTCGGCGTCATGATCGGCGAAGAAGGTCCAGGAACCGACGTCCTGGTAACCGTTCTGCATGCCCTGCTTCCAGTACGGGCCGTTCGGGCCCGGCGCCATGCGCCACTTCGGTGTGCCGTCGGCGTTCACGACCGGCAGGCCCGGCTTGATCATGTCCGCAGTGAAGGCCGTGTACCAGAAGATCTGCTGCGCGATCTGGCCTTGCGCCGGCACCGGACCCGCCTCGCCGAAGGTCATGCCGGAAGCTTCCTTCGGCGCGTACTTCTTCATCCAGTCGACGTACTTTGTGAGCGCGTAGACGGCGGCTGGCGAGTTGGTGGCCCCACCGCGAGAGACCGAGGCACCGACCGGCGTGCACTTGTCGGCCGCGACGCGGATGCCCCATTCGTCGACCGGCAGGCCGTTCGGGATGCCGATGTCTGCGGTGCCGGCCATCGACAGCCAGGCGTCGGTGAAGCGCCAGCCCAGCGACGGGTCCTTCTTGCCGTAGTCCATGTGGCCATAGATCGGCTTGCCGTCGATGGTCTTGACGTCCTCGGTGAAGAACGCGGCGATGTCCTCGTAGGCGCTCCAGTTCAGCGGCACGCCCAGCTCATAGCCGTACTTCGCCTTGAATTTTTCCTTCAGGTCGGCGCGTGCGAACAGGTCGGCCCGGAACCAGTACAGGTTGGCGAACTGCTGGTCGGGCAGCTGGTAGAGCTTGCCGTCGGGCGCGGTGGTGAAGCTGGTGCCGATGAAGTCCTTCAGATCCAGGCCGGGGTTGGTGTACTCCTTGCCCTTGCCCGCCATGTAATCGGTCAGATTCATGATCTTGCCGTAGCGGTAATGCGTGCCGATCAGGTCGGAGTCCGAGATCCAGCCGTCGTAGATCGACTTGCCCGACTGCATCGAGGTCTGCAGCTTCTCGACGACATCGCCCTCCTGGATGATGTCGTGCTTGACCTTGATGCCGGTGATCTCCTCGAAGGCCTTGGCCAGCGTCTTCGATTCGTACTCGTGGGTGGTGATGGTCTCGGACACGACCGAGATCTCCTTGACGCCCTTGGCCTGCAGCTTCTTCGCGGCGTCGATGAACCACTTCATCTCGGCCAGTTGCTGATCCTTGTTCAGCGTGGACGGCTGGAATTCGCTGTCCACCCATTTCTTGGCTTCAGGCTCTCCGGCCCAGGCGCCATGGCCCAGTGTCAATGCCATGGCGGCGAACGCGACGGCTTTCATGGTCAGTTTCATGTTTGTCTCCTCAGACGCTTCCCACGGTCACTCGCGACACGCCGGCAGGGAAGAAACCCGGGTGCCATGTCAAGAAAACGACCCCTTGCGGAGCCCGGAGGTCGAGGCTGCGGCCTCAGCCTTTTCGCATGATCAGAACAAGCAGCAGCATCGAGGCGATGAAGCTGAACCAGATCGACGGCTCGGCCTCCAGGCTGAACCAGACGATCATCTTTTCGCTCACCGCCACGAAAGCCAGGTTCACGTAGGCGGCGCTGAGCAGGCCGATGAACAGGCGATCGCCGCGGGTCGTCTCGATCGGCAGGAAGCCCTTGCGCGACAGCGTCGGCGAGCGCAGCTCCCACACGGTCATGGTGGCGAGCATCAGCACGATGCAGATGAAGAAAACAGCGACCGGGAGCGTCCAGGCCATCCAATCGAACATGGGTTTTTCCTTTCGTTGTCGGGCTGCTTCGCGCGGCGCGGTGGCTCTCCACTCGGACGCTCAGACCCGTCCCATCGCGAATCCCTTGGCGATGTAATGGCGCACGAACCAGATGACGATGGCTCCGGGGACGATGGTCAGCACGCCTGCAGCCGCCAGCACGCCCCAGTCCATTCCCGAAGCGCTGACCGTGCGCGTCATCACCGCGACGATCGGCTTGGCATTGACGCTGGTCAGCGTGCGCGCCATCAGCAGCTCGACCCAGCTGAACATGAAACAGAAGAACGCCGCCACGCCGACGCCGGCCTTGATCAGCGGGATGTAGATGGTCAGGAAGAATCTCGGGAAGGAGTAGCCGTCGATGTAGGCGGTCTCGTCGATCTCGCGCGGCACACCGCTCATGAAGCCTTCCAGGATCCACACCGCCAGCGGCACGTTGAACAGCAGGTGCGCGAGCGCCACCGCGATGTGCGTGTCCATCAGTCCGAGCGTCGTGTACAGCTGAAAGAAAGGCAGCAGGAAGACGGCCGGCGGCGTCATGCGGTTCGTCAGCAGCCAGAAGAACACATGCTTGTCGCCGAGGAAGCTGTAGCGCGAGAACGCATAGGCCGCCGGCAGCGCGACCAGCAGCGAGATCACCGTGTTGATGGCAACGTAGATCAGCGAGTTGATGTAGCCCGAATACCAGCTGACATCGGTGAAGATCGTGCGGTAGTGATCGATCGTGAAGTGCTGCGGGAACAGGCTGAAGGTTGACAGGATCTCCTCGTTCGTCTTGAACGACATGTTGACCATCCAGTACACCGGCAGGATGGCAAACACGAGATACAGCGCCAGGAACAGCGTGCGCTTCTTGAAACGGGGCTCATCCATGTTCGGCTCCGGCGTTGTCCTGGGTGCCCACACGCTGCATCCAGTTGTAGAGCACGAAGCACAGCAGCAGGATGATCAGGAAGTAGATCAGCGAGAACGCCGCCGCCGGTCCGAGGTCGAACTGGCCGACCGCCTTCTGCGTCAGGTACTGACTGAGGAAGGTGGTGGAGTTTCCCGGCCCGCCGCCGGTCAGCACGAAGGGCTCGGTATAGATCATGAAGCTGTCCATGAAGCGCAGCAGCACCCCGATCATCAGCACCCCCCGGAGCTTGGGCAGCTGGATGTAGCGGAATACCGCCCACTTGCTGGCGCCATCGATGCGCGCCGCCTGGTAGTAGGCGTCGGGGATCGCCCGCAGGCCGGCGAAGCACAGCAGCGCCACCAGCGGCGTCCAGTGCCACACGTCCATCAGCAGCACCGTGAGCCACGCGTGCGTCGGGTTGCCGGTGTAGCTGTAGTCGATGCCGAGCTTCGCGAAAGTGGCGCCCATCAAGCCGATGTCGGTGCGGCCGTAGATCTGCCAGATCGTGCCCACGACATTCCACGGGATCAGCAGCGAGATCGAGATCGTCACCAGCACGGCCGACGAGCGCCAGCCGGCTGCCGGCATCGCCAGTGCAAGCGCGATGCCGAGCGGAATCTCGACGGCCAGCACCGACAGCGAGAACACCATCTGACGCAGCAGCGCGCCTTGCAGGTCCTCGTCGCGCATGACCGCCTTGAACCATTCGGTGCCGACGAAAACCCGACGTTCGGGCGAGATGATGTCCTGCACCGAATAGTTGACGACGGTCATCAGCGGCAGGATGGCCGAGAAAGCCACGCACAGCACGACCGGCAGGATCAGCCACCAGGCTTTCTGGTTGACGGGCTTCATGCGTTCACTCCCTGCGCCGCGATCTGCACGTCCGGCACCAGCACGTCGTCGGCATAGAAGCAGGTGTGGCTGTCGAGCACCTGCAGCCACACGGATTCGCCGGCGCGCGGGATGCGCTGCTGCGGACTCAAGCGTGCGCGGATCGGCGGGCCTGCGCCCTCGGTGCCGAGGCGCGCGGTCAACAGCCAGTAGGTGCCGATGTCCTGCGACTGAGTGACCGACGCCGGCACGGCGCCGCCGACCTGCGCGGCACAGAGCGTGACGTACTCCGGTCGCACGCCCAGCGTGAAGCGGCCCAGGGCTCTCAGCACCGGGTCGGGCGGGGCGACCGTGACGCCAGCAACTTCGATGCCGGTCTCGCTGCACCGCGCGTCGAGGAAGTTCATGCCCGGCGAACCGATGAAATTGCCGACGAAGGTGTGCCGCGGGCGTTCGAACAGTTCGGACGCGGTGCCGATCTGCACTGCGCGGCCGCGCGTCATCACCACCACCTGATCTGCGAAGGTCAGGGCTTCGATCTGGTCGTGCGTGACGTAGACCAGTGTCAGCCTCAGCTCGTGGTGGATCTGCTTGAGCTTGCGGCGCAGCTGCCATTTCAGGTGCGGGTCGATCACGGTCAGCGGTTCGTCGAACAGCACCGCCGACACGTCGTCGCGGACCAGGCCGCGTCCCAGCGAGATCTTCTGCTTCGCATCGGCCGCCAGCCCGGCGGCGCGCACGTCGAGCTGGCCGCTCATCTCGAGCATCTCGGCGATCTGGCCGACACGCTGCTTGATCTTGTCGGGCGCCACGCCGCGGTTGCGCAACGGAAAGGCAAGGTTCTCGGCTACCGTCATGGTGTCGTAGATCACCGGAAACTGGAACACCTGTGCGATGTTGCGCTGCTGGGGCGTCCTTCTCGTCGAGTCGACGCCGTCGAACGAGACGCTGCCGTGCGATGGCGTGACGAGCCCGGAGATGATGTTGAGCAGGGTCGTCTTGCCGCAACCCGACGGGCCGAGCAGCGCATACGCGCCGCCGTCCTCGAAGGTCATCTTCAGCGGCAGCAGCGCGTAGTCCTCGTCGCGCTGCGGATTCGGCTTGTAGGCGTGGGCCAGGTCGAGGTCGATGCGTGCCATGTCAATGTTTCTCGATCGTGGGAGCCAGCAGCAAGTCGCCGTGGCCATCGAACAGATGAGCCTGCGCGGGGCTCAGGTAAAGCGTGACTGCATCGCCCAGCGCGAACACGTGCACGCCGGTCAACTGGGCCACCAGTTCACCGATCGCCGTCTCGACATGCACGTAGGTGTCGGACCCCGAAATCTCGGCCAGCTCGACCCTCCCGGGTAGGCCCAGGTCGCCCGGCCGCTGCGCCACGCGCAACGCGCTCGCGCGCAGCCCGACGGTGACCGTCGAGCCCTGGGCGACCCCCGGCAACGCCAGCGCCAGGCGCACGCCGCTCGGCAGCACCACGACGTCGGCAGCCACGGTGCCGGCCACCAGGTTCATCGGCGGATCGCTGAAAGCGCGCGCGACGCGGATCGACTTCGGCCGATGGAACACCTCGGCGGTGGGACCGTACTGCAGCAACTCGCCGGCGTCGAGCACCGCGGTGTGCCCGCCGAGAAGCAGCGCCTCGGTCGGCTCGGTGGTCGCGTAGACCACGGTCGATTCGCCGCTCGCGAACAGCTGCGTCA
>JBJXEJ010000181.1:0-16655 GCA_046154125.1 Rhizobacter sp. | reverse complement strand
CAGACCTACACCGGATCGAATAGCCCGCGTCCTGGGTATCTCCCGGCGCTCGGTCTACCGGTATTCGCAAACCGGGTATGCGCCTCGGGTCGTCAACCTCGCGCTGTTCTGGTTGACCTCCTGGGGTCGTCAGACCGTGCACGTCGATGCTCACAACGATGCGGTGTTCGCCTGCGGCTTGGTCGCGGGCCTGCGCTCCGACATCGCCCGTCTCGAAAACAACGTCCGGCACCTGTCGGCCCTCAGCTACGGGTCAGCCAATGCCCCGCTCGTCAGGGGGTCCCATGAACGTTGAACGAACCCCCATGCGGGGGCTGGGGTGGGAACCCCAGAGAGCACGCGAAGCGGCGGGAACCTCGTCTTCAAGCCTTCGGGCCGTTGCCGTGCACCAGCTTGGCCCGCGTGGTCACCGGCCTGGGTCCGCCCCGGTCGGTCGATCGCGTCGCCATCAAGACCGGGCAGCCGGGATTTGTAACAGCCCCTGGGGAAAGGCAGCCACGGAGTCCGGCTGCCCAGCTGACGGCAGCTTGCTGCTCAGCTGGGCAGCGGGGCGCCGTGACCACCCGGCACGGGCGGCGGGCGCAGCCCGCTGCCTAGATTTATTCCTAGGACATCATGGAACATCAAGCAAGAAAGGAGGCGTGTAAAGTGATACCACTTAGCAACCACACCCAAAAACGTCATGGCGATGACCCTTCGCCTGCCCCCCGAATTGCATGCCAAGGGACAGGCCTACTCCGAGAAGCTGGGCATCTCGCTCACTGCCCTGCTTGCGGTCGCCCTGCGCGACTACCTCGATGGGCGCCGAGCCATGCCGCAGTCCGTCGAGCCATTGAAGGGGGTAACGGTCGCCAAGCCCTCATCGAAGCTGGCCACCTCAGACCCTCTCCCGGTTCAGGTGCCCTCTTCCGAGCCCCTCAAACCGGCCTACAGGCGTCCTGTGAGCCTGTCGGACCCTTGCCCCTGCGGGGCGAAGACCTGGGACGGTCACCGGGTCAAGTGGAAGCACTGCCACGGCAAAGCGTAGGGGGTGGTCATGGCGCATGACCTGTATGACCGTTTGGAGGCTGTCCGCGGGCGCTGGGAGTGGCTCCTCGACTTTGCAGTTAACGGAACACCTAAAGGCCTTCGTCCTCGTGAGCGTGGGGCCTGGGCTCGGCTTGCTGCGCTCAAGCTCTGGTGTCGAATAATGCAGGTCGAGACCTTTGCTTGGAATATGTGTGCAACTTCGAAATTGGTATGTGGACAAGTGGTCCACCATATACATAGTCATTGATTACTACGAGCCGATCGTCTGAATGGAATGTGAGTTGACGGACGCGGTCCCGCCAACTGCGCTGCGCGCTCTGGAGCTTCCGCCCTGCCCACGCTTGATCGGGTGTCATTGTGTTCCGGGGCGGTATTGCGCTTCGAAGGCTCGTTTTGCGCGGATGAATTCGTTCGAGCAGTCGATGGACTGGCCAGCTGCGGCGCAGCCGGGCGATGGTTTGTAGTAGCGAACCCAGGCGGCTTCTTTGCGGTTGACCTCTTCGTATGCTTGGCGCTTTTTTCCGCTTGTGAAGCGAGCGAGCCGATGAAGACGCCGATAGCCGACAAGGCTAGACCGGGGCAACAAGCAGCGAAGTAAGCCTGCGAACCAGCGGCAGGACGAGCAGCAAGACCGGGAAGCCAATCAGCCAGGAGACAGCCCAGGAACCAAGCCACAGGTGAATCACTCCGGCACTCCAGCCGACACCCCGCAGCGTGCTGATGAAGGAAATGATGCACGTCATGAGGACGGACAAAAGAAACGGCATCACAACCGATCCGTATCGGGCCGGCAGCTTGCGAAAGCCGAAGAATGAATTCGAGGTTCCCACACGTGCTCCAGAAGCCCACCGATCAAGGTTAACCGGACTCTGCATGCACTGCTAAGAAGGCACCCCCGCAGGCTTCTCCACCTCTGCTCACCGGTGATCCTGGCGACCCGTTGGCCGTCGATCACGATCTCGAAGGTGTATTGCCCACGGTGGCCGTCGGCTGCGGTGGTGGTGCAAACCGGGTGCTCATGCGGTCCTTGAGGACGTGGGCGGCTGCGGCCAGCAGCACCAGCCCGCCGAGCAGCGCCCAGACGGCTGCGGGCAGTCTCTGGCCGAACTTGCCGTGAATCTCGGTCGACTTGTAGAGGCCTAAGGCGGCCTTGTCGTGCTTCCAGCAGCGGCTGGTGGCCCTGGCGATCGCGTCGCCGGGCTTGCGTCACACCGGGCAAAGGAAGCGCACCTCACGACATCGGCAAGATGCTTGACAGCGCTGCTCCCCTTGGATGGGTGCCACGAGTCCACCCCGGACTGCGAGACGCGGTTGCGTCACGCGGGTTTTGTCAACCTCAGTTGCTGCGACCCTGATCGATTCGACGGTCGTAGGCCACCACGTCATCGGGCATCTTGTTGCCGAGCAGCGGCTTGTCCAGGGGTCTGAAGACCTGTGCCTGAAGAGCGGCGAGCGCATCGGAGCGCTCCAGGGCCTTCAGGACGGCCTCGGGGTTGATCATCATGGAAAACGGATTGGCGATTGACTGGCTGGGATGCATCGAGGATCTCCTTCAAGTTGATGGATCAACTCTAGGATCGACCGCTGGGGACGCCAGTCGTCTTGTAACCAATTGAAGCGTCAGAAGTCCGCTGACAAGGCTGTCAGGCAACGAATCGACTGCTCATCAAGGCGGCGCCGTTTTCTGCATGCGGCGCGTGAGCGCTGCGGCAGACCGGTCCCGCCCGACACGCCGGGCGAAATCGGCGGCAGTGAGCTCGAGATCGCTGCGCAAATTGACGTCTGCTCCTCGGGCAATGAGCAGGTCCACGCTGTCGGAGGTGCCGTACTGGGCCGCCATCATCAGCGGCGTGGTGCCGTTGGGCGAACGCGCATTGACCGCCGCACCACGATCGAGGAGCAGACGCAAAGCGTCCTCGTCGGGCGCCGTGGCCGCGTAGTGCAGCGCGGACCAACCAGGCCGGTTGACGGCGGCCCCCCGCTTGAGCAGGCGCTCGACCAGTTTCGGCTGACCACGCAGGCTGGCCAGCATCAGAGCCGTTTCACCCGCCGGATTGGTGGCCTCCAGGTTCAGGGCCTTGCTGTCGATCAGCGCTTCGGCGACTGCAAACGATTCAAGGCGGAGTGCCAGGATGACACCTGGCTGTCCCTGCTCATCGAGCGTGTTCGGATCGAAACCCCTTTTCAGCAGGTCGTCGATGGTGTTGCGATGGTCTCGCTTGATGGCGGTGAAGAAGTCCTCATACGATCCGGCATGAACCGAACTAAATCCAATTGAAACAATTAGATAGAATACATATATAAAGTAATTTCTACGTTCAACCATCAGATTTTTCGGGGCTGATCCTGAACAGGCGCTCGAAGTTGGCGCTGGTGGCATGGGCGATTTCCTCGATCGTCAACCCCTTCAGCTCCGCCATCTGTTTGGCCACCCACGGCACCAAGGCGGGCGTGTTGGTCTTGCCGCGGAAAGGCGCCGGAGCCAGGTAGGGGCTGTCGGTCTCGATCAGGCAACGGTCGAGCGGGACATAACGCGCCACCGTGCGCAGGTCTTCGGCGTTCTTGAAGGTGATGATTCCCGAGAACGAGATGTAGAAGCCGAGGTCAAGCGCCGCGCGGGCCACCGCCATCGTTTCGGTGAAGCAGTGAAACACCCCGCAGACCCGGTGTTCGCCTTCGGTGGTCAGCACGTCCAGGGTGTCCTGCGATGCGCTGCGGGTGTGTATGACCAGCGGCAGCCCGGTGCGGTGCGCAGCCTGGATGTGGACTCGGAATCGATCGCGCTGCCATCCCATCTCGGCGACCGTACGACCATTCAGCCGGAAGTAATCGAGACCGGTTTCACCCAGAGCCACGACGCGGGGACGGGCCGCAAGCAGGACGAGGTCATCGACCGAGGGCTCGCGCACGCCTTCGTTGTCCGGGTGCACCCCTGCGCTCGCCCAGAAGTTGTCGTACGACAGTGCGAGCGCATGGACTTCGTCGAACTCTTCCAGCGTGGTGCAGATGCACAGCGCGCGATCCACCCGCGCAGCCTGCATCTCGGCGCGGATGTCCGGCAGCCGGGACACCAGGTCCGGGTAACTGAGGTGGCAGTGGGAATCGACGTACATCATTTGCAGCAGCGCAGCCGCTGCCGGACTCAGATCGTCTGGGTGGGCTTGGGCGACGAGATCGCGGTGCCCAGCAACTCTTCGATCCGGGTGCGCAGCACGCGGGTCTTCTCGTCCGATGGAAAGCGCACGCCGACACCCTGGGTGCGTCCGCCCGAGGCATTCGGCGGAGTGATCCACGCGACCTTCCCGGCGACCGGATAGCGCTGGTTGTCCTCGGGCAGCGACAACAGCAGGTAGATGTCTTCGCCGAGGCGGTACTCGCGAGTGGTCGGCACGAACAGGCCGCCGTCCGTGAGCACCGGGATGTAGGCAGCGTAGAGCGCTCCCTTCTCGCGGAACACCAGCTGGATCACGCTGGGACGGCTGCCTGCCAGCGCAGGGATGGCGGCTGTGGCGGGCGGGCGCGGGACGGGGTCGGACATGGCTTCAGTTTATCGAACGCGAAGGATGGGCGTCGTGGAGTTCGGCACGGTGAGCGCGATATGGGCCTGCGTGACCAGCAGTTCGATGGTCAGAGCTGCTTGCCAGGGGTGTTCGGCATGCCGAGCGACCCGGCCGATCTCGCGGTACCAGCGAGTCAGCTCCTCGATCGAAGCGCGCCCGTTGATCAAGCCGGAAGGGAAATAGCGAGGCGCCGCCCCCACTGTCGCTCGCATCGCGTCGTGGCAGAGCTTGAACAGCATGTCGATCACGCGCGGCAGTGGCCAGGCCGTCAGACCGGCGACCTCGCCCCGCGCCAATTGCTCGGGCAGGGCCAGCCAGGCGCGCGCATCGAGACCTTCGCGAAACCAGTTCAACGCTTCCTCCGGCTGACCGCCTGCGGCCGCCAGCAAGACCTCGGGCTGCGTGACGCCCCGCGATTGCAGCCAGGCCGCAGCCACCGCCGTGTCGGGCAGGCCGAGTCGCACGGCCTGACAGCGGCTGCGTATGGTCGGCAGCAACGCGTCGGCCGATGCGCCGGCCAGAGCGAAACGCAGGTTGCCGGGCGGCTCTTCGAGCGTCTTCAACAGCGCGTTGGCCGAAACGCCATTCATGCGCTCCGCGGGAAACACCACGACCACCTTGCCATGTGCCCGCGCCGCCGTCGTCTGCGCGAAGGTGACGATGCGTCGTACCTCGTCGACGCGGATGTCCTTGCTGGGCTTGCGTTTGCCGGACGCCTCACCTTTGCTCGAGCCGCCCTCTTCACCCGCATCGTCGGTGCTCCAGCCCAGGGCTTCGCGCAAAGCCTCCGGAACCAGCACCATCAGGTCGGGATGCGAGCGAGACTGCACGAGACGGCAACTGGCGCAGATCCCGCACGGACGGGCACCCTGGCTTGGCGGGCTATCGCACAGCCAGGACTGCGCCAGCGTCAACGCCATCTCGAACTGTCCGACTCCCTGCGGCCCGTGGATCAGAATTGCATGCGCGCGTTGTGTCTCCAGAACAGCGCGTAACGGCTCAGCCAGCCAGGACAGCGGCACCGGTGCTGTCGCTCCTGCGGGGGCGATCACCAGCCCCGACCCTGCAGAGCGGCCATCACCTGGCGGCCCACCGCATCGCGGTCGACCGACGAATCGATGCGAACGAAGCGATGCGCGAAGGCCTCGGCGCGCGCGCAATAGCCGTCACGCACGCGACCGAAGAACGCGGCGTCCTGCCGCTCGAAACGGTCTGGGGCACGGGCGGTCGCCAGGCGATCCGCGGCCTGTTCGGCACTGACGTCGAACCAGAAAGTGAGATCCGGCTGCAACTTGGCGTGAACCCACGATTCGAGTGTTCGCAGTACCGCGCTGTCGAAACCCCGGCCGTTGCCCTGGTAGGCAAAAGTCGCATCGGTGAAGCGATCGCACAGCACCGTGTCGCCCCGCGCCAATGCCGGTTCGATCACCTGCTGCACGTGGTCACGTCGGGCGGCAAACACCAGCAGGGCTTCGGTCAGCGCATCCATCGGGGCATTCAGGAGCAAGTCGCGCAAACGCTCGGCGAGCGGTGTGCCGCCGGGTTCGCGAGTCATCACGACGGTGTGACCCGAAGTCCGAAGATGCGCCGCCACTGGCTCGATGTGCGTGCTCTTGCCGGCGCCGTCGATGCCTTCGAATGTGATGAACCGCCCGCGCATGTCGCCGTTTTTGCTCCTGAGTCGTCCCGAGTGAAAGCCGGCCGACGCACGGGTCGACATCAACGGCTTCGCTGGAACTTGTTGACGGCTCGATTATGGGCGGCGAGGTCGTCGCTGAACTCGCTAGAGCCATCGCCGCGCGCCACGAAGTACAACGCGCGGATCGCTTCGGGATGCACCGCCGCCAGCAGCGATGCGCGACTCGGCATCGATATCGGCGTCGGCGGCAGGCCCGTGCGCAGGTAGGTGTTGAACGGTGTGTCGGTCTGCAGGTCGCGCTTGCGCAGGTTTCCGTCGAATGCCGCCCCGAGGCCGTAGATCACCGTCGGGTCGGTCTGGAGCGGCATGCCGATCCGCAGGCGGTTGACGAACACCGCCGCCACCTTGCCGCGATCATCCGCGTGGCCGGTTTCCTTCTCGACGATGGATGCGAGCGTCAACGCTTCATCGGCCGTGCGCAGCGGTGAGTCGGGCGAGCGCTCGGCCCAGGCCGCCTCCAGGCGCTGGCGCATCGCGTGATGCGCACGGCGCAGCACGGAGAGATCGGTGCTGCCCTTGCTGTACGAATAGGTGTCGGGGTAGAAGCGCCCTTCGGCCGGCGTGGACGGATCGCCCAGCGCGGCCATCAGTTCGGCCTCGGTCATCGATGCGGTGGTCGGCTTCAGCGCCTCGGCTCGCATCAGCTCGGCGCGGAACTGCTGCAGCGTCCAGCCTTCGTTCAAACGCACCACCGCTACCGTCTCATCGCCACGCACCATCATGCCGAGCAGGCTGATCGGCGTGGTGCTGCGGTTGACTTCGTAGCTGCCGGCACGGATGCGGCGCGCCTCGCCGGACCACCGGAACCACTCGTACAACAACCATGGAGGAGCCTGCACACCGGAGCGGACCCAGGCGTCGGCAATGCTGCGTGGCGAGGTTCCCGGTTCGATCGACACCTCGACGGTGTCGCTGGCCAGCACGAGCGGTCGGTGCAGCCAGAAATAAAGCGGCACAACGGTCGCAGCCACGAGCAGGCACATGGCAACCAGCAGCCTGACGATCCAGCGATTCAAGCGATGTTCCGGAGCACTAGTGCAACGCGGTCGGCACCGATTCTTGGATGACACCGAGGGCGACCGGGCAACATCATGCAAATGATAATCGGCGCATGAACACGCCCTTGACCCGATCGCTCGCCGTGCCGCTGACCCATTGGGGCGTGATCCGCGCGCGCGGTGCCGACGCAGCCAAGTTTCTGCATGGCCAGCTGACGCAGGACGTGTTGCAGCTGGGACGCTCGCAGGCGCGGCTGGCCGGGTACTGTTCGGCCAAGGGACGTCTGCTGGCGAGCTTCCTGATGTGGAAGCCGGCCGACGACGAAGTCCTGCTGGCCTGCCATGCCAGTGTGCTCGACGCCACCCTGAAGCGGCTGTCCATGTTCGTGATGCGCGCACAGTGCAAGCTCGACGACGCGACCGCCGAGGTCGCGTTGCAGGGTGTCACCGGCGAACTCGCGAGCAACGCGACCGACGGGCTGCCGGTCTGGGGAAAACGCGACGATGTCGATGGCAGCTGGATCAGGCTGCCTGAAGTCGACGGTGTTTCCCGGGCCTGGCGAGTCACTTCGATCCCATCGGAAGCCGTTGCCGATCCAGCGGCCTCGACGGCTTGGCGTCAGCTCGAAATCGACAGCGGAGTCGTGATGATCGAGGCCGCGACCGTCGATCAATTCGTGCCGCAGATGTTGAACTTCGAACTGATCGGCGCGGTGAACTTCCAGAAAGGCTGCTACCCCGGCCAGGAGGTGGTGGCGCGCTCGCAGTACCGCGGCACCACGAAGCGCAGGACGTTCCTGTATGCCTGCGACGCGCCCGTCGCTGCCGGCCAGGAGGTATTTCACAGTGCCGATCCGGAGCAGCCCGCAGGAATGGTGGCCAGTGCGGCCCGGGCCGGCGACTCGATGTCGTCTCGAGCGCTGATCGAAGTCAAGCTCGCCGTGCTCGAAGGCGGCAGCCTGCATCTCGGTGCGATCGACGGCGCGTTGTTGACGCCCTGCCCGCTGCCCTACGAGGTGCTTGGTGCCGAGACTGTCTGACGGACAGCTGATGGCACGCGAGTTGTTTGTCTATTTCCGGGTTCATGTGCGTCAGGCCGACGCGATGCAGGCCGCCGTGACGGACATGCACGATCGGCTGCGCGCCGAGTTTCCTGGCTTGCAGGCGAGGCTGCTGAAGCGCATCGATGCATCGAGCGGAAGCGAGACGTGGATGGAGACCTACGCGATGGCGCCGTCCACCTGCGTCGAGGGTGTGACCGAGACCCTTGGCGCGACCATCGAACAGCGCGCTGCTGGCTGGAGCCATCTGCTCGATGGGCCGCGCCACGTGGAGTTGTTTGCCGCATGTGCCTGATCGCGCTGGCCATCGACCAGAGCAGGCGTTTCCCGTTGGTGGTTGCCGCCAACCGGGACGAGTTCTTCGCACGCCCAGCCGCGCGGCTGGGCTGGTGGACACCGGTCGAGGGCGGCCCGGCGGTCCTGGCCGGCCGCGACCTCGAAGCAGGCGGCACCTGGCTGGGTCTGACCGCCCAGGGTCGGCTGGCGATGGTCACCAATGTGCGCAATCCGGCCCGCGTCGACCCGGCTGCTCCGTCACGGGGCCAGATCGTTCCCCAGTGGTTGTCTGGACGCGAGCCGACCGACCGCTTCTGGATGCGCACCGCGCTGCTGGGCTACAACGGCTTCAATCTGATCGCCGCAGATTTCAAGCGCGGCGAGTGCTTCTGGGCATCCAACCTCGACGCCCACCCCAGGCGGCTGGAACGTGGCGTCTTCGGCGTATCCAACGCGTCGCTGGACACCGCCTGGCCCAAGACCAACGCGTTGAAGTCCCGCGTGCGCGACGCGCTGTCATTGGCCGACTCGGTCGACGCGCTGTCGACCGCGCTGTTCGCCGCGCTGACCGATCGCCGCATCGCCGACGACGCCGACCTGCCCGCGACCGGTGTACCGCTCGAGCTGGAACGTGAGTTGTCGGCGGCGTTCATCCGCGCGCCCGAGCGGCAGTACGGCACCCGCTGCTCGACGCTGGTGATCAGCGAACGCGTCGGTCGCGGTCTGGTCACCCATGTGATGGAGCGCAGCTACACCGCCACCGGCGCGGTCTCGCTGTTGCGCCAGTCCACGCTGGCTGGCTGGCCCCCGCGCTACAGTGACGATGCGGACGTGAAGCCGGTCGAGCAGTCCATCGTGTCGGACGCGCCGCGCACCCGCGTGCGCAGCCTGCTCAAGCCCCCTACCGCGACCCGACGCTCCACAGTGCGCTGAGTCCTCAGCGCAGGTTGCCGGTGTGGCCCAGCGAATAGCGTCCGGGCTGCGGCCACACTGTCAGTCCGTGCGGCTCCTGGCCCACCTTGATGGTGTCGACCGCGCCGGTCGCCGTGTCGAAGCGGTACACGACATTGTCGAAACGGCCCGACAACCAGAGGTGCTTTCCATCAGCGCTGACATTGCCCATGTCGGGACTGCCACCACCTGGAACCGGCCAGGTCTGCAGCACCTTCTGGGTCTTGAAGTCCATCACCGAGACGCTGCCCTCGCCTCGGCGCTTGCCCTGAACGCTGTTGCTTCCGCGATTGGCCACGTACAGCAGCTTGCCGTCCCGGCTGGGATACAGCCCGTGGGCGCCGACACCGGTGGCGATGAACCCCACCTGCTTGAAGCTCGCGCCATCGACCACATGCACACCGTCGGCCATCATGTCCGCGACGTAGAACAGCGAGCCGTCGGGTGACGCACGCACATCCTGAGGCATGCCGGGTGTGGTGCAGATTTCACCGCCCAGCTGCGACGGATCGGGAATCTTCCGGGGCTTCTTGCCGGGCTGCGCCAGCAACGAAAGCACGTCCGGGCGGGCGTAGTACCGACTCAGCTTCAACGTTCCGAGCACGCGCCTCTCGACCAGATCGATCTTGGTGATGGCGCCGTTGAACTCGCAGGTGAAGAAGACGTAGCGGCCATCGATCGAGAAGTCGGCGTGGTTGATGCCGCCGCACTCGGGGGTGTCGATCGAGTACTGCAGGGCCATCGTGTGCGGGTCGCGGAAGTCCAGTCGCTTGTAGGCCTCGGCCACGACGATTGCGTGCTGTCCGTCGGGCGTCCAGTACATGTTGTACGGGTCTTCCACCGGGATGGCGGAACCAGGCTTGCCGGTCAACGGGTCGATCGGTGTCAGGCTGCCGTTGGTGTGCCGCTCGGCATTGTTGGCAACCCAGAGCGTGCGCAGATCCCACGACGGCACCACATGCTGCGGGTTCGACCCGACCTTGAAGGTGTCGACGACCTTCAGCGTCTGCGGATCGATCACCGACACCGTGTTGGCCGCGCGGTTCGGCACGTAGACGCGCTCCAGCGCACCGGCCACCGCCGGACTCATGTGGCTCGAGCCGATCTCGCTGTACAGGTTGTTGCGATCGATCACGACTGGCATGCCCGGCGCGGTGACCAGGGCAGCGCTGTTCACCGCACCGGGAACCTTCGACGGCGTCTGCGACCGGATACCGGCGACGGCGCACAGGGCGGCGATTCCGCACAGCACCGGAAGCACGCGGCGGGACAGGAGGGATTGACGGTTCGAGGAGCGTTGCATCTGCGTTTTGTGACTGGGTGAGAAAGAGGTTCAGTTCCGCCGCTCGATGGCCTGACGGATGGCCGACGTGGTGCGGGAAACGATCAGATCGACGCCAAGCTGACCCAGCGCCGCTGTTGACAAGCCGGGGTCGCCGCTGACGCCAAGTGCCTTCGCGGCGGCGGCGTCTCGCCACGGCTTCAACTGGTCCCTGCGCACCAGGTTCGCGTCGGTCGCCAGCATCAGCGACGTGTCGGCAGCGCCGGCATGGGTCCCGATCTGGGCATCGTTCAATCCGTGGCTCCGCAACGCCTGGCTGTACGGCGCCTGAGCGGCATCGTAGTAGGCGCTTATGAAGTGCGCATGAGCCGTGGACCTGGCCCAGTCACGGTTCAGCCGCGTGGCCACCGATTCCAGCAGCGACTGATAGCCGCCGTGGTCTCCGATCAGCACCACGTCGGTGAACCCGTGTTGCCTGAAGCTGCGCGCTGCACCTTCGACGACGGCCTTGAACGCATCGTCGGGGATCGACACCGTGCCGACAAACCGCATGTGCTGGGTCGGCGGTGAGACCTGACCTTCCGGCACGTAGGCGATCACCGGAGCGACGAGCGCGTTGCCAAGTTCCCGCGCGATGCGCTCGGACAGCACCCGGACACGCACGTTGTGCTTGCCGAGTGCCATGTGCGAACCACTCTGCTCGATGCCGCCGACGGGAATGATCACCGTGGTCTTGCCAGCCTTCAGTGCATCGCGCACCTCGGTCCAGGTCAGGTCCTCGATGTGCAGACTTGCCTGCGCGTGAGCAGGGCGCGGCGTCAGAGCCAGCCCCGTGATCACCAACAGCATGCAGAGCCACGCAAATGCAATGCTGCGTTCGATTGCGCGCACCTTGCCGCGGGCGTGCTGCCAGTAGAGACGAAGGTTCAGGTTCACGGTGACGGAGGCTAGAGTTCGGACGGAGTCCGTGCACGGACTTCAGGGTGCGGCCCGACACGTTAACGGACGCGCATCATCAGCTGGCTGACAAGCCTCAAGCCGTGGCGAAAAAAAGGCCCGAAGGTACATGTCCTTCGGGCCCTGGGCTGATCGCTGCGCCGTCCGCTGCGGCGGTCGGCACAGCGAAGCCGAGATCAGTGATCGTTCTTGTCGAAGAACTGTTCGTCCTCGGTCGAACCCTTCAGGGCGCCGGTCGATGCCAGGGCCTCGATCGTCGTCGTGACGGCGTCGAAGTAACCGGTGCCGACTTCGCGCTGGTGCTTGACCGCGGTGAAGCCCTTCTCGGCAGCCTTGAACTCGGCTTCCTGCAGTTCAACGAAGGCACTCATGTTCTGGCGCGCATAGCCGTAGGCCAGGTTGAACATCGAGTAGTTCAGGCTGTGGAAGCCGGCCAGCGTGATGAACTGGAACTTGTAGCCCATCTTGCCCAGTTCGTGCTGGAACTTCGCGATGGTCGCGTCGTCCAGGTTCTTCTTCCAGTTGAACGACGGCGAGCAGTTGTAGGCTAGCAGCTTGCCCGGGAACTTGGCGCGGATGGCGTCGGCGAAGGCCTTGGCGAAAGCCAGGTCCGGCTTGCCGGTTTCGCACCAGATCAGGTCGGCGTACTCGGCATAGGCCAGACCGCGGCTGATGGCTTGCTCCAGACCGTTGCGGGTGCGGAAGAAGCCTTCGACCGTGCGCTCGCCCGTGCAGAAGGGCTTGTCGTTGCTGTCGATGTCGCTGGTCACCAGATCGCCGGCTTCGGCGTCGGTGCGGGCCAGCAGCACCGTGGGCACGCCCATCACGTCGGAAGCGAGACGTGCAGCGTTCAGCTTGGCGACGGCTTCACGCGTCGGCACCAGGACCTTGCCACCCATGTGGCCGCACTTCTTGGCCGCGGCCAACTGGTCTTCGAAGTGCACGCCTGCGGCGCCGGCTTCGATCATCGACTTCATCAGCTCGAACGCATTCAACACGCCGCCGAAACCGGCTTCGGCATCGGCCACGATCGGCGCGAAGTAGTCGGTGTCGTTCTTGCCTTCGGACCACTGGATCTCGTCAGCACGCTTGAAGGTGGCGTTGATCTTCTTGACGACCTTGGGCACCGAGTCCACCGAGTACAGCGACTGGTCCGGATACATCTCGCCATTGCTGTTGGCGTCGCCGGCGACCTGCCAGCCAGACAGGTAGATGGCCTTCAGGCCGGCCTTGACCTGCTGCATGGCCTGGTTGCCGGTCAGCGCGCCGAGCGCGTTGATGAACGGCTCGTTGTTGATCAGGCTCCACAGCTTTTCGGATCCACGCTTGGCCAGCGTGTGCTCGATGTGCAGCGAACCGCGCAGGCGCACGACGTCGGCGGCCGAATAGCTGCGCTTGATGCCCTTCCAGCGTGGGTTTTCGGCCCAGTCTTTTTCGATGGCGGCTATTTGTTGTTCGCGGGTCAGTGTGGTCATGTAGGGAGCTCCAAATGAAGACAAGTGATCAGGTCAAGCGAGAAAACACGGAAGAACAAGTTTGAAGAATACGGGCGAACGCGAAAAAATGAAAGACTTATGTCTTATATAAGACTAAATTTTTCACGCAATCAAATCAACGACTTATGAGTAGATTTCCATAATACGAAATCATATTTTGCCATTCGGAAAAATCTGTTGCAGTGCAGCATAACGCGCACGAATCGGGTCGGTTCGTATGATCGAGAACGCTCACGAACCGGACTCGCCATGACCTCCTTCGCCTTCCTGTCGAACAACGCGTTCCTGAGGGCGCCGCCGGCTGCGGCGGGACAGCGGTTTGCGGTGGCGGGCATCGCGTGGGACGGCTCAGTGACGAACCGCCCTGGTGCAAGGTTCGGTCCACGCAGCATCCGCGAGGCCAGCCACATGCTGTGCGACGCCATCCACCCGCTGTTCGACGTGTCGCCGACAGGCCAACTCGGTGATGCCGGCGACCTGCCGCTGCCCAACACCAGCCTTGAACGCATGCGAGAGGCGATGCCGTCGCTGGTCGACCCGCTGATCCGCACCCACCACATGGCCTGGCTGGGTGGCGACCACTCGATCACGCTGCCTTTGCTGCGGGCATACACCGCCTGGCTGGGCCGACCGCTGGCCGTGCTGCATTTCGATGCGCACTGCGACACATGGAGGGACCACTTCGGCGAGCCCAGCGGCCACGGCACCTGGGTCTACGAAGCGATCCAGGAGGGCCTCGTGATCCCGCAATGCTTCGCGCAGATTGGCATCCGTTCGGCGGGCGAACGTGCAGCGCGCAACTACGTGCAGGACCAGGGTGGCCTGATCCACACCGCTCGTGATCTGCGCGGCCTGGAGAGCCCGCAACAACTGGCGGCGGTGTTCGGCGGCATCCGGTCGCGGCTGGCCGCGCACGGTCACCCGCCGGTCTACCTGAGCCTCGACATCGACTGCCTGGACCCGGCCTTCGCCCCAGGCACCGGCACCCCGGAACCCGGGGGCCTGACGACCAACCAGGTTTTGAGCGTGCTGGAGGAACTGGCCGACCTGCCCTTCGTCGGCATGGACTGCGTCGAGGTCGCACCGGCTTACGACCACGCCGAACTGACCAGCAACGCTGCAGCGAACTTTGTCTGGACCTACCTCTGCGGGCGGATAGCGAGCGATCCCGAAGCCTGACCGGGCATCAATCGATAGGCAAGGCCGTCGTCTTCTTCACCGTGCGCAGGACCAGCATCGAGTTCGACCGCGTCACGCCGGGCAGACTGGACAGGATGTGGCTGTGGAAGTGCTCCAGGTCTTCGGCGTCTCGATAGGTGAAGCGCAACAGGTAGTCGTTGGTCCCGGCAACGTAGAAACAGTCGTGGATTTCAGGCACGGCACGGATCGCCTGCTCGAAAGTGTCCATCGTCGAGCGCGTCAGTTTTTCCAGATTGACGATCGTGTAGCTGGTGCCATGGCGACCCACGGTCTTCGGGTCGATCAACGCGACGTACTGCGCGATGACACCGCTTTCCTCCAGAGCCTTGACCCGGCGCAGGCAGGCCGACGGCGACAGGTGCACCCGCTCGGCGAGTTCCAGATTGGTCAACCGCGCATCGACCTGCAGCACTCCCAGCAGGGCTCGGTCAGTGGCGTCAAATTTCGCATTGGTGCTTTGTTTTCGCATCATTCATCAAAAACCATCAATCACACGCCGAATTATTGCGTTTACGAGGGTAACAGCGGGTTCACTGCGCAAGCAAATTTCGCGAATCCGACACTAAACTGAGTCACGGAAAGCCGGCATTGCTGCGGATCGCCGGAAGGACATCGCAATGCAGAAAAACCTCGATGCGTACTGGATGCCCTTCACTGCCAACCGGCAGTTCAAGGCGGCACCGCGCCTCATCTCCGGCGCAGCCGGCATGAACTTCAGCACGCCAGAGGGCCGCAAGATCCTCGATGGCATCGCCGGGTTGTGGTGCGTCAACGCCGGTCACGGTCGACCTCGCATCACCGAGGCCATCCAGAAGCAGGCTGCCGAGCTCGATTTCGCGCCGCCTTTCCAGATGGGCCACCCCAAGGTCTTCGAACTGGCCGAGCGCCTTGTCGAACTGACGCCGCCAGGGCTGGACAAGGTCTTCTTCACGAACTCGGGATCGGAATCGGTCGAGACCGCGCTGAAGATGGCGCTGGGCTACCACCGCGTGCGCGGTGAAGGCCAGCGAACCCGCCTGATAGGACGCGAACGCGGTTACCACGGCGTCAACTTCGGTGGCATCTCGGTCGGCGGCATGGTTGCAAACCGGAAGATGTTCGGCCCGATGCTCGGTGGAGTCGATCACATCCGGCACACGCACGATCCAGCGCGCAATGCCTTCTCGAAAGGTCAGCCCGAACATGGTGCAGAGCTCGCCGACGATCTCGAGCGTCTGGTTGCACTGCACGACGCTTCGACCATCGCCGCCGTCATCGTGGAGCCGGTTGCAGGATCCACCGGCGTATTGCTGCCGCCGAAGGGCTACCTCGAGCGGCTGCGCGCGATCTGCGACAGGCACGGCATCCTGCTGATCTTCGACGAGGTCATCACCGGCTTCGGACGGCTGGGGGCCCCGTTCGCAGCCAACCATTTCGGCATCACGCCCGATCTGATGACGGTTGCCAAGGGATTGACCAACGGTTGCGTGCCGATGGGTGCGGTGTTTGCCAAGCGATTCATCCACGATGCGTTCATGAACGGCCCGGAGCATCTGGTCGAGTTCTTCCACGGCTACACCTATTCGGGTCATCCGCTGGCTTGCGCAGCATCGCTTGGAACGCTCGACACCTACGCCGAGGAAGGGCTGCTCACCCGCGCCCGCGACATGGCGCCGACCTTCGAGGCCGCGGTGCACTCGCTGGTCGGGCTGCCCAACGTCATCGACATCCGCAACATCGGGTTGGTCGGCGGCATCGAACTGGCGCCGATCGCCGGCGAGCCTGGCAAGCGGGCATTTCAGGTGTTTCTCGACTGTTGGGAGAAGGGGGTGCTAGTGCGAACAACCGGCGACACCGTCGCGCTGTCGCCGCCGCTGATCATCGAGAAGCAGCACATCGATCAGATCGTCGGCACGCTCGCCGACGCCATCCGGCGAGCCGCCTGACATCGGGCAGCCGGACCATTCACCGCGCTGCCTACGCCTTGCCCGACTTCGAATCATGAGCTTCCTCAGCACGGACCGGAATCTGGCGAGTGACTCGTACTACGACGCCACGGTTCAGCGCCCGGCGCCCCGAACCTCGCTCGGCGACGACATCGATTGCGACGTCGCCGTCGTCGGCGGCGGACTGGCCGGACTGTCGGCCGCGATCGAACTGACCGATC
>JBJXEJ010000180.1:0-20667 GCA_046154125.1 Rhizobacter sp. | reverse complement strand
CGCTCGCTATACTGCCGCCCAGCGCTGATTTGCTCCGGCTTGCGGGCGCTCTACAAACCCAGCTAATACAGGACGACGGGCACTTTCCGTCACACCGACACGATGCTTCATCCCGCTACGCCGCCGGTCCGTGCGGCAGGCCGACGGACCCGTTCATGAGTTCGCTGGAACACGTGCGGCCGCAATCGATGGCGTTCGCAAAACCTCTGAACCTGCAGTGCGGCGCGGTGCTGCGCGACTACGAACTGGTCTACGAAACCTACGGCACGCTGAATGCGGATCGCAGCAACGCAGTGCTGGTGTGCCACGCGCTGAACGCGAGCCACCACGTCGCTGGCACTTACGACGGTGATCCGAAGACTGCCGGCTGGTGGGACAACCTGATCGGGCCGGGCAAGCCGCTCGACACCGCTCGCTTCTTCGTCATCGGCGTCAACAACCCGGGATCGTGCTTTGGATCGACCGGCCCGACCCACATCAACCCAGCCACTGGGCAGCCCTGGGGGGCCGATTTTCCGGTGGTCACGGTCGAGGACTGGGTCGATGCCCAGGCGCTGCTGTGCGACGCCCTTGGAATCTCGCAACTCGCGGCGGTGATCGGTGGCAGCCTGGGTGGCATGCAGGCGCTGTGCTGGTCGATGCGCTACCCATCGCGATTGCGGCACTGCATCGCCATCGCCACCGCACCCAACCTGTCTGCACAGAACATCGCCTTCAACGAGGTCGCGCGGCGTGCCATCGTCACCGACCCCGACTTCCACGAGGGTCATTACCTGGCTCACGGCGTGCTGCCCACGCGCGGCCTGCGGGTGGCGCGGATGATCGGCCACATCACCTATCTCAGCGACGACACGATGGACGCCAAGTTCGGCCGCAACCTGCGTTCAGCGCTGGGCGCGGAGCCGTCGCGGGCAGCCGACGCACCGCGCTACACCACGCAGGACATCGAGTTCGAGATCGAAAGCTACCTGCGCTACCAGGGGGACAAGTTCAGCGAGTATTTCGACGCCAACACGTACCTGCTGATCACCCGCGTGCTCGACTACTTCGACCCGGCACGCGAGCATGGCGGCAACCTGTCGGCGGCCTTCGCGGCGGCATCCGCGAAGTTCCAGCTGATCAGCTTCACGACGGACTGGCGCTTCTCGCCGGCCCGCTCGCGCGAGATCGTCAAGGCGCTGCTCGACAACCGGCTCGATCTCAGCTATGCCGAGATCGCCGCACCGCACGGCCACGATGCGTTCCTGCTCGACGACCCGCGCTACCACGGCGTGCTGCGCGCGCGCTTCGAGCGAATCGCGCGCGAAATCGACGCCGGATCGCCGGGCGCCCGCGCGCAGGTTGATCCGAGGATCACCACATGAGCGACGGAAAGGACCTCGACCTGATCGCAGGCCTGGTGCCGACCGGCTCCCGGGTGCTCGACCTCGGCTGCGGCTCCGGCGAGACGCTGGCCTACCTGCGCGACCGCCGGCAGTGCAGTGGCTACGGCATCGAGATCGCCGATGCCAACGTGCTGGCCTGCGAGCAGCGCGGCGTCAACGTGATCCAGCTCAACCTCGAGGAGGGATTGGCGATATTCGACGACCAGAGCTTCGACGTGGTGCTGCAGATCGACACGCTGCAGCACCTGCGCAACACCGAGCGCATGCTGATGGAAACTGCACGCGTCGGCCGCATCGGCATCGTCAGCTTTCCGAATTTCGCGCACTGGCCGAACCGGCTCAGCGTGGTCAGCGGCCGCATGCCGGTGACGAAGGCCCTGCCTTACGAGTGGTATGACACGCCGAACATCCGCGTCAGCACCTACGCCGATTTCGAGGTTCTGGCGCGCCGTTGCGGGTTGCGAATCCTCGACGCGTTCGGCATCCAGCGCGGCGAGCGTGTGCAGCGCTGGCCGAACCTGATGGCCAGCGTCGCCGTGTTCAAGTTCGAGCGCGCGTGACGGTCACCGACAGCGCCAGACCGGCCAGATAGGCGTCGAGCGCCTGCTCGCCGACTTTCACCAGATCGAACGCGGTCGGATCGAGCAACCAGTTCTCGATCAGTCCCGAAGTCAATGCGTGCAGGCCGACCGCCGTGGCGCGCGCAGGCACACGACGATCGAGCCGGCCCATCGCCATCGCACGCTTCAGGCCGACCTCGACGTGATGAATCAACCCGACCCGGTTGTTGACACGGAGATCGCGCACCGCGAGCAACTCGTCGACGTACTCGACCTTCTGCATCTTGATCACGAAGACCCGTTGCACCTGCGGGTCGGCCACCGTCTTGCGCAGTGCATTCAACAGGCTGTTGCGCACCTCGAGCACAGGATCAGGAGCCTCCGGGTCGGCCGATCGGTTGATGGCTTCCTCGAGGGGCAGCGTGACGCGCTTGAACATCGCATTGACCAGATCGGCCTTGTTCTCGAAGTGCCAGTAGATGGCGCCGCGCGTCACGCCAGCCGCCTGAGCGATCTCCTGCAGGGAGCAGCGCGACACTCCGCGCCGTTCGAAAACGACTTCGGCCGCATCCAGGATGCGATCCCGGGTGACCAGCGCGTCGTCCTTGGTTCTGCGTGCCATCAAGCGCCTCCGGAGCCCCACATACATACAATCACGTATGTATGTAGACTAGCCGCTTTTCGTTCGGATGGTGATCCGAATCAACCCGCCCGCTGCAGACTTGTTGCGCAGAAGGCACCCTCAGGATGACGTCGCATGCGCGCGCAGAAACGATCCGTTTCCCAAGCCTCCCTGCTGCTCACGGCGGTGCTTGCCGCCACGGTGCTGGCGGGAATGTCCGGTTGCGGCGGGAAGCCGGGAGACACGGCACCCGCCTCGGCCGCCAGCGCGCCGCCGCCCTCGGTCGGCGTGATCACCGTGACACCGCAGTCGGTGGGTCTGGCTAGCGAGCTGCCCGGACGACTGGAAGCAACGCGCATCGCCCAGGTGCGCGCACGCGCGGCCGGCATCCTGCAGAAACGACTGTTCCGCGAAGGCAGCGATGTCAAGTCCGGTCAGCTGCTGTTCCAGATCGATGCCGCACCGTACCGCGCTCAGCTGCAGAGCGCCCAGGCCGCGCAGGCGCGCGCCGAGGCCAACCGCGAGCAGGCCGGGGCGCAGGCCGAGCGCTACAAGCCGCTGCTCGAAGCCAACGCGATCAGCAAGCAGGACTACGTCAATGCCGTGGCGTCGTTCAAGCAGGCCGATGCCGATGTTGCGTCGGCCCGGGCGGCGGTGACGTCCGCACAGATCAACCTCGGCTACGCGTCGGTGACCGCACCGATCTCCGGTCGGATCGGGCGCGCGCTGGTGACCGAAGGTGCGCTGGTCGGTCAGGGCGAGGTGACCCAGCTCGCCGTGGTGCAACAGATCGACCCGATGTACGTGAACTTCACGCAGTCGACGACCGAGGTGCTGCGGCTGCGCAAGGCGGTCGAGGCGGGGAAGCTGCAGCGCAGTGGTGCAGCCGCGGCGACGTCGGTGCAGGTGGTGCTCGAGGACGGCAGCATCTACGGCGCGCCCGGCAAGCTGCTTTTTTCCGACCTGACGGTCGACGCCACCTCGGGCCAGATCACGCTTCGCGCCGAGGTCCCGAATCCGACGGGTCTGCTGCTGCCAGGCACCTACGTGCGCGTGCGACTGCAGCAGGCCCAGGCCAGCGATGCGGTGCTGCTGCCGCAGCAGGCGGTGACCCGCTCGCCCTTGGGCGACAGCGTGATGGTCGTCGCCGCGGACGGCCGGTTCGGCCCGCGAACGGTCAAGATCGGCGGCGTACAGGCTGGTCAGTGGGTCGTGCTTGACGGACTGAAGGCCGGTGAGCAGGTGATGGTCGACGGCTTCCAGAAGCTGCGCGGGCTGACCGTCGTGAAACCCGTGCCTTGGCAGGCACCAGCTTCGGGGGCGACAGGTTCTTCCACATTGGTGGCAGCGCCGGCCGCATCGTCGGCGTCGTCCGCGAACTGAAGGCCGCGCCATGGCCCAGTTCTTCATCAACCGCCCCATCTTCGCGTGGGTCATCGCGCTGTTCATCCTGGTGATCGGCGGCGTCGCGATCACGCAGTTGCCCGTCGCCCAGTACCCGCCGGTCGCGCCGCCGTCGATCGTGGTGAACGTGACCTACCCCGGCGCTTCTGCGCAGACGCTGGAGGACAGCGTCATCGGCGTCATCGAGCGCGAGATGAACGGCTCACCGGGCCTGATCTACATGGAGTCGGTCAGCCAGGCCGACGGCACCGGCGCGATCACGCTGTACTACGAGCCGGGCACCAATCCCGACCTCGCCCAGGTCGACGTGCAGAACCGGCTGAGCCGCGCCAACCCGCGCCTGCCGCAGGCGGTGACGCAACAGGGCGTGCGTGTCGACAAGGCGAACCCCAACTTCCTGCTGTTCACGGCCCTGTCGAGCGAGACCGCCGCCTACGACCCGGTGGCGCTGGGCGACTACGCCTCGCGCAATCTGCTGCCGGAAATCCAGCGCGTGCCCGGAGTCGGCCAGGCCCAGCTGTTCGGAACCGAGCGCGCGATGCGCATCTGGATCGACCCGGCCAAGCTGGTGGGTCTGAGGCTGTCCTCGGCCGACGTCACCGCGGCCATCGCCGGCCAGAACGCCCAGGTCGCTTCGGGCACGATCGGCGATCTTCCGAACACGACCGGACAGGCAGTCTTTGCCACGGTGGTCGTGAAGGGCCAGCTGACCACCGCCGAGCAGTTCGGCAACATCCTGCTGCGTGCGAACGCCGACGGGTCGAACGTGCGACTGAAGGACGTGGCTCGCATCGAGCTCGCGGCGCAGAGCTACGGCACGCGCTTCCGCCTGAACGGCGAGCCGGCAACCGGCATCGCGGTGCAACTGTCTCCGACTGGCAATGCGCTGTCGACCGCCAATGCCGTGAAGAAGCGCATCGACGAGCTGTCGCGCTATTTCCCGCCCGGCGTCAAGGCCAGCATTCCGTACGACAGTTCCAAGTTCGTCAGCATCTCGATCGGCCAGGTCGTCGAGACCCTGGTCGAGGCCGTCGTGCTGGTGTTCCTGGTGATGTACCTGTTCCTGCAGAACATCCGCTACACGCTGATCCCGACGCTGGTCGTGCCCATCGCGCTGATGGGCAGTGTCTCGATGCTGCTGGCGCTGGGCTTCTCGATCAATGTGCTGACGATGTTCGGCATGGTGCTGGTGATCGGCATCGTGGTCGACGACGCGATCGTGGTGGTCGAGAACGTCGAGCGCATCATGAGCGAGGAGGGCCTTACGCCGCTCGAAGCCACGCGCAAGGCGATGGGCCAGATCTCGGGCGCGATCATCGGCGTGACCGTCGTTCTGATCTCCGTGTTCGTGCCGCTGGCGTTCTTCAGCGGCGCGGTGGGCAACATCTACCGGCAGTTCTCGGCGGTGATGGTCAGTGCGATCGGCTTCTCGGCGTTCCTTGCGCTGTCGCTGACACCGGCGCTGTGCGCCACGCTGCTCAAACCGGTCGAGGCCGGTCACCACCACGCCAAGGGCGGTTTCTTCGGCTGGTTCAACCGCGGCTTCTCGCGCACGGCCAAGGGCTACGAAGGGGTCGTCGCCCGCATCCTGAAGCGCGCCGCCTATTACCTGGTGATCTACTCCGCGATCATCGTCGCGGTGGTGGTGCTGTTCGGCCGCCTTCCGACCTCGTTCATCCCGAACGAGGACCAGGGCAACATCCTGGTCAACGTGCAGCTGCCGCCGGGAGCGACACAGAACCGCACGACCGAGGTGATGAAGCAGGTCGAGGCGTTCATGCTGAAGCAGCCTGACGTGAAGAGCATGGTCAGCGTGCTGGGCTTCAGCTTTTCGGGTTCCGGTCAGAACGCGGCGCTCGGTTTTGTCACGCTGAAGGACTGGGACGAGCGCAAGGGCGCCGACCACACCGCCCAGGCGCTGGTCGGCCGGGCCTTCGGCGCACTGGGCCAGATCCGCGATGCGTTCATCTTCCCGGTCAGCCCACCGGCGATACGCGAGCTGGGCCGCTCGAACGGCTTCGCGATGCGGCTGCAGGACCGCGGCAGCAACGGCCACGACGCGCTGCTCGCAGCCCGCAACCAATTGATCGGTCTGGCGGCGAAGAGCCCGCTGCTTGTGTCGGTGCGACCCGATGGCCTGGAAGACGCGCCGCAGCTGCAGCTCGATGTCGATCGCGACAAGGCCGCAGCGTTGGGGGTGAACTTCGCCGCGATCAACGCGACGCTGTCGACCGCGCTGGGCTCGTCCTACGTCAACGACTTCCCGAACGCCGGCCGCCTGCAGCGCGTGATCGTGCAGGCCGACGCCCCGGCACGCATGCAGGCCGAGGACATGCTGCAGCTCAATGCGCTGAACACCGCTGGCCAGCCGGTGCCGCTGTCCGCGTTCGCCACCACGCAGTGGATCAACGGACCGATGCAGACGGTTCGCTACAACGGCTACCCGGCCATGCGCATCCAGGGCGAGCCGGCCAAGGGCGTCAGCAGCGGAGCCGCCATCGCCGAGATGGAACGGCTGGCCACGCAGCTGCCGGCCGGCTTTGCCTACGAGTGGTCCGGCCTGTCACGCGAGGAAAAACTGTCGGGCTCGACCGCGATGTTCCTGTTCGCGTTCTCGCTGCTGGCGGTGTTCCTGTGCCTGGCCGCGCTGTACGAAAGCTGGTCGATTCCGCTGGCCGTGATCCTGGTGGTGCCGCTGGGGGTGCTGGGGGTGGTGCTGGGTGTCAGCTTCCGCGGCCTGGAGAACGACGTGTTCTTCAAGGTCGGCCTGATCACCATCATCGGCCTGTCGGCCAAGAACGCGGTGCTGATCATCGAGTTCGCGAAGGATCTCCACGCGCAGGGCAAGGGCGCGGTCGAAGCCGTGCTGGAAGCCGCGCACCTGCGCTTCCGGCCCATCCTGATGACCTCGATCGCGTTCATCCTCGGCGTGCTGCCGCTGGTCATCGCCAGCGGCGCCGGTTCGGCCAGCCAGCGCGCGATCGGCACCGGCGTGATGGGCGGCATGATCACCGCGACCGCGCTGGCGGTGTTCTTCGTGCCAGTGTTCTACGTGGTGGTGATGCGTGTGTTCGGACGGCGCACGCCACCGCCGGCAAGGGTTCCGATCGCAGACGAAGCGGTGACCGATGCGGGAGACGTGACATGACGGCTGTGCGCCCCCTCCAGTTGGCGCTGCGGGCCACCGCGCTGGCGCTCGTGATGGCCGGTGTCGCCGGCTGCGGCACAACGATTCCCGAATTCATGCGCCCCGCGGCGCCGGTGCCAGTGTCCTACCCAGGCGCCGCTTCGACCGACGCACCTGGGGGCCAGGCCGCTGCAGACATCGAGTGGCAGCGCTACTTCGGCGATCCACGTCTTCAGCGTCTGATCGACGCCGCGCTGCAACACAACCGCGACCTGCGGGTCGCGGTGCTGAACATCGAGCAGGCCCGCGCGCAGTACCAGGTGCGGCGCGCCGACGAATGGCCGACCGTGAACGCCGGCGTCACCGGGTCGCGCCAGCCGAAGGTCGGCGACAGCGGCTCGGGCAGCAGCATCAGCAGCACCTACACCGCGGGGCTGTCGATCACCTCGTACGAGTTCGATTTCTTCGGACGCGTGCGCAGCCTGAGCGCTGCCCAGCTGGCGCAGTTCGTCGGCACCGAGGATGCGCGCAAGACGGTGCAGATCAGCCTGGTCGCGTCGGTCGCCAACGCCTGGCTCGGCCTGCTCGCCGACGACGAGCTGCTGGCAGTCACCCGCCGCACGCTGACCTCGCGCGAAGAGTCGATGAAGCTGACGCAGCTGAAGTTCGACCATGGCGCGTCGTCCGAACTCGATGTGCGGCAGGCCGAGTCGCTGCTCGAAGGCGCACGCGTCGCGCTGGCACAGCAGACCCGTCAGCGCGCGCAGGACGAGAACGCGCTGGCGCTGCTGCTGGGCCAGCCGGTGCCGGCGGATGCATTGGCACCCGCGTCGGCGCCGGACACCTCCGCGCTGGCGCAGACAGTGCTGCCCGCGATCCCGGCCGGTCTGCCGTCCGAACTGCTGAGCCGCCGACCGGACATCCGGCAGGCCGAGCAGCAACTGATCGCGGCCAACGCCAACATCGGCGCGGCGCGCGCGGCGTTCTTCCCGCGCATCACGCTGAGCACCAGCGTCGGCATCGCCAGCACCGAGTTGTCGGATCTGTTCAAGGGCGGCAGCCTGGCCTGGAGTTTCGCCCCGCAGCTGGTGCTGCCGATCTTCGATGCGGGACGCAACCAGGCCAACCTCGACGTGGCGCAGGTCAACCGCGACATCGCCGTTGTGCAGTACGAGAAGGCGATCCAGAGCGCATTCCGCGAGGTCGCCGACGCACTGGCCGGCCGCGCGACGCTGGGCGAGCAGCTGCGCGCGCAGCAGGCGCAGGCCGACGCCGAACAGGTGCGTACCAAGCTCGCCGACCTGCGCTACCGCAACGGCGCGTCGAGCTACCTCGACGTGCTCGACGCGCAGCGCTCGCTGTTCACCGCGCAGCAGGCGGTGGTGCAGGCGCAGGCGGCGGAGCGGCAGAACCGGGTCACGCTGTACAAGGTTCTGGGCGGAGGGTGGAAGGACGCTGCGACTGAGTGATGCCAAGTTGCGTACAGACCCATCCGATCACGTGGGGTCTGTGCGTGAGCGCTTGCCCGAAGCGTTTGGGAGGTGATCCGGTCTGGGGGACATGAGCGGAACCGGTCGCCCCGCGTCCTCGGCAGCACTGAACAAAGGTCGAAGCACTGCGAATTTGGGACAATCCACCGGATGAATGCTCCCGACCTGCAAGCCGTGATCGCCCACATGGGCGCCGCCGCCCGCGCCGCCAGCGCGCACATGGCGGCTGCGCCGACCGCCGCCAAGAACCGCGCGCTGATGGCGCTCGCCCGGCTGCTGCGCGCCGATGTCGACGCGCTGATTCGTGCCAATGAGCTCGACCTGGAGGCCGCCGCGGCGGCGGGCACCGCCGGGCCGCTGCTCGACCGGCTGAAGCTGACGTCCAAGATCATCGAGACGGTGGCCGAAGGCTGCGAGCAGATCGCGGCGATGCCAGATCCGATCGGCGAGATCACGCACCTGCGGCAGCGGCCGAGCGGCATATCGGTGGGTCAGATGCGGGTGCCGCTGGGCGTCTTCGGGATGATCTACGAGAGCCGTCCGAACGTGACGATCGAGGCTGCGTCGCTGGCGATCAAGAGCGGCAACGCCTGCATCCTGCGCGGCGGCTCGGAGGCCATCCATTCAAACTTGGCGCTGTGGAAACTCGTGCAGGCCGCACTGGCTGAAGCAGGCCTGCCACGCGATGCAGTTCAGCTCGTCGAAACCACCGACCGCGCCGCCGTCGGTCACCTGATCACCTCGCCCGAATCGGTCGACGTGATCATTCCGCGCGGCGGCAAGGGGCTGATCGAGCGCATCTCGCGCGAATCCAAGGTGCCGGTCATCAAGCACCTCGACGGCAACTGCCATGTGTATGTCGACGCCAGCGCCGACATCGCCTTGGCCCTGAAGGTCACCGACAACGCGAAGACGCAGAAGTACAGCCCCTGCAACGCGGCCGAGTCGCTGCTGGTGCATGCGTCGATCGCCGCTGAATTCCTGCCGCGCATCGGCGCACTGTTCGCCGCCAAGGGCGTCGAGATGCGGGGCGATGCGGCCAGCCTGGCGCTGCTGTCGCCAGTACCGAACGCGAAGCTCGTGCCGGCCACCGAACAGGACTGGTTCGAGGAATACCTGGCGCCGATCATCAGCATAGCGGTGGTGCCTGACCTCGATGCCGCCATCGCGCACATCAACCGCTACAGCTCGCACCACACCGACGCGATCCTGACCGAGCACCACCCGAGCGCGATGCGCTTCCTGCGCGAGATCGATTCGTCCAGCGTGATGGTCAACGCCAGCACGCGCTTCGCCGACGGATTCGAGTACGGCCTCGGCGCCGAGATCGGCATCAGCACCGACAAGCTGCATGCGCGCGGACCGGTCGGGCTCGAAGGACTGACCTCGCTGAAGTGGATCGTGCTGGGTCAGGGCGAGGTTCGCACTTGATCCGTCGCGCTGCGCAAGTTGGCGTTCACGGGCATCGCGCATGAACAACTCGCAGATCGCCACGCTGGTGGGCTGCGCGGTTCTGATGTTCTGGGCAGTCGGCGCCTACAACCGACTGGTGGCCCTGCGCAACGACATCACCAAGGCGTTCGCCCCGGTCGACGCGCAGCTTCAGCACCGTCACGCGCTGCTGCTGCAGTGGGCCGAGGGCCTGCGCGAATTGCTCGACCAGGCGCCGGCCCTGCATGACGCCGTGCTCGCCGCGTGTGGCCAGCTGCAGTCCTCGTGCGACAGCCTGCGTGCCAAACCCAGTGCGCGCAGCGCTGCAACCCACGTTCGCCTGGCCGAAGAAACCTTGTCTTCGACACGCGCACGCCTGCAGGCCGAGTTGCCGGCCCGGCAGGAGCGCCTCAGCGGTCTCGAGATCGAGGTGAACTCCGACCAGCTCGCGGCCGCCGACAACACACTGGCCTTCGCGCGGGCCCAGTTCAACGTGGCAGCGCAGACCTACAACGACGCGATCCGTCAGATCCCGACGCGGCTGGTCGCCAGCATCTTCGGCTTCCAGACTGCGGGAACGCTGTGACACCTGCACGTTCAGTCGAAGAGCACGACGCGCTAGCGCGGCTGTCGCGCACCCACGGCGCGGCAAGCCTGGGCGCTGCGGTGCTCTCGCTGATCGCGCAATGGCAGACCGGCTCGCCCGGCTTGCCGGCGCTGCGCGCGGCCTGGTCCGCTGAAACGAAGGACACGCCCGGCGCCGAGGCCATCGACGCCGATGTCGCACAGCTGTCCGCCGCGTCACGGTTGCCTTGCCTCGAAGCGATGCTTCAGCGCGTGCGAGTGGGGTCCAAGGACGACCGCCGGGCGCTGCTGCAGGCCACGCGGCGCGTGATGGCGGCGCGCTCGCCCATGCCACCGATCGACCGGCTGCTGTGGCTCGCGATGCGGCGGCGCCTCGGCGAGCGTCCGCCGGTGGCCGACTTGCCCGCGGCACGCAACGACCTGACCGATCTGCCGGCGCCGATGTGCGAGCAGATCGCGGTGGTGACCGCGCACCTTTCGCGTCTGGTCCCGGGTGCTGACGGTGACGGCTCTGCCTGGTACGCCATCGTGCTGAGCCGCCTGATGCCGGAGGCATCGTCGACCGACCCGGTCTGGCCCGATGGCGACGCGCTGGCGCATGCATTGCTCGAGGTCCAGACCCTGCCGTGGATGCTGCGTCCGGTGCTGGTTCGCGCCTGGGTCGATGCAGCCGGCCAGGTCGGGCCGCGCATCGGGGTGTCGCCGATGGCGGCCGATGCGCTGCGGCTGGTGGCCGGACTGCTCGATTCGCCGTTGCCGCCCGAGCTGGCGCGGCGCTACGCCGAGCCGAACTGGGATGCGTAGCGACACACACCCGTGAGCAGATGCGATCTGCCGCCGATCCAGGGCTTCTCGATGACCTACAGTGCGGCGTCTTCGAACCTTGGAGTCGCGCGATGTCCGTGTCGAACAGCTGGCAGTGGGTGGGCGGCGCATTGGTATCGATGGCCGCGGTCGCTGCGGTCCTGGCGCAGGACGCGCCATCGCTGCGCGCGAGCAGCCTGGCCGCCACTTGCGCCAATTGCCACGGCACTGGTGGCCACGCGGTCGAGGACGCCTCGGTCCCCGGTCTGGCCGGCATGCCAGCCAGCTACACGGCCGATCAGCTGAGAGCCTTCAAGAGCGGCGCCCGCCCGGCCACGGTGATGCACCAGATCGCGAAAGGCTATTCAGACGCGCAGATCGAACAGATCGCGGCCTATTTCGCCGAGCAGAAGAAGTGAGATCCGCGCGATGCGCCGCCATTCCCGTCGCCGCGATCTGCTGAAGCTGGCCTCGGCGACCGGCGTTTCGGGGACGCTGGGCCTGCTCGGCTGTGCCGGCGGGCCCGGCGGAATCCCCGACCGGGCCCGCGTGCTGGTGGTCGGCGGCGGCTACGGCGGCGCGACGGCCGCCAAATACGTGCGGCTGTTCTCCGGGCAGAAGATCGAGGTGGTTCTGATCGAACCCGAGGAGGCATTCATTTCGTGCCCGCTGTCGAACCTGGTGATCGGCGGCAGCCGGCAGCTCGGCGAGCTCACCGTCTCGTACGCGAGCCTGACCCGGGCGCACGGCATCACCGTCGTGCGCGACACCGTCGCCCGCATCGACGAGACACGGAAGATCGCCGAACTGTCGTCGGGGTCGCGCATCCGCTACGACAAACTCGTGCTGTCCCCCGGCATCGAGCTGATGTGGGACAGCGTGGCCGGTCTGCAGAATGCGCACGCCAGCGGCCGGGTCCTGCAGGCCTGGAAGGCCGGGCCAGAGACCGCCGCGCTGCGTCGGCAGCTCGAAGCAATGCCCGACGGCGGTGTCTACGCGATCACGGTCCCCGAGGCGCCGTACCGCTGCCCGCCAGGACCCTACGAGCGCGCCTGCCAGGTAGCCAGCTACTTCAAGGCCGCGAAGCCGAGATCCAAGGTGCTGGTGCTCGACGCCAACGCCGACGTGACCTCGAAGGCCGCGCTGTTCAAGAAGGTGTGGTCCGAACAGTACCCGGGCATCGTCGAGTACCGGCCGCAGCACAAGACCGTGGCAGTCGATGCTGGCGCCGCCAGCGGCCTCAACACCGTCAAGTTCGAGGTGCAGGACGACGTGCAGGCCGATGTGCTGAACGTGTTGCCGCCGATGCGCGCCGGAGCGATCGCTGTGCAGACCGGCCTCGCCAACAGCAACGCGCGCTGGTGCGGAGTCCACTACCTGAACTTCGAGTCGACGGTCGCGAAGGACATCCATGTGCTGGGCGACTCGATCCAGCCGGCGCCGCTGATGCCGAAGAGCGCGCACATGGCCAACGGTCATGCCAAGGTGGCTGCCGCAGCCATCGTGGCCGAGCTGGCCGGCTGGGAGATCAATCCGGCGCCGATGCTGACGAACACCTGCTACAGCTTCGTCGATGACCGGTCGGTGGTGCACGTCGCCAGCGTGCACGAGTACGTCGCGAGCGAAAAGACCTTCAAGACGGTCGCCGGATCCGGCGGATTGTCCGCCGCACCGAATGAGCTGGAAGGCCGCTACGCGTGGAACTGGGCCCGGACGATGTGGGCTGACAGCCTGGGCTGAACCCGGCGGGAGCCGGCCCCGGCGCGATTCAGCTTTCGCAGATGATCGCGGCGGACGCCACCAGTTCGTTGAACAGGGCCATCGACATCTTGCCCGACACCGCGTAGGGGTCGAGCAGCGCGGATTCGGAATACTTCATCACCAGCGCCGGGTTCAGGCGTGACAGATTGGCGCGACCCATCGACCAACCCGCGAAGCGGCGCTCGTCGACCTCCTCGTAGCTGAGCAGGACCACGTCGTTGTGTCGCGGATCATTGGCGATCTTGTTGTACAGGGCGCTCACCTTCGATCGCCCCCCTTCGAGCACCTGCAGGAAGATGCCGGACGAAAAACACAGAACGCCGGTGACCCCGACGTTGGGATTGTTGGCCTTCGACTTCTTCAGGATGGCGACCAGTTCGTTCTGGTTCACCGAGTCGGCCGCACGGCTGGCATACATCAATCGCACGAGCATGGATCTCTCCTGGACGGTGAAGGTCTCGTCATTTCAACTGCTTTTCCTGTCGAGGAGCGCCAGGAACTCGCGCCGCAGGTTCGCGTCCTTCAGGAAGGAACCACGCATCACGCTGTTGATCATCTTCGCGTCGGTGTCCTTGACGCCGCGCCAATGCATGCAGAAGTGATCGGCTTCCATCACGAGGGCCAGGCCATCGGGCTTGACCCGGTCCTGCAACTCGTTGGCGAGCATCGTCACCGCCTCTTCCTGGATCTGCGGACGGCTCATGATCCAGTCGCAGATACGCGCGTACTTCGACAGACCGATCAGATTGGAATGCTCGTTCGGCAGGATGCCGATCCACACGCGACCCATGATCGGACACAGGTGGTGCGAGCACGCGCTGCGCACGGTGATCGGGCCAACGATCATCAACTCGTTGAGGCGCGAGAAGTTCGGGAACTCGGTCACCGCCGGCATCGGCGTGTAGCGGCCGGCGAACACCTCGGTCAGGAACATCTTCGCGACGCGCTTGGCGGTGTCATGGGTGTTGTGATCGCTCTCGGTGTCGATCACCAGCGCCTGGAGCACCTCCTGCATCTTGGCCTCCACCTCGGCCTTCAACTCGTCCATCTCGCCGTCCTCGATGAACGCCGAAATGTTGTCGTTGGCGTGGTAGCGGCAGTCGGCACCCACGAGCCGATACCGTATGCGCTCGGACGCGCTCAGGCGCGCCAGTTGTTCTTCGCTCTTGAAGATCGCGGGGCTGGGTTTGACGGGCATGGGCGGCATTCCTTGCTTCATGCGAATGAGAGTAACCCAGCTCGGGCGACCGGTGGGACGGTGCATGCGATGCCCGCACGAAACGCAAGACCGACCAAGCTCGTAGACTCCGCGCGGTGAAAAGCCCCGCCCACTTTGCCACACCAGGCGCCACTGCCGACAAGCCGACACTGGCACGGCTGCTCGACCACACCGCCGATGCGATCGAGGCGGTGCGCTCGGGCCGGTCGCTGACGGGGGCCCTGGCACGCTGTCCGGCCGAGGTCAGGCCGGGAGTCCATGCCCTCAGTTGCCATGTGCTGCGACGTCTCGGGCAGGCGCTGGCAGCACGCGAGTGGCTGGTGCCCAAGGCCCCTCCGAAGGGCGTCGATGCATTGCTGCTGAGCGCGCTGGCTCTGGCGTGGCCCGACGGCGAAGCCCCTTACGCCGACCACACGCTGGTCGACCACGCGGTCACCGCCGCGCGCCGCCGCCACGCGGCAAGCGCTGCATTCGTCAATGCCGTGCTTCGACGCTTCCTGCGCGAACAGACCGCCGTTCTCGACGCCGCACAGCGCACCGTGCCGGGGCGATTCAACCACCCCGAGTGGTGGGTAGAACGTCTGCGGGCCGACTGGCCGGCGCAGTGGCAGGCCCTGATGTCCGCGAACGACCGCCACCCAC
Source organism: Rhizobacter sp. (assembly GCA_046154125.1). Taxonomy (GTDB): domain Bacteria; phylum Pseudomonadota; class Gammaproteobacteria; order Burkholderiales; family Burkholderiaceae_C; genus PBB1. The sequence continues at coordinate 5,637 of JBJXEJ010000180.1, read as the reverse complement.
CGATGACGCTGCGCGTCAACACCCGGCGCGGCAGCGTATCCGCTTACCTGGCCCGGCTGAGCGTCGCAGGCCTGCCCGGACGACCTGTCGGAACGCACGGCGTGGTGCTCAACTCTCCGTGCCCGGTGAGCCGCCTTCCAGGCTTTGCCGACGGCGATGTGTCCGTGCAGGATGCGGCGGCGCAACTGGCGGCGCCGCTGCTGCTGGCGGGCGCCGCACTGCCACCGGGCGCCCGTGTGCTCGACGCCTGCGCCGCGCCGGGCGGCAAGACGGCGCACCTGCTGGAGCTGGCCGATCTCGATGTCCTGGCGCTCGACCACGACGCGGAACGCTTGTCGCGTGTCGGAGAGACGCTAACCCGCCTGGGCCTGTCTGCACGGGTACAGGCAGGCGATGCAGGCCTGGCCAGCGCCTGGTGGGACGGCCGGCCGTTCGACGCGATCCTGCTCGACGCGCCGTGCACCGCTTCGGGGATCGTGCGCAGACATCCCGACGTGCGCTGGCTGCGGCGACCGAGCGACGTGCCGGCGCTGGCGGCAACGCAATCCCGACTGCTCGACGAGCTGTGGCCGCTGCTGATTCCCGGCGGCCGGCTGCTGTACTGCACCTGTTCGGTATTCAAGGCCGAGGGGCAGGACCAGATCGATGCTTTTTTGCAACGCAAGACAGATGCAAGTCGAGTCGACGACCCCCCATCCCCGGGCCACCTGCTGCCGCTGCCCGACAATCAAACACCTGCTGAAAACCCCGGGACCGCCGCCTGGGCCGACGGCTTTTTCTACGCCCTTCTGCAAAAAAACCGAATCTGAGCCCTTCTGTGCACCGCTGCGCGACGGATTGCATCCCCTCGAGGCCCGGTGCGTTGCTCGCCCGGTGGATATCTTCGTGGGCGGCATGCCTACTTGCGCTGGTACTGTGTGTCGGATGGATGCCGACACGGGCCGAGTCCCAGGGGCCCGAGCTGAGCCAGTTTGCGGTGTCGCGCGGCGACGATGGCCTGCTTCTCGACTTCGCGGTTCGATTCGAGCTGCCGCACAGCGTGGAAGATGCCTTGCTCAAGGGAGTGCCGCTGTACTTCGTCGCCGACGCCTCGCTGTTTCGTGAGCGCTGGTACTGGCGCGACCAGCGGGTCAACCGCGTGACCCGAACCTGGCGCCTTGCCTACCAGCCTCTGACACGCACCTACCGGGTGAGCTTCGGCGGTTTGAATCAGAGCTTCGACAGCGTCGCCGATGCCGTCGCCTCCGTGCGTCGAATGAGTCGATGGAAACTCACCGAGCCGGCCCAGGTCGAGGACGGCGAGCAGTACTACGTGGAGTTCAGCTACAAGCTCGACACCACCCTGCTCCCGCGGCCGATGCAGATCGGCATCGGCGGTCAGCCCGACTGGACCCTGCAGCTCGAGAAGACCCAGCGCGTCAGCACGCCCTAGGGTGATTGAATGAACACGCCGGGCTTCCCACACGCACCCTCTCGCCGGGCAGGCCCGCGCACGTCACGCAGAGTTCGCAGGTGACCAAGGCCAACCGCTGGGCGTGGATCTTTTCGCTGGTGGCCGCCACTGGCGCCGGGTTGGTGCTGACCTTCCTGCTGTCGATCGCCACCAACAACCGCACGTTCTACGAGCGGCACTACGCGTGGCTCTTCTGGGTCAACATGGTGGTCGCCGGCCTGCTGCTGCTGGTCATCGGCATCGCTGCGGTGCGCTTGTTCTTGCGGGTGCAGCGCGGAAAGTTCGGCAGCCGCCTGCTGCTGAAACTGGCGGCCATCTTTGCGCTGGTCGGCGTGCTGCCAGGCGTGCTGATCTACACCGTCAGTTACCAGTTCGTGTCGCGCGGCATCGAGAGCTGGTTCGACGTCAAGGTCGAGGGCGCGCTCGACGCCGGCCTGGCGCTTGGCCGCGGCACACTTGACGCGCAGGTCAACGAGCTGGCCAACAAGACCCGATTCGCCGCCGAGCGACTGGGCGAGGAACGCGGCGGCGAGGTGCAGCCGCTGGCGCTGGAACGGCTGCGCGAACAGCTGGCCGCGCAAGACGTGGCGATCGTCAACGGCGTCGGTCAGGTGCTGCTGGCGGCCAATCGATCGGCCGCGTTCCAGATGCCCGATCGACCCTCGGTCTCGCTGCTGCGAAGCGCACGCAGCGGCCGCGTGGTGGCACAGCTCGAAGGCCTGGACGACGACGGCTCGGGCGCTACCGCAGGAACGCCGAGCGGCGGGCCAGCCCGCATCCGGGCGCTGGCCTTCCTGCCCAGTGTCGACCTCACGCTGGCCTCGCAGGAACGCTATCTGCTGGTCACCACACTGCTGCCGGCGGCCCTGGCCACCAATGCGCTGGCAGTGCAGGCGGCCTATCGTGAGTACCAGCAGCGGTCGCTGGCACGCGAGGGACTGCGCAAGATGTACATCGGCACGCTGACCCTGACGCTGATCCTCGCGGTGGTCGGCGCACTGCTGCTCGCGGTGACACTGTCGAACCAGCTGGCCCGGCCGCTGCTGCTGCTGGCCGAGGGCGTTCGTCAAGTGGCCAAGGGCGACCTCGGGGTCAAGCAGGTGTTCGACTCGCGCGACGAATTGGGCGGGTTGACCCGCTCATTCGCCGACATGACCGAGCAACTCTCCGAGGCGCGTTCGCTGGTGCAGCGCAGCGTGTCTCAGGTGGAGGGTGCGCGCGCCAATTTGCAGACCATCCTCGACAACTTGACCGCCGGCGTGATCGTGTTCGACCGAGACGGCCTCATCGACACGGTGAACCCGGGCGCCACGCGCATCCTGAAGCTTCCTCTGTCAGCCTACCGGGGCCGCAGGCTTGCTGAAGTGACGGGGCTGGAAGGTTTTGCCGAATCGGTATGGCAACGCTTCGAGTTGCACGCCGACAGCCTCGAAGCGGGCGAGCGCGGCCACTGGCAGGAGGCGTTCGAACTGCAGACCGGCCCGAACCGCGATTCGCTGACGTTGCTGGTGCGCGGTGCGGCGATGCCGCAGGGCGCGCGCCTGATGGTGTTCGACGACATCACGGAGGTGGTGTCTGCGCAGCGTATCGAGGCCTGGAGCGAGGTCGCGCGCCGGCTTGCCCACGAGATCAAGAACCCGCTGACACCGATCCAGCTGTCGGCCGAGCGGCTGCAGCACAAGCTGTCGGCCAAGCTCGAAGGCGCCGACCAGGCGATGCTCGTGCGCTCGGTCGCCACCATCGTGACCCAGGTGCAGGCGATGAAGACGCTGGTCAACGAGTTCCGCGACTACGCGCGGCTGCCGGCGGCGCAGCTCAAGCCACTCGACCTGAACGCGCTGGTCAACGAGGTGCTCACGCTGTACGCCACCGCACAGGAGGCCGGCACGCTGGGCTTCGTGGCGGCGAACGATCTGCCGCTGATCATCGGCGACCCGACGCAGCTGCGGCAGGTGATCCACAACCTGGTACAGAACGCCCTTGATGCGGCTAACGATCCGGCCAATCCGCACACGCCGCCCCAGGTACGCGTCAAAACCGAGGTGGCGCGAACCGAGCAAGGCGCGGCGCGCGTCGTGCGACTGCACGTCATCGACAACGGCACCGGCTTCCCCGACAAGGTGCTCAAGCGTGCGTTCGAGCCCTATGTCACCACGAAGTCGAAAGGCACCGGACTCGGACTTGCTGTCGTCAAGAAGATCGCCGACGAACACGGTGCGCGCGTACGCCTCAGCAACCTCGTTTCGAGCGATGAAGACGGCACCACGGTCGGTGATGCGATTCGTGGAGCACAAGTTTCGTTATCATTTTCGAAATTCGCGCCGGGAGACGCGCACACTGCGGCAGCGGCGATCGATACCGCCCCCGCACACTGAGGGTTCATGGCCACCATTCTTGTTGTTGATGACGAGCTCGGCATCCGGGCGCTGTTGTCAGAGATATTGACCGACGAAGGTCACTCCATCGAGCTCGCGGAAAACGCCGCGCAGGCACGCGCAGCGCGTGAGCGCGGTCAACCGGATCTTGTGCTGCTCGACATCTGGATGCCCGATGTGGACGGCATCACGTTGCTCAAGGAGTGGAACGCAGGCGCCCTGCTGACGATGCCAGTCATCATGATGAGCGGTCACGGCACGATCGACACAGCTGTCGAAGCGACCAAGAACGGCGCGATGGCCTTTCTCGAGAAGCCGATCACGCTGCAGAAGCTGCTGCGAGCGGTCGAGCAGGGCCTGGCCAAGCCAGCAGCCGCTCGCGCAACGACGAATGTGACGACGTTGCGTGGCGACCTGGCGAACATGTCGGTGACGGGCCAATCCGGTCACACGGTCATGACCAGTGTGTCGTTGACGGCCGGACCGCAACCGGAGCAGAGCTTCGATCTCGACCGTCCTTTGCGCGAGGCACGTGACGCGTTCGAGAAAAGTTACTTCGAGTTCCACCTGGCTCAAGAAAACGGCAGCATGACCCGCGTGGCCGAAAAGACCGGGCTCGAGCGGACGCACCTGTACCGCAAACTCAAGCAACTCGGAGTCGACCTCTCTCGCAGCAAGCGAAGCGGCCTTTGAAGGCGGCGCCGGCTGCACTGATATAGTTATGGGCTTGGCCTGGTAGCTCAGTTGGTAGAGCAGCGGATTGAAAATCCGCGTGTCGGTGGTTCGATTCCGCCCCAGGCCACCAGTCATCCCCGCCGAAGCCCGTCCATCGTGATGGGCTTTGTCGTTTCTGGGGCGGTCGCATAGGGGCCGTGTGGAGCTTCCGAGGGTCGGCAGAAGTTCGGTGGCGAACTGCGCGACTGCGACCCCCGAGGCGATCAGCTGCGGGTGGACTCACTGGTGGTGGATCAGATCGCTCTGCGCATCAACTACCCCGCTTTCAGGGGCCAGACTTTGGGTGCCCACTTTCGGCGGCCTCCTACTAGGGGCCTTGTCCTCCAGTGCCACGGAGCAACTGGCTAAGCATCAGTACACAGCCCTTGCCGTCCGGTCTGAGCTTGTGCCTCCGTGTCTGCGTACTGCTGTCGTGGATCTCGCGGCAGTTCATTTCCGCCACAATCCGCGCCGACGCCCCCCTTGCGCCCGGACGAGACACCGTGACGACACCCGACACACCGCCGCCCGCGCCCCGCGCCGGCGCGGCCAAGCCGAACCCCTTTCTCGAAATCGCGGTCACCATCGTCGTGCCCTCGCTGGTGCTGATGCAGCTCAGCGGCGACGACCGGCTCGGCCGCGTCGGCGCGCTGGTGCTGGCGCTGGCCTTCCCCGTGGGCTGGGGTCTGTGGGACGGCATGCGCCGGCACAAGGTCAACTGGCTGGCTGTCATCGGCGCCGTCAGTACGCTGATGACCGGCGGCATCGCGCTGCTGCAGATCGACACGCAGTGGCTGGCAGTCAAGGAGGCCTCGATCTCGGCGCTTATCGGCCTGGTGGTGGCGGCCTCGGCCTGGACGCGCCGGCCGCTCATCCACGCCCTGGTGTTTGACGCCTCGCTCTTCGACGTGGACCGCATCCGCCAGCGCCTGGCCAAACGCCGCAACGAGTCCAAATTCGAGGCCCGGCTTCGCACCGGCACGCTGCTGCTGGCCGGCACCTTCGCGTTTTCGGCGGTGGCCAACTTCTTCCTGACGCGCTGGGTCGTCACCAGCCCGTCGGGCAGCGAGGCCTTCAACCAGGAACTCGGCCGCC
>JBJXEJ010000179.1:0-7573 GCA_046154125.1 Rhizobacter sp. | reverse complement strand
CATGCCGTGGTCAACATCCTGTTGCTGCACCAGATCACCGGCGAGATGTACCTGACGCGCAACCGGCGCAAGGTGCTCTTCATCGACGAACTGAAGCAGCAACTCGGTGACATCGGCGCCGACGATCCGGTCAAGGCCGCCGTGGTCGAAGAAGCGGCCCGCCGCGCCCGCAAGTACGGCGGCTCACTGGGCACTGCCACACAGAGCGCTGACGACTACTACGGCTCAGCCCAGATGGAAGCGGCCTTCAACTGCTCGGACTGGGTGTTCCTGCTGCGCCAGAAGCCCGAATCCATCGAGATGCTCGACCGCAAGGGCCGGTTGTCGATGGACGAGCCCAAGAAGCGCCTGCTCAACTCGCTGCGCACAGAGCCCGGTGTCTTCTCCGAGGTCTATATTTCTTCGCCGGTGGGTGAAGGCGTGGCGCGCAACATCCTCGACCCCGCCACGCACCTGCTGTTCTCCAACAAGTTGGAGGACAACGCGCCGATCGACGAGCTGCGGGCGCAGGGCCTGAGCATCGACGAAGCCATCGCCGAGCTTTTGCGACGCCGGGGACACACATCATGAACGGCGGCATGAAGACCCTGCTGCTCCAGGCTCTCGTGTCGATGCTGGTCGTCTCGGCCGCGCTCGCGGCCTACGACCGGCTGGTGATCCGTCCCGGACAACTCGTCGGCGTGGTCGATGTCGGCGAGGTCTACCGGCAGAAGGAAGCCGAGTTCACGCTGATTCTGACCAAGGCTGGTTCGGATGGCGAGCGCGAAAAGGCCATGGTGATGGCCCGCGCCTTCGCGCAGCGCCTGCCGCTCGCGCTGGAAGAACTGCCACGCGACTGCGGCTGCCTGGTGGTGCTCAAAAGCGCGGTGGCCGGACCGACACCGCGCACATTGGACCTGACCGCGCACCTGAAGCGAAAGGTGGAGGCGCCATGAAAGCACTGCGCTCGGGATTCGTCGCCAACTTCTTCAACTTCCTGCGCCACATGCGCCGGCGCTGGTATCTGTACCTGCCCGTCTTCGCGGTCTGGGGTTTCGCCTACGCGCGAGTCTTCATCGACCCGACGCCGCGCATGCCGGTGCTGTTCAACTGGACGCCCAGCTTGCCCTACAGCGTGGCACTGGTGCACTACGGGCCACAAGCCTTGCAACGCGGGGACTTCATCGTTTTTGCGTTTGCGGGCGAGGCACGGACCGCCTACCCGGGCTTGCACGGCCAGCCATTCTTCAAGATCGTGCGGGGTCTGCCGGGCGACACGGTGACCGTGTCCGGTCGCGTCGTCGCCGTCAATGGCGAAGTGGTCGGCACGGCCAAGACCCATGCGTACGACCGCCGGCCTCTCGATCCCATCGCCGCCACCGTGATCCCGCCGGGCCAGTACTACGTGCAGGGCACGAGCCCCGATTCCTTCGACTCCCGCTACCGCGCCAGCGGGCTGGTACGGGCCGAGCAGGTGCTGGGCACGGTGGTGCCGTTGTTCTGAGGGCGCGTGATGCGACTTCCGCTCCTCCACCTCGCCCTCGTGGCTGCCGTCATCGGCCTGCCAACCTCGATGGCTGTCACGCACACAGCAGCGCAGCCGACGCCGGCAAGCCCTGCTGTCCCGATCAGCGACGACATGCCGCTGGCCGACTACCTGGCCCTGCTGGCACAGATCGCCCCGGCCGCCCATGAGGGTGCCCAGGCCTACCTGCAAGCCTTTCGGCAGCGGTGCGGCCGGCCGCTGCGAACTGCGGAACTGCGCCGGGCGATGTCCGAAGGTGATGGCGACCCGGTGCTGATGGGCATGGTCCGCGCGAGCCACCTGCGTGACGCGAGCGGACTCGCCCAACTCGGCCAGCGCGTCGTTTGCGACCAGCGGAGGTCGCGGTGAGGCAGGTCTTCGTTCGCACTGTTGCGCTCGCATTCCTGGCGGGCGCTGCCGGCTCGCAGGCCGCCGACCTCGGCACCCTGGGCCCGACCTACGAGATCAGCGAACCGCATCTGCTGAATTTCATCGAGCGGCGCTTGCGCGACAAAGAGCGAAACGGCGAGCTGCAACGACTAATCGAGCAGGCGCAGACCCGTGGCACCGAAGCGGTGATCCGGCCGCAGCCGATTGCCGGCCTGCGCGCCACCGAGACGGCCCGCACCTTCTACTTCGATCCGAGTTTCACGCTCGACCGCAACATCGTCGATGCGCAGGGGCGACTGCTGTTCGCGGCCGGCACGCGCAAGAACCCGCTCGACGTCGTGTCGCTGTCGAAGCATCTGCTGTTCTTCGACGCCCGCGACCGCCGCCAGGTGGCGCGCGCTCGCGAGTTGATGGCCAGGTACGACGGCAAGGTCAAACCGATCTTGACCGGCGGCTCCTACCTGGACCTGATGAAGGCCTGGCGCATCCCCGTCTACTACGACCAGCAGGGAATGCTGACCCGGCGCTTCGGCATCCGCCAGGTACCCGCCATCGTGTCGCAGGAGGGCGCGCGCCTGCGCATCGACGAGGTGGTGCTGCCATGAAGACCGCGCGCTTTCTGATGGCGATCACCATCGCACTGGTCTCGACGCTTGCCCACGCCGCGGACAGTCTGACCTGCACCGGCAAGTTCCCGAACCCGATCACCGACATCTGCTGGAGCTGCATTCTTCCGATCAGCATCGGCAGCGCGACGATTGCGAACTTCGATGGGCAGGAAGACATCGCCAATCCGTCCAATCCCGTCTGCAGCTGCGGCGTCAACCCGACCATCGGCCTGTCGATCGGCTTCTGGGAACCAGCCCGCCACGTCGAGGTCGTTCGCAAGCCCTTCTGCCTGGTCTCGCTGGGCGGCATCGACCTCGATCCCGGCATCTCGGCCCCGGCGGGAGCGCGGTTCACGCGATCCGAGGGAGACGGCGACGGCGGCAGCTTCTACCAGGCGCACTTCTATGTGAACCCTGTCCTGTACTGGCTGGAGGTGGTGACAGACTTCCCGTGCCTGGAGCGCGGCTCGTTCGACCTCGCCTACCTGACCGAAGTCGATCCGCTCTGGAACGACGACGAGCTGACGCTGATCCTGAACCCGGAAGCGGTGCTGTTCGCCAACCCGGTGGCGGTGGCCGCCTGTGCCGCCGACTGCGTAGCTGCCACGGCCGGCTTTGGCATCGCCGAGATGTTCTGGTGCGCAGGCTGTCAGGGCGCCATCTACCCGCTCGATGGCCATGTGCCGTATCACATGGGTGGCGTGCGCACCGCCGCGCTGCTGACCCAGCGCCTGACCTCCAAGATGCACCGCGAGCTGTTGGCCTGGGGCAGGCATGGCAAGCCGGGGCTCTGCGGCCCGTACTTCCTGCCGGCGATGGACAAGACGGCCTACAAGACCCAACTCACCTACCCGGTCGCCAACACCGAGAAGGACGGCGGTCGCTGCTGCCAGCCCTTCGGCCGCAGCACCATCGTGTGGGGCGCGGGCAAGGAATACCCGGTGCGTGGCGAGGACTTCGCCTTCATGCTGTTTCGGAAGAGGAACTGCTGTGTCGGCTACTGACCTCACCGTGCTCCGCGGCGGTGCTATCCGAATTGGCCGCGCCGCCTCAGTTGGCCTCGCCCTCGCGTTCAGTGGAACCGTATGGGCCCAGACGCCGCCGACTGTGACCGACGCGGACATCGAGCGAGCCCGTCGCGCGCAGCCGGTGATCACCGACCGCGACGTCGAGCGAGCGCAGCAGAAACACCGGACCCCCTCCGACGCTGAACTGGCGCGTGTGCCCGTGCCGTCCACGCCCAGGGTGGACGCGCTGCCCCAGCCCGTGACTCGAACGCCGATCGATCTGGAAGCCCTCGCCAAAGGCTTCGATGCGCAAGCTGACCGGCCGACCCCTGGAGCCAACACCGGCCCGGGACTGCTGGTCTTCATCAGCTTCTCGATGCCCGCGTCCACACTTGCCCGTCTGGTCGATCAAGCCGCACGCGCTCGCGCAACGCTGGTGCTGCGCGGCTTCGTCAACGGATCGCTGCGAGACACGGTCGAACGCATACAGCACCTGATCGGCAGCCGCCAGGTCTCCGTGCAGATCGACCCGCAGGCCTTCGACCGCTTCGCCATCGTTCGGACGCCCTCGTTCGTGCTGGTCCGTGACGGGGCCCAGGCGCAGCCATGTGGCGCCGGCATGTGCTTCGCCACCGACCAGTTCGCGCTGGCCGCCGGTGACGTCAGTCTGGACTACGCGCTGGAGCACATTCAGCGCGCGTCGCCCCGACACGCGAAGGACACGAGCGGCTTTCTGAAGCGCATGAAAGCTGCGGGGAGTTGAACATGCGCCAGTGGATCGTTTGGTTCACGCTCTTCTGCTTCGTCACGACGCAGACCTCAGCCGTCGCCGGCCCGCACGAAGAAGGCGTTGCCGCCGGCCAGACGGCCAACCCGGTGGCGCGAGGCAGCGTCACGACGCCGAGCGCCACCACCGTGGTGCCGGGCTACACCACCGCGCCGCCCGAATCGGCCTACTACCGGCAGCCCAACATGGCGGCCCAAGGCAGTGCGCGGCTCGCCTGGTGCGCGACGCTGCCCAACGATCCCGTGTGCCAGGCGCAGCGCGGCGCACTGTCATCGGCGAACACGCCGCGACCCGCAATCTCGACCGACGACCCGTCGGTAGCTGCCGCGCGCGACATCGGTCGCAGCCCGTCCAGCGTGCTCGGAAGCCTGGCCGCCTACTACAGCGGCTGCACGACGACGATGACCCCGGTGCCGGCCACGACGCAGACGCGCAGTTGCCTGCGCTACCAGGGCGTCGGCAACTACAGCTGCGGCCGGTCACTGACCGTCAGCACCGAGCGCACCACCAGTTGCAACCCAGGCGACTGGTTCGCACACGCCGGCGCGGGGCGCACGGGCCTCGATGCCCAGTGCCTGCCTGACCGACCCGAGACCGCCCAGCACTTTCGCGTCACTCAGGATGCCGCGCCTTTGAGCTTCTTCGACGTGGACATGACCCGGCCCGTGGTCTTCCCGGAGATCGTCGCGGTGCTGGGGACCAGCTACTCCGGCATGACCGGGCAGCCGATCCGCACCGGCGTGTGGGTTGCCGACAAGTCCTGCACCGGCAGCACCTGCAGCCTGACCGCGATGATCGCCGCCGAAGTGCAGGAGAGCTGCACGGGCAGTGGCGACTCGGGCACCACCTGCACCAGCGTCGAACCCTTCCTGAAACTCTATGCCGCGTGCCGCGCCGGCACGCAGAGCGGCGACAACATCCAGGACACCGTGTGCATGGGCGACAGCGGTTGCACCACGACCGCACTGGACGGCACCAAATGTTATGCGCCGGCGGTCAGCTCGGGCAGCTACACCGGCACCGACATCACCGGCACGGTCCCCGGCTTTCTCTGGAACTTGGACGCCGATCGCGCCGTGATCGGTTGGTCTGTAAACCCCGCCTACGGCCCGATCCCGACGATGCGCCTCAGCTACGCCAAGCCATTGACGACGGTGACCTCGACCGACCGCTGGGACGACCAGTGTCCTGCTCTGGCGGCCGGCGGGCGCTGCACGGTCAGCACGGCAGCGGTCTGCACCGATGGCCCCGCCACGAAGGTGATCGACGGCGTGTCCATTACACGAGACTGCTGGGAGTACACGAGCACGCTGACCTGCACCAGCGCGGCCCCGGTGGATCAATGTGCGTCCCTCGCTTCTGCGGGGTGCACGGCGACGGCCTCGGTGTGCAGGCAAACCAATGTCGTCACAGGTTTGTGCGAGGTGGTCGAGGACAGCTACAGCTGCCCGGTGCCGGCCCAGACGGTCACCACCGCGAGCAACTGCCCGTCGAATGTGTTCTGCCTCGAAGGCAGTTGCTTCAACATCAGCGCACCCAATGACACCGACTTTGCACGCAGCATGTCGCTGCTGGAAGCGGGTCGCGAAGCCGGTGTCTACCTCGATGCCGACCGCATGCAGGTGTTCAAGGGAGAAGACAACCGCTGCCGTGACCGCCTGCTGAGGAACTGCTGCTACACCGATGGCGCAGGCGCAGAAATGACCAACCAGAGTCTGTTCGGCACGGGCTCCCGGCTGGTCTACGACGTGCTGATGAACGCCGAGAACCGGCAGTTCCTTTACCAGGGCATGTCGGCCCTGTTGACCGGTGCGGGCTTCAGCGGCAGCTTCACCAGCTACGGCGTGACCGTGGCGGTCAACGGCACTGCCCTGCCGGCTGGTTCATCAGTGCTCTATGCAGGTGACAGCCTCGTGGTTGCCTTCGACCCCTGGTCGCTCGTCATCGCGATCGTCATCTACATCATTCTGTCGATGATGTCCTGCAACGAGGACGAAGGAAAGCTGGCGATGAAGGAGGGCGCGAGGCTGTGCCACACGATCGGCACCTGGTGCTCATCGTGCATCCGCATCCTCGGTTCCTGCGTGTCATGCATCGAACGCACCACGTCGAAGTGCTGCTTCAACTCGATGCTCGCTCGCATCGTCAACGAACAGGGTCGAACGCAGATCGGCAAGACCTGGGGCGGCGCTCAGACTCCAGACTGCTCAGGCTTCACCGTCGCGCAATTGCAGACCCTCAACTTCGCGGCGATGGACTTGACGGAGTTCTACGCCTCGTTGGTTCCGACACTGCCCAACTTGGCGACGCTACAAGGCAACGGCGCAAGCCGAATCCCGACCTGTTACTACGGCCAAGGGAGATGCCAATGAAGTGCCCTGTTTTTGCATGGCTGCTGGCCATCACCGGCGTCATGGTCGACGCTTCGGCACAAGAGCGCATCCCGGTGCAGGACGCGCGACCGCTTCTGATCGCCGCAATCGACGCGTCCAGCGGCGAAGCCCACGGCATGCTGGTGGGCGAGATCGCCGATGCGGTGACCCAGCGCTTCAAAGGCACATCGCCGATCTACATCGACGTGACCACGGTGCGTCGCTATGTGCAAGCTGGATGTCGCCGTCTCAACGTGCGCTTCTGGCAGGACGGCGTGCAACTGCCGGGTGTTCCCGCACCACGGCGCCAGACCATCGACTTCGGGATCAACTACTGCCGCGACGGCCAGCCGCCGAAGTCGCTGTCATGAGGTGCCCGTCATGAAACACACCTTGCTGATTTGTGCGCTGGTGTTGGCGGTCCTGTGGCCGATAGCGGCCCGTGCGCAGACCGCTGCCTCGCCCTACTGGTCCGATGCATGGCGCGGCTGGCACTTCTACGAAGACCCGGAACCGGACTCGCAGGAACGCCCTGCCCCCTCGCCGAAAGTCGTCTCCCCGACCGCCAAGCCCAAGGCAACACGGCCGCCCGAACTCGCCGAGTTCGAGCGGCTGCAAAAGACGCTCGAAGAGACCCGCAACATCGCCATCATGCGGCCGACAGAGGCCAACGTCCGGCGCTACATGGAGTTGGAGGCCAGGGTGGTCGCGCGGGCCTCGACCTTCGCCGATGTGGCGCAGCGGGTGGCCTGGGCGACACCCGAGCTCGACCCGACCTTGCAGGGCCGCCCGGTCAACGCCAAGGCGCTGGAGGTGTTCGAGCAGCAGCAGATGTCGCAGCGCACGGAGAACATCGGAACGCTGGGGCGCGACCATGTGCTGTTCTTCTTCTTTCGAGGCGACTG
>JBJXEJ010000178.1:0-20630 GCA_046154125.1 Rhizobacter sp. | reverse complement strand
GCCAGTTGCGACAGGTCGGTGATCGGCGAATCGGACGGAACGATGATCTGGGCATGCATCGGCGGCGTCGATCGGCGGCCGAACACCTTCCAGCCGAGTTGCTCCCGCTCCGGGCTGAACAGGTGATTGCTGAACACGAACTCGACCTCCTGTGCCAGCACGAACGCGGTCGTGTCGGCCGAGGTGCGCCCGATCTTCAACTGCAGCTTGACGCCGCTCTTCTCGGACACGTACGCGATGATCGGGTTCCAGTAGGCTGCGGTCAGGTTGATGCCGTACTGGTTGACGGGCGAGAAGCGGTAGGCGTCTTCCTGTGCCCGTGCCGGCGCCGGCGCCGACAACAACAGCAGGCAGGCCATGCACGAAGCCGCCAGGCTCGCGAGTGAAAAATTGCGCATGATCTGCGTCGGTCGAGACCGAGTGGTGGGGGTCAGGCAAAGGGGGGGCAGGCGCTGCACAAGCGTCGCATCGACGCTGCAGGAAACCCCGGAATTATCGATCGCGAGCCGTGTGTCGTCGTGCACTGGTCAACCTCACCGCAGACCCCTGTCAGTCCGAAACCGCGACTTCCATCACGCCGAACAGCCGGTCGATCGGCTCGGGCCGGTGAACGAGGTATCCCTGAGCGTAGTCCACGCCCATCGAGCGCAACTGCTCCATCACCTCGGGGGTCTCGACGAACTCGGCCACCGTCTTCAGGCCCATCACCTGGGCGACATCGGCAAAGCAGCGAACCGCGGCAAGGCTCAGCGGATCGCCGACCAGATCGCGGATGAACTGGCCGTCGATCTTCAACACATCGACCGGCAGCCGCTTGAGGTATCCGAACGATGACGCGCCGGAACCGAAGTCGTCCAGTGCAATCCGGATGCCGGCCTCCCTCACCTGCTCGATGAATGCACCGGCATCGGCGAGGTGCGTCACCGCCGAGGTCTCGGTGATCTCGAGGCACAAGCGCCGACACACCGCCGGGCCGGCCTGTCTCAGCAGATCGACGGCCCAGCGGTGAAAGGCCCGGTCGCCCACCGACTGACCGGACAGGTTCACATTGAGCGTGCTCAGGGCCCCCGGATCAGGCAAGGCAGCCATCCAGGAGATGGCGTGAGAGAGCACCCAGCGGTCGATGCGAGATGCGAGATGGAAGCGTTCGGCCGCAGGCAGGAACGCCCCGGGCGGAATCAGTGACCCATCGCTGTCGACCATGCGCAGCAGCACTTCCGCATGCACACCGCAGGGAGAGTCACCCAGCGGCTCGATGCGCTGCGCGTGCAGCACGAAGCCGTCCTGGTCGAGAGCCTGCTCGATGCGTGTCGTCCACTGCATCTCGCCATGGCGCGCACGCATGGCCAGGTCGGAATCGAACCACACATGGACGCGGTTGCGGCCTTCTTCCTTGGCGGCGTAGCACGAGGTGTCCGCGGCCTGGAGGATGGCGGCGATCGAGGACCATCGCTGGTCGACCGGAACCAGCCCGATGCTGGCGCCGACGCGAAACCGCCGACCGTCGTGGAAGAAGCGGTAGTCGTCCATCTGAACGCAGATCTTCTGCGCTACCCGCTGTGCCTGTTCGACGTTGCAGCGTTCGAGGATGATGGCGAATTCGTCGCCGCCCAGCCGCGCGAGCGTGTCGCTGGCCCGGATGACGTTGCCGAACAGCTTGGCGGCCTGCTGGAGCAACTGATCGCCAACCGAATGTCCGCAGGCATCGTTGACCAGCTTGAACTGATCCAGATCGATGAAGAGCACCGCGTTCTCGCCGCCGTCGTCCTGCGACTTCTTCAGCACGTTGCGCAATCGGGTCTCGAATTCGGCGCGGTTCACCAGGCCGGTCAGGTCGTCGTGAGTCGCCCGGTAGCTGATTTCGCCGACCATCTGCCGCTGCGCGCTGACGTCACGGAACACCAGCACGACGCCCAGCATGTCGCCCTGGTCATTGCAGATCGGTGACGCAGAGTCCTCGATGGCGAGTTGCTCGCCATGTCTTGCGACGAGCAGCGTCTTCTGGGCGACATGCGGCACGGCGGCCTGCGTCAGGCAGGTCGTCACCGGACTGTCGTGGGGGTCGCCGCTCTCTTCGTCGATCGTTCGATAGACCTTCGACAGCGAATGACCCCGCGCTTCCGCGGAGGTCCATCCGGTCAGCTTCTCGGCGACCGGGTTCAGCCAAGAGACACACCCTTCGGCGTCCGTGGTGATGACGGCATCGCCGATCGATCGCAGCGTCACGCGCAAGCGCTCGTGCTGCTCGGCCAGGTCCGAGGCGAGCCGGCGCTGCTCGGTGACGTCCCAGTTGGTGCCGACCATGCGCAATGCCTTGCCTTGCGCGTCGCGGGTGACGCGGGCGGCGGCACGCAGGTGATGCACGCTGCCGTCGGGCCAGACGATGCGGAACTCGGTATCGAACGCAGCGTCGTCGTCGATCGACTTCTGGATCGCCCGGTCGACCGCCGGCATGTCCTCGCGATGGACGCGCTGGCACCAGAGAACCCAGGGATCGACACCTTCGTCCTGGGCGCCGCCGAACAAGCGGAACATCCGCGCGTCCCAGAGCAACACCCGGGTGCGCAGGTCCCAGTCCCAGATGCCGATGCCGCCGCTGTCGGTGGCCAACGCCGCCCGCTCACGGGCCTCGGCAAGAGCCACTCGCTCGGCCACCTGCTGCGTGACATCCTGAAAGGCGCCAACCAACCGGTGCGGCTTGCCCTCGACGCATTCCACCGATCCGACGACATGCACCCAGACCCGCTTTCTGTCGCGCCGAATCAGCGGCAGCTCGAGCTCGAAGCCCGCACCTCCGGCCGATGCCGCCTCGACCGCCTGGCGGACCACATCGCGGGCCTCGGGGGCATAGAACTCGATGGCCTCGTGCACGCTCGGCTGGTAGCCCGGTGGCATGCCGTGGATGCGACAGGTCTCATCGGACCAGCGAACGATCTGGGTCTGAAGGTCGACTTCCCATCCGCCGACGCCGGCCAGCTTGCCGGTTCGATCGAGGAAGAGCTCGCTCTTGCGCAACGCCTCCTCCTCGCGCTTTCGGCGCGAGATGTCGAGGTGGGTGCCGTACATCCATTCAGGCTTGCCGTCGGGCGTCCAGGAGAAGACCCGTCCCCGTGCGAGCACCCACACCCAATGCCCGTCACGGTGGCGCCGGCGGGTCTCGCATTCGTAGAAGGCGCTCTGGCCGGCGAAATGCTCTGCCAGCAACTCGGTCGAGCGCAACATGTCGTCGGGGTGACCCCGGGCCATCCACGACTGGATCGAGAGCGGTTCCAGTTCGGCCAGCGTGTAGCCGATGATCTGCGCCCAGCGCTCGTTGAAGCGCACCTCGCCGCTGTGCACATTCCATTCCCAGGTGCCAGCATGCGTTCCTTCCACCAGGTTGGTCAGCCGCTGGCGTTCGGTGGTCAATGCACGTTCGGCGATGCGCTGCAGCGTCACGTCTTCGATGACGCTGAAGCTGCGCGAGGGTCGGCCATCGGCATCGCGCTCCAGGATCGCCGAGATGTGCACGTCGATGACGCCGCCACCGCGGGTCACCATCTGGTAGGCCACGTTGTCGGCCCGACCGGTCTGGAAGAACGCCGGCATCGCCACGCCGAGTGCGTGTTCACGCGAGCTGGCCGTCATGAAATCGACCGATGGGCGACCGATGACCTCTTCGCGGGCGTAGCCGAGCTTGGTCAGCCAGGCATCGCTGACCGACAGCAGGCGGCCCCTGGCATCGATCGACTGCAGCATCGCCGGCGAAGCCTCGTAGAGGCGCCGCAGGCGGTCCTCGTTCAGCGACAGTTGCGCCAGCAATGCGTGATGGCGGGTCACGTCCTCTGCCGAACCGACGTACCCCGTGATGGCCCCGTCTGCGCCGCAGATCGGGCGCGCGCGCGAGTGAACACGATGCACGTGCCCGGAGGGAAGACGGACGTTGAACTGAAGGTCGAACTGGCGACCCTTGGCGACACAGCGATCCCACTCGGCCTGGACGCGCGACGCGTCATCGGGATGCAGCGTCCGCGCCCATCCGCCACCCAGGCTGTCCGCCAGCGACATGCCGAAGATGTCCTGCCAGCGTTCGTTGGTGTAGCAGCAGGCCCCGGCAGCATCCGTGTAATAGACGCCCAGCGGCGAGCTGTCGCTGAGCGTGCGGAACCGCTGCTCGCTGGCGGCCAGCTGGTCCAGCGTCTGCTGCGCGCCATGGTTGGCCAGGCGTGCATCGAGCGTCCGCGACGCGACCTGGGCCAGGCAGCGCAGCAGTTCGCGCTGGGTTTCGTCGAGCTGCCGGGGTCGCCGGTCGATCACGCACAACGCGCCGACGCACAGGCCGTTGGCCAGCCGCAGCGGCACCCCGGCATAAAAACGGATTCCTGGTTCACCGGCGACCAGCGGGTTGTCGTGAAATCGGGAATCGCAGGAGGCATCGGCGATCTCGAGCAGGTCGTCGCACAGGATCGCGTAGGAGCACAGGCCGATGCCTCGGGGCACCTCCGTCAGGCCGGGCAGGCCTTCACTGGACTTCAGCCACTGCCGGTCCCGGTCCGCGAGACTGATCAGCGCGATCGGCGTTGCGCACAGCAGGGCGGCCGCGCGGGTCAGCGCATCGAACTCCGGCTCGGGGGCGCTGTCCAGAATTTCCAGCGCATGCAAGGCCGCCAGACAGGCGGCCTCGTTGTCACGATCTCGGGCTGACTGCACAGGGCTTCCTCACTTCGAATTCGAGACCTTGAAGGCCGCTACCGACTCGACCAGTTCGTGGGCCTGCTTGCTCAGACTCTCGGTGGCCGCTGCGCTCTGCTCGATCAGCGCGGCGTTCTGCTGGGTGGTCTGATCCATGTGATGCACCGCCTCGCCCACCTGGCCGATGCCGGTGCTCTGTTCGGAGGTCGCGGCGCTGATCTCGGCGACGATGTCCGTCACGCGGCGAATGGAGCTGACGATCTCCTGCATCGTCTTGCCGGCCTCGTCGACCAGCACGGTGCCTGCTTCAACGCGCTCGACACTCGCATGCACCAGGGTGCGCACTTCGCGGGCGGCATCAGCGCTGCGGTGCGCCAGGCTGCGCACCTCGCCGGCCACCACGGCGAAGCCACGGCCCTGCTCTCCCGCGCGCGCGGCTTCCACGGCGGCATTGAGCGCCAGGATGTTGGTCTGAAAGGCGATGCCGTCGATCACGCCGATGATCTCGGCGATCTTCTTCGAACTGTCGTTGATGCCGGAGATCGTGGCGACCACCTGCCCCATCACGTCGCCGCCCTTGACGGCCACGGCGGATGCGCCGACAGCCAGCTGGCTGGCTTGCCTGGCATTGTCGGCATTGGTTCGAACCGTCGAGCCCAGCTGCTCCATGGTCGCCGCCGTCTGCTGCAGCGAACTGGCCTGCTGCTCGGTGCGGTTGGAAAAGTCGAGGTTGCCCGAGGCAATTTCCTTGCTCGCCATGGCCATGGTTTCCGCATTGGCCTTGACGCCGAGCACGATGCGCTCGAAATTGGACTGCATGCTGGCCATCGATTGCAGTAGCTGCACGGTCTCGTCGTTGCCGCTCGGGCTGATGTCGGACGTCAGATCGCCATGTGCCAGTTGGCCGGCAACCTCGACCGCATGCGCCATCGGTCGTGTCATGTTGCGCGCGAGAGCGAGCGCAGCGGCCACGATCATTGCGGCGCCCACCAGCAGAGATGCGACCACGAGGGCTTGCGTCTGCTTGACACTCGACTCCGCATCGGCGATGACGCCGCCCCCGTTCTTCTCGATCGATTCGGACAACGCCGCCATGCGGTCCTCGAGCTCGCTGAATGCCGCCTGAAATGCCGGAAGCTCTCTCTTGGCCTGCCCCGCGTCCACACCAGCGGCGCTGATGACATGCGCAGCAGACTCCAGGTACTTCCTGACCAGCGGGTCGACCGTGGTCAACGCGCTCCGGCTTTCGGCTGTGAGCGGCATTGCGGCCAGTTTCGAAAGCGCTTCCTCGAACGTCTTCGCGTGCTCCGCGAGCCCCGCCTTCGCTTCCACAATGCGTTCGGGACTCTTGTCGAGCGCGCCAATGTAGGCCAGCTCCGCATCGCCGCGAACGGCGTCGTGCATCATGTCCGCGCTCTGGCTGGCCTGCAGTGCGCTGCCGGCTTGTATGGCCCCGTCGATGGACCCACCGAGCCGAGAAACACCCAGCAAGCCCATGCCGCCAGAGATCGACGCCAGCGTGGCCCCGAACAGACCAAGTACCAGGATTTGGGTTCGGAGCTTCATGGGAATGCCTTTCGAGCCGGTCAGAACGAGATGCCGTACCAGCCGAAGCCGATGGTCCACAGCGTGGCGGGCGAGCCGGACTCCCGGCTTGCGGTGAGGTCAAGACCGAACACGTCCTTGATGAGCCACAGTCGCCCGCCGAGGGTCTTGACGGTGCCGCCGAATACCTGGGAACGTGTGTTGGCATCCACCTCGGCGAACAGGAAGAACTGCTCATGAGGCGTCCACATCAACGCCGTGCTCAGCGCACCGGCGGTGTAGTGGCTCTGGCTGCTGCGCACCGGGCCCAGATTGGCATGCAGCATCCATTCGTCGTTCAGCATCAGCGTCGCCAACCCCAGAACAGAGGCTTCGGAGTCGCGCCAGCCGTGACGCACCGGGTGCTCGAAGCCGACATGGAACTTGAGGCCCAGGTTCAGCTTGCCCGCCGCGGTCTCTTGCGACCAGGACTCGGGAACCCACTTGAGCGCAAGGCCGGATTCCCCGCGGATCGCGTCGCGCGGATGCGGATGCGTGTAGTCGGCGCCGAGTTCGAAACCCTTCGCAACGCCGCAGGCAAGACCTGCGACCAGCGCCCGGTCGCCGCCGGTTCGCTCGTTCCAGCCCTCGATCAGGCAGGTACCCGGATCCGCTGTGGCAGCGTCATCGGTGCCCAGCGGGCGCCCCGCCCAGGCATGGGTCGCAACCAGGGTCAGCAGCAGCAGGGCGATGCGGTGGGGCTTGAAACTCACAGGGGTCCTCCGATGGTCAATGGCTCGGTATCGACAACGCAGCCTCAATACTTGAGGCGTCGCCGGGTGGCGTCCGTCAAATTGCACAGCCCGTGTCCTCGATCGATGGACATTCCAGCATCCGAGACTGCAGCCATGCGGCCACCGTGTCTGCGTCGACGGGCCTGGCGTACAGGAATCCCTGCAGCGACGTGCAGCCCATCGCGCCGAGCATGCTGGCCTGCGCCTCGGTTTCGACACCCTCGGCCACGACGCGCAGCCGCAGGCTTCTCGACATGGCGACGATCGCCTTCGCGAGCTCGCGATCGTCGGCGTCGGTTTCGAGATCGCGCACGAACGAGCGGTCGATCTTGACGCTGTCCACCGGAAAGCGCTTCAGGTGGCTGAGACTCGAATAGCCTGTACCGAAGTCGTCCACGGAGATCCGGATGCCGAGCGACTTGATCTGCTTGAGGATCTGCAGCGTGGCGTCAGGGTCGCGCATCAGCGTCGATTCGGTGATCTCGAAGGCGAGCTGCACGCCGTCGACACCGGTCGACCGCAGCGCGTCGGCCACCATGTCGACGAAACCGTCTTCGGCCAGCTGCACGGGGGACACGTTCACCGCAATGGTGATCGGGCCGAGCACCGTGCCGCGCCATGCACGCAGCTGCTCGCAGGCCTGCCGCAACATTTCGGCCCCCAGCGGAACGATCAACCCGCTCTCCTCGGCCACCGTGATGAAGACGAACGGGCCCTGCAGGCCATGACCGGGACGGTTCCAGCGCGCCAGCGCCTCCAGCGCCACCGGCAAGCCGCTGACCGCATCGATGATGGGCTGGAAATGCGCGACGAACTGCCCCTCGGCGAGACCGCGGCGGATGTCGGCCTCGAGACGCAGCCGCGCCGAGGCGGCCTGGTCGACCGATTTCGAGAAGAACTGGTAGCGGTTGCGGCCTTCGCGCTTGGAGCGGTACATCGCCGCGTCGGCGTGCTTCATCAGTGTCTCGGGGTCCTCGCCGTCGCCCGGGAAGAGCGAGATGCCCAGGCTGATACCGACACTGACCTCGGTGCCCTGCAGTGAACACGGCACGGCCACTTCGCGCAGGACCTTCTTGGCCACCTCGCCGACATCGTCAGGGCCGGCGATGTCCGACAGCAGCATCACGAATTCGTCACCCCCGAGCCGGCACACGGTGTCGCTGCCGCGCAGCGTGCCGACCAGACGCCGGGCGATGGTCTTCAGCAGGTCATCGCCGACGGCATGGCCGAGCGAATCGTTGACGTGCTTGAAGTGATCGAGGTCCATGAACACGACCGCGAAGCGGCTGCGATGCCGCAGCCCGAACTGGCAGGCCTGATGCACCCGGTCCTGGAACAGAACCCGGTTGGGCAGATCGGTCAGGCTGTCGTGGTGGGCGAGGTAAGCCAGCCGCTGCGACAGCGCGCGCGACTCGGTGACGTCCTGGAAGACCAGCACCGCACCGATCAGCTTCTGGTCCTTGCTGACGATCGGGGCGACCGAGTTCTGGACCCCGTACTCCCGGCCCTGCCGATCACGGAGCATCGCGCTCTGCGACACGCCGGCAATCCGCTTGCCGTACAGGCAGTTCTCGATCGGACTCGAGAGCGCCGCGTGGGTGTCCGGGTCGAACAGGTGAACGACCTCGCCGAACGCGTGGCCCTGCGCCTCATGCAGGCCGTGGCCGACCAGCTGCTCGGCGACGGGGTTCATGTAGGTGATGCGTCCTTGCTCATCGGTGGTCACCACGCCGTCGCCGATCGAATGCAGCGTCACTTCGATTCGTTCCTTCTCGGCGGCCAGCTCGGCTGCCAGCCGCCTCTGCTCGGTGGTTTCCTGCAGCACGGACAGCGTGCGCAGCGGCCGGCCGGCAGCGTCGCGCTGCCATACCGCCGACAGCTGGACGTCCATCACCTCACCGCCCTTCGTGACCATCTGGTAGTGGACATCGCGCAGCAAGCCCGATTCGATGAACTTCGGAATCAGCGACTGCTCGGCACGCAGGCGCGATTCAGGCGTCAGGAAGTCGGTGGAGCGGCGACCCAGCACCTCGGAACGCTCGTAGCCCAACCGGGCCAGCCAGGCGTCGTTGACGCTGACGAGCTTCGTGTCGACATCGACCGAATGCATCATCACCGGGGTCTTCTCGTACAGGTTGCGGAAATCCTCCTCGCGCCGCGCGAGTTCGATCACGCCGAGCTGGATGCGCTCGAAGGTCGCGGCCAGCAGCAGCGGGGGCAGCAGCACCAGCACCAACGGCAGGTAGAACAGGCCTGGATGGTCGGACCGGATGACCACCAGGGGCTGGAGGGCCCCGGTCGCGATCAGCACACCCAGCGACAAGGAGCACAGCAGCACGCCCAGCGACGCGCCGGCGAATCGCCCGAGCGATGCGACCAGCACCAGCGCGATCGAGATGTAGACATACGGATACGCAAGTGCTGTCGGCGCCCACAGCGTGACGGCCACGACCAGGGCCAGGGCCAGGGCCAGCAGGACCGAGGGACGCCAAAGCTCGGTTCCGAACGGCCGCCACCCCCGGGCCATCAGCAGCAGGCCCAGCGGGAGCACTGCCACGCTGCCGATCGCACTGCCTTCGAACCAGGACACCCACAGCGGCTCGAAAGCACCCATGCCACTGGAATACAGCAGCCCGGCACCCAGCAGCGCGCCAACGAAGGCCGGCAGCACACCGCCCATCAGCAGCGATTTCAGCAACTCGGCCGCCTGGCTGACGCACTGGGCCGGAACGCAGAAACGGCGCAGCAGCAGGCCGCCGAGAACGATCTCGAGGGTGTTGGCCGGAATGCACGCCAGCGACAAACGCCATGGATCGCCGAACGCCTGCGCCGCCGCCAGGCCGCCCACTGCCATCCCACCGAGCAGGCTCCCCCACTCCTTGCCCGGCTTCGACTGGAGAACGGCCATCCCCATCGCGTTGGCGTACCAGAGCATCGCGATGGCGCCGCTGCCGCGCGACAGGGCGATGGAAGCCGCCGCAAACGCGAAATACAGGCAGCCGACCAGCAGCGCCGACGCGACCCGGGACTCGGGCAGGCACGCGCGCGGGCGCAGGTCGTGATCGCTCGATGCAGCAGGAAAAACAGGATCGCCGAGCGTGGTCGCGTCGGCCGTCAGGAGGGTCATCGAACGTTTGCCTTCTTCATCGAGACCCCTTCGCCGGGCGCCTTTCGGCGCGCCAACGAAGAAGCGTGCCGTGCGAAACACGTCGCGGCCGGAAACGGGATTCGCGGGTGAACTCCTTTTCATTCTGGTGCACCTGTGTTCAGGCCGATGCCTGGATAAGCAGTCGGAACCGGGGCTGTCATCGATCTGCTGCCGTCGCAGCCTGTACTCGGGCGACTCCGACCCGGCCGGATCGCCAAATTGACGAGCGTCAAGGAGCATCCGCGCGACCCGGATAGGCTGCGCCATGCGTCCGCCGTTCGCTTTCTCCCGCTACTCGGCGTTGAGCAGCTGCCGGCGTGTCGAATGGGCTGCGCTGGTGGCGACCATCCCGGCCTTCTACATGGTCATGCTGTCGGTGCACCGGCCGCTCGCCATGCTGCTTTATGGGCTGGCCTGCAGCGCCAGCACCGCCGTGATCTGGATCGAAGCCCGCCAGGCGTGGCAGACAGCATCTCGAAGCAGCATCTACGCCCACCATCAGCTGGGCCTGCTGCTGGCCAGTGCGCTGCTGCTGTCGGCCGCCCTGCCCGCTGGCGATGCCATGGACGTGCTGGGCGTGCGCCTCGCCACGGCCGTGCTGGTGTTGATGCGCCTGGGCGAATCGCTGCAGCCCCGGCTCTGGCGTGGCGGCCTGTCCTACCTGCTGACGCTGGCGATCGGCGTGCTCGGCCTGTGCGGACTGGGCTTCTGGTTGCTGGAACCCCGCGTACAGACTTTCGGCGACGGTCTGTGGCTGGCGTTCACCACCGCGGCGACGGTCGGCTACGGTGACATCGTGCCCAGCACCCCGGAAGCCAAGATCTTCGCGGTGTTCGTGGTGCTGATGGGCTTTGCGGTGCTTTCGACGGTCACTGCGTCCATCGCAGCCAAGTGGGTGCAATCCGAGGAACGGCGGATCGAGCGCGAGATCCTCCACGACCTGCACCTGGAGTTGAAGACGATCCGCGATGAACTGAGCTTGCTGCGTGCGGAGCAGCACGAGCGGGCCGAGTACCCCAATGAAACTCGCACGAAGGCCTGAGTCGGACCGCGACCCCCGGATCGCTCGGTTCGTTGCGCTGCGTCAACCTTCACGCAACGAGCCCTTTCGACAATTCAGACTGTTTCAAGGATCCGCAGGGAGAAGTCTCATGTCAACCGCCCGAACGATGTTCACGCTGCTGGCCAGCGCTCTGCTGATGGCCGGTACGGCCCGCGCCCAGGACACTCCGACCGATCAGGATGTCGTGCGCCGCGCGATCCACGTCTGCGCCTCCTGTCACGGCGAAGAGGGCCGCAGCAAGACACCGGCGATTCCGTCGCTCGCGGGCCAGAAACGCGAGTACCTGATCGCGCAGCTGAAGGATTTCCGATCGCAGACCCGGGCCGAGGCCGGAACCCGTGCCTACATGTGGGGCATCTCGGCGCTGCTGGACACCCCGGCGATCCTCGGCCTGTCCGAGTACTACGCCGTGCAGGAGCCGGCGCCGGGTCACTCGGGGACGCCGACGCTGATCGCCGCCGGGCGAAAGATCTACACCGATGGCATTCCCGATCGCGGGGTGCGCGCCTGTGCCTCGTGCCACGGCGACTCGGCCGGGGGAGCCGCCGCCTTTCCGAGGCTGGCAGGACAACATGCAACGTACCTGCATGCACAGCTGAAGCTGTTCGGCAGCAAGCTGCGACCCCACGGCGTCGTCATGCAGGTCGAGACTTCGTTCCTGAAGCCCACCGAGATGCGCGCGGTGGCGGAGTACCTGCAGTCACTCTGAACTGCAGCGCGAGGCCCGGCGGATTTCGTCGGACCTCGGTTGCGTTTCACCGCATCACGCGGCGGTATTGCGGCGAGCCGAAATCGTTGCTGTTCTCGGCCAGTTCGCCGGTGCTGCGGGCACGCACATATTCGTTGAGCACGTCTGCGCGCGTCAGAGTCGTGGCGCCCTGCACGGTGCGGATCGCGGATGCGAATCCGCTGACGTCGTTCAATTCGCCGGCCTGCCTGGCGCGTGCGTACTCGGCCTGCACTTCAGCGCGGGTCAGTCCCGAGGCCGCTGGCGCCTTCACTGAATAGACGGTTTCGTAGCCGGTGATCGGCACTTCGCCAGCGGCGCGGGCCCGGACGTATTCGGCGGTGACTTCGGCGCGGGTCAGCGTGGATGCCGGCGATGCAGCGAAAGCCGCAGACGAAGCGAGCAGCGAGAGCGAGGTCAGGAGGAGCGAGTTGAACTTGTTCATGATGTTTCCTTGAGAAGCTGTTGAAGGGCTGAATGATTGGCAGCGTGTTGTGCACTGCTGTCCTGAATGAGTCAGTCATCCAGTGCTTTCCCTTACGCAGTTCGACCGGTCCGACGACATCACATTTTCGTGATGGATGTAAGCGGCTTCGGTCCCCGCTGCGGTGCAGACCGAGGGCGCGGCGCGTAAGCAGACGTAAGGCCCGGGCCGAACACCGAACGTGTGTCACCGTGAGGCGGTCAAGAGACGTTGTTCAGTCACGAACCTTCTGTTCCCGAAAGAAATCATGAAAACATTCATTGCGCTGGTGCTGGCTGCCGCCACCATCGGACCTGCTGTCGCAGAAACCCGGGTCGGCATCTCGATCGGCATCAACCAGCCCGGCGTCTACGGGCGCATCGACATCGGCGACATGCCGCGCCCGGCGCTGGTCTACGCGCAGCCGGTCGTCATCGCCCCGCCGCCGGTCGTCTATGAACGCAGGCCGATCTACCTGTACGTGCCGCCGGTACATCAGCAGGACTGGCGCCGCTACTGCGGCCGCTACAACGCCTGCGGCCAGCCGGTGTACTTCGTGCGGGACGAATGGGTGCGCGAGCGCTACCAGCAGGAGCACCCGGGCTGGGATCGCGGCCGCCATCGCGGCTGGGACAACCACGACGGCAACCGCGGCAACGATCGCCGTGCAGACCGCAGGGACGATCGTCGGGACGACCGCCGCGACAACGGCCACGGACGCGACCACTGACCCGGATTCAGGCCCACGCCTTCAGCGCCGGCATCGCGGCCGGCCATGAATCTCGAAGGTCAGAGGTACAGCGCGACGACTTCCGAGACCACACCGCCCCAGACCACGGGAATAGCGATCAGTGCCTCGGATCCGATGGTGGCTGCGGCGGCAGCCGGGGCGCCTTCTTCGGCCGAAGGTTGTCGGCTGATGACCGGAACACCGCGGGTCCATGCGTTCACGATCGAACTCGTGCGTGACTGGTCGCCCGCACGGATCGGCAGCCTGGCCGCCACCGTCGATCGACCGCCATGAAGTTCGCTGAAGGCAAAGCCGCGGATGAGTTGCGTCCCTGCCTCGTCGGGAATCCAGCGCTCGATGCGGCGGGCCAGCGGCAATCCGGCACCGGCAAGAAAGGTGACGACATGGCCGTCATCGATCCGTGAGCCCACAGGTATCGCCAGCCCCCGCTGCAGCCCGGCCTCGGCGGCCGACTCCGATCGAAGAAATCGTCCTGGCACCGAGGCCAGGTCCTCGATGAACACGGTCTCGCCCCGCTGCCAGGCCAGCCCCGGCAGGCCGACACCGCGCGGCAGGAATGTGTCGCGCGAGAGCGCCTCGAAGTCCTGCGCACCCGCACCGTACGCCCCATCGGCGAGCGTCATGTCGCTGGTGACCCGCGCGTTGTGGTGCCAGAGTTCCAGCGCACTGATCTGAGCGGGGTCGTGACTGCAGAACAGCACCAGCACGCCGCTGATCCTTTCGCCCGCGAAATAAGGCAAGGCCACCGCGCAGGTGTAGCCGGCGCTTCGAGCCGCGTCGGAGCGACGGAAGCCCGCACCCGACAGTTCGCGCAGCAGGATCGGGCCCCCTTCGTCCCAGGCGCGCCCGGGCAGGCCTTCGCCTCGACCGAAGCACATCGAGCGGCTGAGGGCCTCGAAGCGCTTCGCCTTGCCGAAGGCCCCGCGGTCGAAGTCGAGCAGCGATCCATCGCTGGACGGCAGCCAGAGTTCTGCGGCCTGGATGAAGGTGGAGGGCATGGGCAATTCGGAAAAAGACTGCACGCCATGCGCAAGTTGCGGGCCACCTCTGCCGCCTGCGGATCATGCGGACGCTTTTCGCATCAGTCTGCCCCTGCGCGTGCCTCGCCCGGAGGTGACGCGTCAGCCCGGCGGCGTCGGTGACCCGGTGTTGTGCACCAGCTCGGCATCACGCTTCGCAGGCGGCACCAGCTTCGGCTCGGCCGGATCTCCGCGGTAGTGCGGCGACATGATCTGCACGCCGTTCTCGTTGAACACATCCTGGATGTTCGCGTGCAGCGTGCTCAGCACCTCGGCACGGGGTCGCGGCTCGCTCGGGACGGCCTGGCAGACCAGCCGGTACTCGGGATAGAAATCGGACAACGCAGTTTGAAAGACCCGTGGCGCCGGCGTTTCCAGCACTCCCGGCGTGCGCCGGGCCGCCTCGATGAGCATGGACTCGACCTGGCGCCAGGGCGTGTCGTAGCCGATGGTCACGGTGGTGTCGACCACGTAGCCGACACCGTGGACCGCGCGCGAGTAGTTCTTGCTGACGCTGCCCAGCACCAGCGAATTGGGAAACGTCAGTTCCTCGCCGAGGCCGGTGCGCACGCGGGTGATGAAAACACCCATCTCGGTGATGGTGCCTTCGTGTTCGTTGATGCGCACGTACTCGCCGACACGCAGCGTGCGCGAGTACATCAGCACCAGTCCGCTGGCGGCCTGGCCGAACAGGCTCGATCCCCCCAGCGTGACCATCAGGCCGAGCAGCAGCGACACGCCCTTGAAGGCCTCGCTCTGCGCGCCCGGCAGGTACGGATAGGCCATCACCGCAGCGAACACCCACACGCCGATGTTGAACAACCGCCGCGTCGGCCCGGCGGTGTCCGCGTCGAGCCAGCCGCGCTGCTGCCGGTCGTTGGCGGCCAGCCGGTGGAAGAACGGGCGGAACATCGCGATCACGCCGCGTGCGATCAGGAAAATGACCAGCGCGATGACCAGGTCGGGCAGCGCACCGAGCACCCCCTGGGCAACCCGTCCGGCCACGCCGAACAAGTAGGCCGTGAGCCCCTCGCCCCACGGCCGCGTATACGGAAACTGCCGCAGCACGTAGCTGAGCCATTCGTAGGCCAGCGCCAGCGCGACCAGCCACCACAGCGCGCTCACGCCCAGGCGGACAACCGACACCAGGCGTTCGGTGTGAAGCAATTCGGTGCCAGCCAGTCGAACGCCGGCCGCGGTTTGCGCGACCCGCCGCGCCAGCCGCACGGTGGCCCAGCGCCGCGCGCGCCACACGGGGACGGCGATGGCGGCTGCGATCAGCGTCGCCAGCAGGCTTCGGGCCGCGCCATGCAGCAGACGCCGGGTGTCGCGACTCTCGCGGGTCTCGGACAGGACCTGCGTCAACGCGTCGCGTGCCGCGGCACTCGCCTGCGCCAGCGTCTGTCCGCGCAAGGTGTCGACGTCGGCCGGCGTGAGCACCAGCGCCAGTTCGCCGTCCACCATCAGCACATGGCCCAGCGGCTCGACCTGGATCGTGACGACGCCCTGCAGCGCGCGGTCGAGCAGTTCGCGCACGATCGCCTCGGTGCGCCGCGCCCGACGCTCGGGTGCCACGCCCAGATAGGGAGCACGAAAGACGGCGATGGTCCGGTTGAGGACCAGCACCGCCGCCTCCGCGGCCGACGCGGTCTGCGCACCGACTGCCACGGCGGCCGGCTGCGCCTCGGTCGCGGGCTGCGCCATCGGCCGCAGTGCGACCAAGGACAGCAGCAGTGCCAGCAGCAGTCGCGTGAAGGTCATCGTGAAAAGGGGTTGCAACGCATGAAAAGCAGCGCGATGTCCATCCGAGTCACAGCTGACGGATCTGATGCAGTGCCGAGGGCACGGGCCAGCCCGCTTCCTGGCACACCTTGACGATCGCCTCGTTGGTGTCGAAGTACACCTGCCAGTAATGGTCGGTGTGGGTGTACGGACGTACCGCGATCTGCGGTCCTTCGAGCTTGAAGTCGAGCAGGTTGACTTCGGGCGGCATCTCCTTCGAGACGTTGGGGATCAGCGCCACTGCGGCCTTGAAGCGCGTGATCGCATCCAGCGGATCGACACCGTTGGCCAGTTGCGCGATGCGCTCGACACGACGCACCGGCAGCACCGAGAAGTTCTGGATCGTGTCGCCGAAGATCTTGCCGTTGCCGACGATCGTCATCACGTTGTCAGGCGTCACGATGGTCGTGCCGAACAGGCCCAGCTCATGCACGGTGCCGACGATGCCGCCGATGCTGACGAAATCGCCGACCTTGAACGGCCTCAGGATCAGCATGAAGGCGCCCGCGGCGAAGTTGCCCAGCAAGCCGCTCCAGGCCGCGCCGATCGCCACGCCCGCACCGGCCAGCATCGCGGCGAACGACGTCGTCTGGATGCCGAAGTAGCCCAGGATGCCGAGCACCAGCGCGATGTTCAGCGCGATGGCGATGATCGAGCCGAGGTACTTGGTCAGCGTCGGATCGACGTGATTGCGGTTCATCGCCGCCTGCATCAGCGCGATCACCCGACCGATCATCCAGCGGCCGATGACCCAGAACGCGAGGGCCGCCAGCACCTTGAGCCCGACATCGAGGGCCGTGGTGCCCAGGAACGTCTGTATTGATTCCATGTTCATGAAAAGATCCCCTTGGATTGCAGGAAGTCCATCGGCCACCTTGACCAATGCACCTTCACCGCACAAGGTTGTATCCGATCCGCAGGCTTCGCCCCAGGCCCGATCATCGGGGGCCGTCGCTGATGGAACGACCAGACAACACCCGTACGGGAACATTGCCGAACGGCTGCGTTCGATGACGGGCTGACGGCAAGCCGTGGAGCACCGTGCGGCAATGTCACGGAGCTCAGGCGGCGACGCTGAAGTTCGGTGCCCGCAGCTGGTTGGCTGCTGTCTGCCCGTACGTCTTGAGCAGCTGGTCGGCCATGGAAGACAGGTCCAGACTCCTCTGCCGGCTCGATGACGAGTCCTCATCCGCAGAAGACCCACCCGACGAACCGTTCGAAGCGCTTCCCGTGCCCTGCGGCGAAGCCACCGAGTCGAACGCCGCCTCGAGCTGGCCTCTGAAGGAGTCGGCCTCGCTCGTGCTGACCGACTTGTTGCCGTCGTGGGCCGTGGCCGACACCAGTGCCTCCATCAAGGCCTTGAGATCGCCGGCCGCCTGCTCCTTTGCCGACACGACACCATCTCCATCGGTGTCGAGCGGATCGTTACCCTGCGTGCCAGAACTGCTCGCGCTGCCTGACGCGGAGTCCGAAGGCGGCGGCGGTCCACCACCCCCGGGGGGAGGTCCGCTGCTGCCGTCGGCACGCTGCTGTGCGAAATCCATCGTCGACGACGGGGCCGGCATCAGGCTCTTCGTTCCGCTGTCGAGCTCGTCCTTGCTCAGGCTGCCGTTCCCGTCGCTGTCCATCTTGCCGAGCAGGTCGGTGGCGCTGCCGAGCGAGGTGCCGCTCTTCTCGCCGATGTGGTCGAGCAGACCCTGCAGCTCGCCCGTGTCGATGCTGCCGCTGCCGTCGCTGTCGACCTTCGCGAACATTCTTTCCTTCATCGCGCTGGCGCGCGCACTGCTGAGGTCGGACCATGCGCTGCTTGCGCCGCCGACCGAACTGATGGTGCTCATCGGATTTCCTTTCGATAGTGGGATGAATTGCCACTCACCCTCATGGAGACAGAAAGTGGCGATTGAATTCTTGGAGCCGCCCGTCTCGCCAGGATTTCCGCTCTGTATCGAAGCCGTTACGAAGGAGGGTTGGAGCCTCTGAACTGGTGCGCAAACGTGCGCCTTTTCGGCCGTTGCGAAGCGCATCGCCTGCCTATGCTGCGTCGCGGAGACACACCATGACCGACGCCCCGCGCATCCTGATCGTCGACGACGACCCAGGCATCACTGCCCTGCTGATCGACTACCTCGGAAGCTTTGGGTTGGATGTGCGCAGTGCTGCTGACGGCGTCGAGATGCAGTCCCAGATCGAACTCCACCGCATCGACCTCGTCGTGCTCGACCTGATGCTGCCCGGCGTCGACGGGCTGGCGCTCGCCCATGCTCTGCGAGCTCGCTCGCACATCCCGATCATCATGCTGACCGCGCGCGGCAACCCGACCGACCGCGTCGTGGGACTCGAAATGGGCGCCGACGACTACATGAGCAAGCCCTTCGAGCCGCGCGAGCTCGTCGCGCGCATCAAGACCGTGCTCCGCCGAGCCGCAGCGCCCTGCCCGGAAGCGCCCGGCGCGACGCCCGGCGACGTGATTCGATTCGACGGCTGGCAACTCGAACGCGGCGAACGCCGCCTCACATCGCCCAAGGGTCTGGTGGTGCCGCTGTCGAACGCCGAATACCAGTTGCTGTCCACCTTTCTGAAAGCGCCGCGCCGCGTCGTGAGCCGCGACCAGTTGATGACCCAGGCGCGTGGTCGCCAGATGGAATCCTTCGATAGAAGCATCGACCTGCTGGTGTCCCGGCTGCGCCATAAGCTCTTCGACGACTCGGGCACTGCCGCATTGATCAAGACCGTGCGCGGCGCCGGCTACGTGTTCGATGCGCAGTCGATCCAGGGTGCAGCCACGTGGCGACACTGAAAGCCGGCGCGACATGACAGCCCTGCTTCAACGCCTGCTTCCGGCCACACTGTTCGGCCGACTGGCGCTGCTGCTGCTGGCTTTCGTTCTGCTCAGCCACGCGCTCGCACTGACGGTGATGTTCGGTCTGGTTCCGCCCCCGCCTCAGCCACCCGGTCTTGCGTCGCATGCAGGACCCCCGCCATTGATGCAGGTCGGTCTGCTGCTGGACATCGGCGTGCGCCTGGGCGCACTCACGGTGGCCGCGTGGATAGCGGCCAATTGGTTGTCGAGTCCGATGAAGCGACTCGCCGCCGCAGCGCACGACATCGGCCGCAACATCGGGGGCATTGGCGCAGGCGCGCCACGCCCCCAGCTCGTTGAGGAAGGCCCGCTTGAGTGCCGTGAAGCCGCCCGCTTGTTCAACCGCATGCAGGCGCAGATCCGTCAGCAGTTCGACGAGCGAGACCGCTTTGTCGCTGCGGTATCCCACGACCTGCGCACGCCACTGACTCGCCTGCGAATCCGCGCGGAAAGCCTGACCGACACACGACAGCAGGCGCAGTTCCGTCAGGACATCGGCGAGATGGATCAGATGATCAGCGCCACGCTCGACTACCTGCGTGGATCGGCAAACGCCGAAGCGACCGTGAGACTCGATGTGCAGGCACTCGCCGAAAGCATCGTCGACGATCAGCAAGCCTGCGGTCACGAGGTGCGGTGCACCGGCCGCGCAGCCCCCCTGCCGGCACAGGCCTCGGCCTTGCGGCGATGCCTGTGCAACCTGGTCGACAACGCGGTGCGCTATGGCGGCTCGGCAGACGTGCATTTGACCGACACGGCCACCGATCTGCGCATCGAGGTGCGCGACCACGGGCCCGGCATCGTCCCGGACGAGCTCGACAAGGTGCTCGCGCCCTTCTATCGCGTCGAGGGTTCGCGCAATCGACAGCACGGAGGGGTCGGCCTGGGCCTGTCGATCGCTCACGACATCGCCCGCCAGCATGGAGGCACGCTGACGCTGCGCAACGCCGGCGACGGCGGACTGATCGCCACGCTTTCGCTGCCGCGCTGAGCAGGCGAGGCGTTCCAATCGAACGCAGCGCCCGCATTCAGGGTCGTAACCCCGGGGATTCGAGCGCCGCCGACACGCTGCTTCGTTAGGATCGGCCGATGAACATCGATGCCCATGCGCTGCCGCCTGTCGCCCGCTGGCCCGTGCCCGGCCTGCCGTTGTGGAGCATCGCCGTGCCACTGCTGGCGGTGATGACGCTGGCACTGACCTGGGGAGCCGCGCTCGGCCTGGCGCTCGGCGCGCTGCTGACGGCAGCGCTGCTCCTGGCCGTGCTCTGCGCGATCCACCACGCCGAAGTCGTCGCCCACCGGGTCGGCGAGCCCTACGGCACGCTGGTGCTGGCGGTGGCGGTGACGATCATCGAGGTGGCGCTGATCGTCTCGCTGATGCTGGCCGGCGGCGCCAGCGCCAACACGCTGGCGCGCGACACCGTGTTCTCGGCGGTGATGATCGTGTGCAACGGTGTCGTCGGCCTGTGCCTGGTGGTCGGCGGTCTGCGTCACGGGGTGCTGGCATTCCGGGTCGAAGGCACCAGCCCGGCGCTTGCCTCGCTCGGTGCACTGGCGGGCCTGGCGCTGGTCCTGCCCAGCTTCACCACCACCACCGCCGGACCCACCTACAGCGGATCGCAGCTCGCATTTGCCGGGATCACCTCGCTGGCGCTTTACGGCGTGTTCGTCTTCGTGCAGACGGTGCGCCACCGCGACTACTTCCTGCCGGTGGGCACCGACGACACGAAGGCGCACGCCCCGCCACCAGCCAACTGGATCGCCTGGACCAGCCTGGGGTTGCTGCTCGTTTCGCTGGTCGGGGTGGTCGGGCTGGCCAAGGCACTGG
>JBJXEJ010000177.1:0-16946 GCA_046154125.1 Rhizobacter sp. | reverse complement strand
GAGAGCGTGTCGGTGCAGGTGCTGAACGAGCTGTACGCGGGCACTGGCGAGATCGGGTTTGCCTGTCACATGCGCGCCGATGTGATCCTCACCTACCCGGCCGCGTTCGCGGTGGTGACCGGCGTGCGTCCGTGATGAAGTGAAAAGCCTGCACCGCTTTCGTTCTTTCAAGGTGCAGGCGTGGCCGCTGGCGAGAAGACGGCGGCGAGAGGGCTCACCGCGCGCAGGATTGGAACACTGCGCTGCACGCCCTCACCTGTTCGAGCGCATCCGATGGGGGGGCACTGCCTCACCACCCACCGGGGCCATAAATTGTTTTAAAGCGGTCCCCCACCGCAACAGCGCTGTACCGCACGCACAGAATATTTACCCCTTCTGATCGGAATCAAATGGCAGGGACAAAAGGCAGAAGCGGCGGCGCCCGACCTGGCGCTGGCCGACCACGCAAGCCACCGCAGCCGCCGTTCAAGATCGAGGCGTGCGACATGCTGACCCTGCTGCAGAACGTGGCGCTCGGCGTGGTTGAGGCAACCCCCATTCAGGTCCGTGCAGCAATCGCTGCTGTTCAGTACACGCACGTCAGGAAGGCTGACGGCGGCAAGAAAGACGAAGCGGACGCCGCTGCGAAGAAAGCGGGCGCAGGCAAGTTTGCCGCTAGTGCGCCGCCGCTGAAGTTGATCGGCACACCACCGAAGTAAACGTCCGCGCAGAGAAAGGTATGGCGATGCTGACCAGGCACGAACGAAGGCTGCTGGCCCGGCAAGCGGTGAAGGGAAACATTGCAGCCGCGAACACTCTGATTGATTGCGAACCCGACCTCAACTGGAAAGTTGAGTTGGTCCTGGGTTTGTGCAGAAGCAAAGCACCGCGCCTAGTTGTGCAGGATGTGTTGCTCCATTCAATCGTCGATCATCCAAGGTGTATTCATCCAGAAGCCCCAGGCAGTCGGGAGTTGCTGCGCGAGCTGTTCGATTACGCCGAGTATCCAAAGCCACGAAGGATGAGCGCCGCCCTATATCGAGGGGCGGTGGGCATCGAGGCAAATGACATCGGACTGGGGTACTACTGGGCGAACAACAGACAGGGAGCCGTCATCTATGCGCTATCGCGCGCATGGAAACTCGGTCTGTTCAACCCGACTGTTGTCGAAGCGCAGGTGGCTGATAGTGATGTCGTCGTGGCAACTGAATCGAACGGAGAATTTCCGATCCGGGATGCGACAGACGATAGGCGGCATCTGGAGTTGATCGTTCTGATCCCGCAGGAAATCGTTTCGGTTGAGGCCATCTCATACGACGAAGCCGCCATCAATGCGCCCTTTGGGAAGAAGTCAATCAAGGCCGACTTTGAAGCGCGCGGTCTCGGCGAAGGCCAGTACGTCCATCTTCTCGACAATATCGACGAGTGGCTGGCGCAATACAAGGTCGCCTGCTCTATCAGGTGAGCTTGCAGCCGACCGGCTACATTCCGCCGAATGTGCACCCGCTACATCACGCCAGAACAGGCTGACATCGAGCGTCACTGGCTGATCGGGCGCGAGAACGCGCTGCGCTGGACGAAGACCGAAATCTTCCCGAGCCGGCCGGGTCCGTTTATCCGCGCCGCGCGTGATGTGACCGAGTTCGAGCGCGAGCCGGTTATCGGGCAGTGGGGCCTGATACCGTGGTTTGCGAAGTCGCCGAAGCTGACCTATTCAACTTGCAACGCGCGATCCGAGGAACTGGCCGGCAAGGCCACGTTCAAGCATCCCTGGGCTCGCGGGCAACGCTGCATCATCCCGGCCGAATCGTTTGATGAGCCGAACTGGGAGACGGGCAAGAACGTCTGGTGGCGATTCCGGCGCGCGGATGGCGCCCCGTGGGGCCTGGCCGGCCTGTGGAACACCTGGGTCGATAAGGCCAGCGGCGAGATTGTCGAGAGCTACACGATGCTGACACTGAACGCCGATGCGCACCCGCTCATGCGGCGCATGCACAAGCCCGATCCGAAGCTGGGGCCCGATCAACAGGACAAGCGGTCGGTAGTGCCGATCGAGCTGGAGGACGTAGATGCCTGGCTGTTCGGATCGCAGGCTGAGGCATCGAAGCTGATTCGGCTGTCGCCAGTCGAGGCGTTTGAAGCTGCGCCGGTGTGATCGGCGGTCCCTCCACCCTTTCGCGGGCAGCCAAACGCAGGCACCTACACGGCGGCACCGCATCGGGCGCCCTACCCCGAGTGACACCGTTGTGGTCAGAAACTGATGTACGCGCAACAACGCCGATGTGCCATGCAGTTTTTGGCACTTTTTCGGCACAGGCAAGAAAAAAGCACCTAGCGTTTCCGCTAAGTGCTTGATCTTCCTACCGATTTTGGTAGGCGCGAATGGACTCGAACCATCGACCCCCACCATGTCAAGGTGGTGCTCTAACCAGCTGAGCTACGCGCCTAAGCAGCCCAAGACTATATCAGGCTCGGCGCCCTTTGTGTGGGTCCGATGCGGTCAGAACTCGAGCACTTCTGTACGGACGCCTCGTTCGGAAAGCATCGCCTGGGCGACTTTCGCGTCGTCACGGTTGCGGAACGGCCACAACACGGCCCGCCAGCCCCCAGCGACCTGCATCAGCTCGCTGCGAGGCTTGCCGGGCAGCTCGCCGGCCGATGCGCTCGAGTCCATCAGCAGATGCCCTCTCTCGGCCACCGCACGGGTACGTGTGGAGACAGTCATCACGGCATACACATGACCGGCAACTGGCACCGCAGCCTCTTCCTTGGTTGCTGGCGCCATGGCTCGCAGGCGCCTGCCTTCGAGCAATGCGGCCGCGCGCACCTCGCTGCTGAGCTGAGGACGAATAGCCAGGGGCGGCGTGCGCTCGCGAGGGATATCGACGGAAGCGGTTCGCCCGGCGGCGGGCTTAGGCACCGAAGCCGGTGCAGATGCAGGCAAGGCCCTCGACGCGACCGAAGCAACAGCCGCTGATGCCGCATGCGCCGGAGCGGACGCCGCCGGGGCAGGGATCGAAGCCGAAGCGGCCACCGCAGCGACCGAGGCGCCGTCCTTCTTCGCCATCACCGCGCTTGCCGCCCGAAGCACCGGCAACGGCGCGGACGATTGCACCGGCGCGGACGCCGATGCCAACGCAGGTCGCGCCGCAATGAAAGATGAAGAAGCAGGGGCTGAGACAGACGCAACCCAGACTTTCTGCTGCTCTGGCGCGGCGAGCAGAACCGTCGCGATCACACCGCTGGCCACCACCGCGGTCGCGGCGGCGGAGGCGCCGGCGATGCGGGGCACGCTCCAGGCCCGCGGGCCGATGATTTTCGGACGCGGCCCGCAACCGATCAGCACGCGACAGCGATGATCGCCGAGCTCGATGCTGGCCGTACGCAGGTAGATCAGCGTCAGATCGGCCGCTTCGTGGCCTGCGTCGACGGGCACCACCCGTTGCGACCACGAAGCCGCGCCGGGGTGTTGGCGGCCGCCATGCTTCGCGGCGAATGAGGCGACCTGTTTCGGCGTCAGCGGCGGGATGAAATCCTCGCTGAACGCTGGAAGCAGACCCTTGTCAGGCTTCTTGGCCGGATCAGCCGACGCGTCTGGCGCGACGAATGGCAGCACCACCACGCCGATCGAGCGCACGTGCGCAGACGTGATGCGACGCGCCAACCGATGTCGGTTGTGCCATGCCACCACCTGGGCGATCAGTTCGTCGACGCGCGGCGTTTCCGTTTCCATACGTACCGACGATTTTCCCGGCGCATGAGCAGGTTCGAACGTGGGAACAGACGGGTTCGGGTCGCCCAATCACTTGCGGCGGACCGACTTCACACCTGACACCTGCCCGACCAGACCGAGCACCTGGGCCAACCGCGCCGCATCGGCCACCTCAACGGTGAAGGTCATCCAGGCGGTGCCACCGCCGGTGTCCTTGAACGACTGCGTCTTCACGCTGGTGACGTTCATGCGGTCCTTCGAGAACACTTCGGAGATGTCGCGCAGCAGGCCCTGGCGGTCAGTTGCCTCGACGATCACATCGACCGGGTACAGCGCTTCCTTGCCTCCACGAGGCGCTCCCCAGGCCACGCTGATCACACGCTCGGGAGTGCGCAGGGCCATCTGCCTGAAGTTGGAGCAACCGCGGCGGTGGATCGCGACA
This sequence comes from Rhizobacter sp., assembly GCA_046154125.1. Classification (GTDB taxonomy): domain Bacteria; phylum Pseudomonadota; class Gammaproteobacteria; order Burkholderiales; family Burkholderiaceae_C; genus PBB1. The sequence goes on along the minus strand of JBJXEJ010000177.1, from coordinate 12,813 downwards.
CCCCTGCCTCGCGTGACGTAGCCGCCGATCGCGTCGGGTGGTGCCGGCCGGCAGCAACGCGACAGGGTTGTCAGCAGTGACTCGACACCGACAACCAGCACGCCTCCCTTTGGCGACTCCCCCTCGGGCCGTGACTTGCGCAGCGCGATCAGGTCGTCTGCCGTCGGTTGCGGTTCCGGGGGTTTGAGCAGCGTCTCGATGTTGCGCAGCGAGAATTCGTCCTTGCCGACCACCTCGAATAAGGCATCAGCCTGGCGGAAGCCGAGCTGACCAGCCAGATCGTCGAGCTTCACGGCGGTCTTGCCGATGCGCTGCAGCAGCTTCTCGACTGCCTCGCGTCCGCGCGCGATGGTCTCGGCCTGCGCCCTGACGTTGAACCACGCGCGCACCTTGGCCTTGGACCGAGCGCTCTGCAAGTAGCCCAGATCGGCGTTCAGCCAGTCCATCGACGGGCCACCCTCCTTGGCGGCCGTCACCTCGACGGTCTGGCCGTTGGCCAGCGGGGTGTTCAGCGGAACCATCGCGCCGTCGACCTTGGCACCGCGACAGCGGTGTCCGAGGTCGGTGTGCACTGCGTAGGCGAAATCGATCGGTGTCGCACCGGCCGTCAGCTCGACCACCGCGGTCTGCGGAGTGAACACATAGATGCGATCGTCGAAGGTCGCACCGGCACCGGCATCGGCCGCTGAGGACGCAGCCGCGTCCTGCCCGACAAAGTCGCGCTCCCAGGCCAGCAGCTGACGAAGAACTCCCTTGCGGGCTTCGGCCAGCTGCATGTCGAAATCGGAATCCGCTGCCACGACGCCGGCATAGCCCTTGACCCCAGCCTCCTTGTAGGCCCAGTGGGCAGCGACGCCGTGCTCCGCGTGATCGTGCATCGCCTGGGTGCGTATCTGCACCTCCACCGGTCGACCGTCCTCGTCGAGAACGACGGTGTGCAGCGACTGGTATCCGTTGGGCTTGGGTCGCGCAATGTAGTCGTCGAACTCGTCGGCCACCGGCGTCATGAGGTCGTGAACACGGCTCAATGCGGCATAGCAATCCGGCACGCTGCCGACGATGACCCGCATTGCGCGCACGTCGAGAACGCGGTCGAAATCAAGCCCCTTGTCCTGCATCTTCTTCCAGATGCTGTAAAGGTGCTTGGGCCTCCCCTGCACCTCGGCCGCGATGCCGTGTGCACTCAGATGCTCGGCCAGCCGCAGGCGGAATGCCTCGACATGCTGCACCCGCTCGACACGCTTCTCGTCGAGCAGCCGCGCGACGGTCTTGTACTTGTCGGGTTCGAGGAAGCGGAACGCCAGGTCCTCGATCTCCCACTTGACTTGCCAGATGCCGAGCCGGTTGGCGAGCGGTGCGAACACCTGCATCGACTCCCGGGCCAGCGGCTCCGGACAAGGCCGCTTGCTGGCCGCGTAATGACGCAGGGTCTGCAGGCGCGAAGCCAGGCGCAGCAGCACCACCCGCAGATCGCGCGAGAACGCCAGCAGCATCTTGCGCACCCGTTCGGTCTGTTGCGCGCGCTGCTCGCCTTCGAACTGCGCCTCGCGCGCGGTCCGCTGGATCTGCACCAGCTTGCGGGTGTGCATGACGAGGCTGGCATGCGACGGACCGAACGCCTTCGACACGGTCTCCTCCGGCTTCTGCAGGTAGTCGCCGGCGTAGACCAGGTACGCTGCCGCGCGCATCGACGGCGCCGCACCGATGCCGTCGAGGATCGCGCTGACGCCGTCGGCGTGCTCCAGTGCATCTTCGCCGGTGTCGAGATGCTGGCCAGCCAGCAGTGGCTCGGAGAAGGCGCGCGCGCGCCGAACCTGCGCCTCGAGATCGGCGTCCCCGCCGGTGTCGGCCGCACCGGCATCGGACAGCCGAACGATCGGAGCCGCAGTCGGTGGTGCGGAAGGCGCGGCAGTCTTCATTCGGCCAGCAGGAACTCCCGCACGGCTCGGACCTGGTCATCAGCCACCAGGGTCGGTGCGTGACCCACGCCATCGAACTGGTGCAGTTGCGCACGCGGGCCGCGACCGGTCATTTGGCAGGCAGTCTCGGTGGTGAGCAGGTCGGAGTCGGCGCCGCGCAGCAACAGCGTGCGGCAGACGATCGCGTCATAGGCGCGCCACAACGCAGATTCGCCCGCCGCGGCGAGCTCGGGGGTCGCCACGTTGAATGGCGCGGCCATGGCGGGGTCGTAGTGCAAACGGACACCGCCGCCTTCGGCGGGTCGCAACATAGGCCGTGTCAGCGCCAGCCACTGTTCGCGGGTGTGCGGCCCGAAACCCTTCGAGATGGTCAGCAGGTAATCGGCCGCCTGCTCGACACTGTCCCAGCGCATCGGCAAACCGAGATAGGCACCGATCCGTGCGATGGCCTTCGGCTCGAGTGCCGGGCCCACGTCGTTGAGCACAAGACGGCTGACGGGCGACTGCGCCAAAGCCGCAACGCCCATGCCGATCAGACCGCCCATCGAGGTGCCGACCCAATGCACCGTGGTGGCGTCGACTCGCGCCAGCACCGTGACCATGTCTGCCACGTAGCGCGGAATGCTGTATTCCATCGCGTTCGCCAGCCAGTCCGATTCGCCGCGACCTGCGATGTCGGGGCAGACGACCCGGTAGCGGTCGCTCATCGCGGCAGCCAGGACATCGAAGTCGCGGCCCTGTCGAGTCAATCCGTGCACGCACACCAGCACACGCGGGTTGGCGGGGTCGCCCCACTCCCAGAAGGCAACTCGGTGCAGCCCCTGGGTGTCGAGGCAGGGAACGTGATGCAGGCGCGGCGTGTTCATCGGACCATCGTATCAATGCAGCGGTCCGCCCCGCCTGCCTCAGGACGTCACTTCAGCATCTGCACCGTCCCGCTGACGGTCACCGACACGCTGGTCTGCCCCGCCTCGACCGGCAGCGGCGCATCGGCGGACATCGCCATCGACTTCGCGCTGGCCAGCATCGGCACCGGCATGCCGCCCTGGTCGTTGCTGCCGACGTTGACCTCACGGATGACGTAGCTCGCGTAGCCGAACTGCTGGGTGACCTGCGCAGCCTGCGCGCGATAGCGGCCGATCGCCTGCGACATGACGCTGCCTTCGGCCTTCTCGCGTTGTTCGCGGGACAGCCCCTGTGTGACCCGCGCGATCGTCATCGTCTGGATGCGACCTGCGAGCTGACTGATCGCCTGCAGATCACGACCTTCGATCACCAGTTCGGCCGTGCCTTGCCAGCCGACCAGCGTGTTCTTTGCCGAGTAGCGCGGGTACATCGAAAAATTCCCGGTGCGCACATCGACCTGTCCCGGCCGCGCCACCGGCTTCGCCTCGGAGAGCGCCGCATCGAGCGCCTGCTTCAGAGCCGCCTGCACCCCATGGGCGTCGGCACCTTCGCGCGTCGCGGTCAGCGTGACCGACATCAGGTCGCGCGTCACATCGACGCTGGCCGTGGCGGTCAATGCGACCACGCCGGTCGGCATCGTCGGCTCGGCCGCCAGCACAGCGGTCGCGCACAGCGCCGCTGCGGTGGCAGGCAGCCAGGCCAGACGGCCAAGGGACAAGGGCGATCGGACTCGGGTCAGGCTCATGGTGTCGATTCGTTTTCAGCGCGGACTGCGCCTGTGCAGGCTAACGCGGGGCGCGCGCCCATGGATGACGGCCAGCCGCGTGGCCCTGCGCTGCCACCCGATGGATATTTGTAACAGACAGTCAAAACCAGCCAAAAAGGCCTGCCAAGCCCCGCAGAATCTCGCTTGTTACAAATCGGAGAGTGCCATGACCGCTGCCACCCCAGCCCGTGCCGACCGCGTGGTCGTCGTCGATGACGACGCCCGCATTCGCGACCTGCTGCGCCGCTATCTCACCCAGGAAGGCTTCGAGGTCCTGCTGGCCGAAGACGCCAAGGCGCTGAACCGGGTGCTGACCCGCGAGACCATCGACCTGATCGTGCTCGACTTGATGCTGCCCGGCGAAGACGGTCTGTCGATCTGCCGTCGGCTGCGCGCTGCCAACGACCTGACGCCGATCATCATGCTGACCGCGAAGGTCGAGGATGTCGACCGCATCGTCGGCCTGGAGGTCGGAGCCGACGACTACCTGCCCAAGCCGTTCAACCCGCGCGAACTGCTAGCGCGCATCCACGCCGTGCTGCGTCGACGTCCATCGCTCGAAGCGCCCGGCGCGCCCGCCAAGGAAGCGCTGACAGTGACCTTCGGCCCGTTCGAGTTCGACCTGGCGCTTCGCCGCCTGTCGAAGGAAGGCGAGCAAATGGCGCTGACCACGGGCGAGTTCTCGATGCTGAAGGCGCTTGTGCGCCACCCGCGTCAGCCGCTGTCGCGTGACAAACTCGCGCAGCTGGCGCGCGGACGCGAGTTCGAACCGTTCGACCGCAGTCTCGACGTGCAGATCTCCCGCCTGCGCAAGATGATCGAGCCCGACCCGGCCCAGCCACGCTACATCCAGACGGTCTGGGGCGTGGGTTACGTGTTCGTCCCGGACGAGGCTGCCTGAGCCGGCTGTTCCCTTCGCATCACCGTGGCCCTTGAGGCCGGCGATTCCGCCTTTCTAGGTGTCCCGCCTTACCCAGAGCGCCCATTCCGGCGTCCCGCATGTCCCGCAAACACCTCGAGCTGAGTCTGTTCTGGCGCACCTTCGTGTTGCTGGCACTGCTGCTTGCTGGAGGCGTGTTCGCCTGGACACAGACCTTTCGGGCGCTCGAGTTCGAACCGCGTGCCGTGCAGGCGGCGCAGCAGATCGCGAGCCTGGTGAATCTCGCCCGGGCGGCGCTGAGCGGTCCCGACGGCATCCAGCGACTGACCCTGATCAAGAGCGTGCCTGGCGACGGTGCTGTGAGGCTCGCGCCGCGGGAGCCGGGAGACCGCTGGAAGCCTTACGAAGTGGATCGCTTTTCGCGTGCGATCGGCGCCGAGTTGCGCTCCCGGCTGGGCACAGACACGCTGGTGGCGAGCGAGGTCAACGGCGCGCCCGGATTGTGGGTCGGGTTCCTGATCGATCACGATCACTACTGGCTGCAGGCCGACCCGACGCGCCTCGGGCCCATGGCCACCAGCACGCTGGTGATCTGGGTCGGGATCGCGTTCCTCGCCACCGTGGTGGGTTCGGTGGCGATAGCGCGCGCCATCAACAAGCCGCTGGCCGACCTTTCGTTCGCGGCGAGCCGGATCCGCGAAGGCGAGTTCGATTCGCGTCTCGACGAGACCACGCTGACCAGCGAGATCCGCCAGGTCAACATGGGTTTCAACCGGATGGCGCGCGAACTCGCCAAGCTCGAGGAGGACCGTGCGGTGATGCTGGCCGGGATCTCGCATGACCTGCGCACGCCTCTGGCGCGGCTGCGGCTGGAGACCGAGATGAGCGTGCAGGACGAGGAAGCCAAGCGCAACATGGCGCTCGACATCGACCAGCTCGACGCGATCATCGACAAGTTCATGGACTACTCGCGGCCCGGCGAGGTCCGACTGCAGCCAGTGCACCTGAGCAGCGTGGTCGACCGGGAGATCGCGTCGTTCCGCGATCCGAACGACATCCAGATCACCTCGCGGGTGGCAATCGACACGCAGGTGCTGGCCGACGACACCGAACTCGGTCGCGTGCTGCAGAACCTGTTCGAGAACGCCCGCCGCTATGGCCGGAGCGCCGACACCGGCATTGCGTACGTCGAGGTCAGCTATGCACGCGAGGGTCCCTGGGTCTCGCTGAGCATCCGCGATCACGGGCCTGGCGTCGACGTCAAGAAGCTGCCGCAGCTGACCACACCGTTCTTTCGCGGAGACGCCGCGCGCACGGCAGCGACCGGTGCAGGCCTCGGACTGGCGATTGTCGAGAAGGCGTTGCAGCGCATGGGCGGCACGCTTGAACTGGCCAACGCCGCTCAGGGCGGGCTGGTTGCGCGCATCCGGCTGAAGCGGGCGCTCTGACGCTCGGCTGCGCTCAGCGGTGCAGCAGGCAGACAGCCCGGGTCTCGATCGATTCTCCGCGTCCGACCGGGCCCATGCCCTCGGCGGTCTTGGCCTTGATGTTGATCTGATCGAGTTCGAGTGCCAGCGCCTGCGCCAGCCGCAGCCGCATGCCGAGGATGTGCGGCGCCATCTTCGGTGCCTGCACGACGATCGTGCTGTCGATGTTGCCGATCTTCCAGCCGGCAGCGCGCACGCGGCGCGCAGCCTCCGACAGCAGCGCGACCGAATCGGCGCCACGGAACTGCTCGTCGGTGTCCGGAAAGTGCTTGCCGATGTCGCCCATCCCGACCGCGCCGAAAAGGGCATCGGTGATTGCGTGCGACAGCGCATCGGCATCCGAGTGGCCCAGCAGCCCGTGGGTGTGCGGGATGAGCACGCCGCCGAGGATCAATGCCCGGCCAGCCACCAGCGTATGCGTGTCCCAGCCCTCGCCGATGCGCAGGCTCTGAAAGGAAGTCGGGTTGGCCATCGTTCGTCTTTCCACAGCGGGTCAGCGGGTTCTCAACAGGCGTTCGGCCAGTTCGAAGTCGGGGGGGAAGGTCACCTTGAAATTCTCGAGGTCGCCGCGCACCAGACGGGGTGCATGGCCCATCGCCTCGATGGCGCTCGCCTCGTCGGTCACCGGGATGCCTTGCTGCGCGGCCGATCGCAGTGCATCGCGCAGCACACCCAGCCGGAACATCTGTGGCGTCTGAGCCTGCCACATCCGGACGCGATCGACGGTGGCACCCACACGGGCCGCCTCTTCGCGCTTCAGCGTGTCGGCCACCGGCAGAGCAAGCAGCCCGCCGACATCGTCATCGAGACAGGCATCGATCAGCGCATCGACCCAGGTCGGACGGATCAGGCAGCGAGCGGCGTCGTGCACCAGCACCCAGTCGCTGGCGCTCGCACCTCGATCGGAAAGCTCGTCCAGACCGGCGGCCACGGTGTCGGCCCGAGTGGCACCGCCGCAACGCGCGACCCAACCGTTGAACCCGGCAGCACAGACCTCGAACAACGCATCCGACGGGCTGAGCACCACCAGCACGCGGTGCAGTCGGGAGACGAGGCTCAGGGCGTCCAGCGTGTGCCCGACCACCGTGCTGCCGGCCAGTGCTTCGTACTGCTTCGGGCCCGTCGTTCCGGCCCGTTCTCCGAACCCGGCGCACGGCACCAGCGCGTACAGACGAGGCGTCGTTCGGGGCGAATCGATGATTTTTTCGGCGGGTGGCATACAGGGCGCGAAGCAGACCGAATTCTATAATTCAGGTCTGCATCGCCCCGTGGGTATCCGCTCCCGGGGCGCTTTGCTTTCAAGAATGCAGACACCCTCGATCGCCCCCGGCAAGCGCCACACCCTGCCCCGCCCTCTCGGCTCCGCCGATTCGCTGCTGCTGGCGCGCCATGCACAGGTGCAGGCCGAGCAGAAACGCCTGACAGCCATCATTACCGCGGAGCCGGCCGACACGCAGCGGCTGGAAGGTGAACTTGCCTTCTTCGCGCCCGAGCTGCGCATCGCGGTGTTCCCCGACTGGGAAACGCTGCCCTACGACACCTTTTCTCCGCACCAGGACCTGATCTCGGAGCGGCTGGCAACGCTGTGGCGCATCCTGCAATCGCACAAGAACGGCGATCTCGATGTGGTGCTGATGCCGGCATCGACCGCGCTGGTGCGCCTGGCTCCGCCAAGCTTCCTTGCCGCCTACACCTTCCACTTCAAGCAGAAGGAAAAACTGAACGAGGCGGCGCTGAAGTCGCAGCTGACGCTGGCCGGCTACCAGCATGTGAGCCAGGTGGTGTCGCCAGGCGAGTACGCGGTGCGCGGAGGGCTGATCGACCTGTTCCCGATGGGCTCGCTGGTGCCGTATCGCGTCGACCTCTTTGGTGACGAGGTCGACTCGATCCGCACCTTCGATCCCGACAGCCAGCGCAGCCTGTACCCGGTGCCCGAGGTGCGGCTGCTGCCGGGCCGCGAGTTCCCGATGGACGAGGAGGCGCGCACGGCGTTCCGCGCCCGCTGGCGCGAGCGCATCGACGGTGACCCGACCAAGGTGCGCTTGTACAAGGACATCGCCACCGGCATCGCCACCGCCGGAATCGAGTACTACCTGCCGCTGTTCTTCGACCAGACTTCGACGATCTTTGAGTACCTGCAGTCGGGCACAGAACGGGCCGCGGCCCTGGTGCTGCACGGCGAGGTCGACGAGGCGCTGAAACGCTTCTGGAGCGACACACGCGAGCGCCACCGATTTCTGCAGCACGACCGCGAGCGGCCGATCCTGCCGCCGGAGGACCTGTTCCTCAAGTCGGATGAATTCTTCACACTGGCCGGCAGCCATGCGACGCTGAGCCTGCGCGGCCGCAGCAACGAAGGCGCAGCCGAGACCGCCTGGGCGCGACCACTGCCTGACCTCGGCGTCGACCGCGGCGCACCGGAGCCGCTGAAGAAGCTGCAGGTCCACGTCGGCACGACGAGCCACCGCGTGCTGATCGTCGCCGAGACGCAGGGCCGGCGCGAGAGCCTGCTCGAATTGCTGCGCGACAGCCGCATCGAACCACCGAGCGTCGCCTCGCTGGCCGAGTTCCAGGCCGGCGACGAGCGCTTCGCGATCGCGGTCGCGCCGCTGGCCGAAGGCTTCTTCTGGACCGAGCCCGAAGCCGACGTTGCCATTGAATTCGTCACCGAGACCGAACTTTTCGCGACCAGCCCGACCGCGCGCCGGCGCCGCAAGCAGGAGCAGGTCAGCGACGTCAACGCGCTGATCAAGGACCTGTCCGAACTGAAGGTCGGCGATCCGGTGGTGCACATCAACCACGGCATCGGCCGCTACGTCGGGCTGCGCAACATCGATCTCGGCGACGGGGACAGCGAGTTCCTGCACCTCGAGTACGCCGACAAGGCGACGCTGTATGTGCCGGTCGCCCAGCTGCACCTGATCAGCCGCTACACCGGCGTCAGTGCTGAAGAGGCGCCGCTTCACCGCCTGGGCTCCGGTCAGTGGGAGAAGGCCAAGCGCAAGGCCGCCGAGCAGGTGCGTGACACCGCTGCCGAACTGCTGAACCTGTACGCCCGCCGCGCCGCGCGCGAGGGCTACGCGTTCCGCTTCTCGGCGCACGACTACGAGGCTTTCGCGGCCAGCTTCGGCTTCGAGGAAACGCCCGACCAGAAGGCCGCGATCCACGCGGTGATCCAGGACATGGTGAGCCCGAAGCCGATGGATCGGCTGGTCTGCGGCGACGTCGGCTTCGGCAAGACCGAGGTCGCGCTGCGCGCGGCCTTCGTGGCGGTGACCGGAGGCAAGCAGGTGGCGATCCTGGCGCCGACGACGCTGCTGGCCGAGCAGCATTTCCAGAACATCTCCGACCGCTTCGGCAAGTGGCCGATCAAGGTCGCCGAGATGTCGCGCTTCCGCTCGGCCAAGGAGATCAAGCAGGCACTCGAAGGCCTGGAAGACGGCACGATCGACATCGTCGTCGGCACCCACAAGCTGCTGAGCCAGAACACCAAGTTCAAGCGCCTCGGGCTGCTGGTGATCGACGAGGAGCACCGCTTCGGCGTGCGCCACAAGGAGGCAATGAAGGCGCTGCGTGCCGAGGTCGACGTGCTGACGCTGACTGCGACGCCGATCCCAAGAACCCTGGGCATGGCTCTCGAAGGCCTGCGCGACCTCAGCGTGATCGCCACCGCTCCGCAGCGTCGCCTGGCGATCAAGACCTTCGTGCGCAGCGAGTCCAGCGGCACGATCCGCGAGGCGGTGCTGCGTGAGCTGAAGCGAGGCGGGCAGGTGTACTTCCTGCACAACGAGGTCGAGACGATCGAGAACCGGCGCAGCAAACTGGAAGAGCTCATCCCCGAGGCGCGCATCGCGATCGCCCACGGCCAGATGCCCGAGCGCGAACTCGAGAAGGTGATGCGCGATTTCGTCGCGCAGCGCCACAACGTGCTGCTGTGCTCGACCATCATCGAGACCGGCATCGACGTGCCGAGTGCCAACACCATCGTGATCAGCCGCGCCGACAAGTTCGGCCTGGCGCAACTGCACCAGCTGCGTGGCCGCGTCGGGCGCTCGCACCATCAGGCCTACGCGTACTTGCTGGTACCTGATGTCGAAGCACTGACGAAGCAGGCACAGCAACGGTTGCAGGCGATCCAGGACATGGAGGAACTCGGCTCCGGGTTCTACCTCGCGATGCACGACCTGGAGATTCGCGGCGCCGGCGAGGTGCTGGGCGAGAACCAGAGCGGCAACATGATGGAGGTCGGCTTCCAGCTCTACAACGAGATGCTGGCCGAAGCGGTGCGCTCCCTGAAGGCGGGAAAGGAGCCCGACCTGTTGTCGCCGCTGAGCGTGACGACCGAGATCAACCTGCATGCACCCGCGCTGCTGCCCACCGACTATTGCGGCGACGTGCACACCCGCTTGAGCCTGTACAAGCGTCTCGCATCGGCAACCAAGAACGAACAGATCGATGCAATGCTGGAGGAAATCACCGACCGCTTCGGCAAACTGCCGCCGCAGGGCCAGACGCTCTTCGACGTGCACCGCCTGCGCGTGCTGGCCAAGCCGTTCGGCGTGGTCAAGATCGACGCGGCACCGGCGCTGATGGTGATCAGCTTCCGCCCGAACCCGCCGATCGACGCGATGAAGATCATCGAGCTGGTGCAGAAGAACCGCCACATCAAGCTGGCCGGCAACGACAAGTTGCGCATCGAGCGCGCCACACCCGACCCCAAGGAGCGGGCCCAGTCGATCCGCGACGTGTTGCGAGCGCTGGGTAAACCAAAAGCAGACGAGGATCGGCCCGCCCCGCTGGTTCGGTAGGCAGGCGCTGCACCTTCAGTTGCAGCTAAGGCACCTCCCGTACCTTGCGTTCGAGCGCCGCGCTCGCTCTTCACGAGCCACTGCGGCGGAGAGAACGACGTGGACCCCCCAGGCCTCAACCTGCTCTTGATCCGCGCAGGAGCCTTCTTGCATGCAATCACGGATCAGGCATTTCGACGCGCTGACGGTCGGTAACCGCACCCTGCTGGTCTGGGCCGCCGGGTTCGGGGCATTGACCGGCTTTGCCCAGTTTCTGGCGAAAGGTCCGGCTTCAGGAGCCTGCTCTCCAGTCCAGCTCGCGACCGATGTCGCGGTGGTCTGCGGCTTCGGCTGGTCGTGGTTCCAGATCACGATCCAGGACCCGCAGAACCGCGCAAGAGGACGATGGGTCGCAGCCATCGGAGCGATGCTCCTGTTCGGCGCGATCCAGTTCAGCGATCAGTTCTTCAGCAGCGCAGTCATCGACGACGACTGGCTGATTGACATGCCCATGTGGGCGGCCGTCAGTTCCTTGGTCGGGGCAGCGATCATCAGGCGGCGTGAACGGCCGTGGGCCTGGCGCCTGTGGCTGGCCGGGTCCCTGGCGCAATGCGCCTTCGTGGTCTTTCACCTCGGCTTGAGTCGCATGACATTCGCCGGGATGCCCTCGACGACCGAGATCGCGTCGCTTGGCGAATGGAGCGAGCTGGTGAGCATCGAATGCTATGTGGCCGCGCTGGTCCTGCTGGGAACCGTCGACATTCCGACGTCTGCCCGCAGGCTGGCTTGGCCCTTGCCCTTGGGCGCCGAGGCCCGACGCATCTACGAGCGTGCGCACCTGTTCCGCAAGCCGCGATACCCGCCTATCCGGCTGGCCTTCGTTCCAGGCGTGCTGCCAGTGCTCTTGTTCGGCGCCTGTCTTTGGCTGGTGGTCATGGTCGGGCCGAGCGTGCGCAAGTCTTCCAGAAGGCCCTTGCTCGGCCAGCTTGGTGACATGCTGAGCCTGACCTTTCGCGACGGCTTCGACCCGCTCTCCTACTACCTGCAGGACCTCTACCGCCCCGGCGGGCGTGAGGAAGCCGCGTTCTATCTCACCCGTTATGAGACAAAGAACGGGTTGCTCTCCGTTCTGAATCACATGAGGCCACAGCCCGAGGTGGCCACCGAGATGAAGGACAAACAGGTGTTCGCTACCCGCTGCCGGCAAGAAGGCCTTGCGGCGGTACCCACGCTGCTGACTTGCGAGAACGCGCAACTGAGCATGCTGGCTTCTCGCGATGCTATGGACCGCGACCTGTTCTGCAAGCCGATCAGGGGCCGTGGTGCTCGCGGTGCCCTGATGTTCCTGCGCACGTCGCACGAGCGCTATCGAGCGCCCGATGGCGCGGAATTCGATCTGCATACCTTGCTCGAACGCCTTCGAGTCATCGGCGCCACGGTGCCCATGCTTGTGCAGCCGCGATTGCTCAACCACGCCGAGGTCGCCGACCTGGCGGAGCAATCTCTGGTGACCGTGCGGGTTCTGACATGTCTTGACGCGACAGGTCGGCCCGTGGCGACCCACGGAATGCTGCGCATCCTGTCCAAGCTGGAACCCCGCTGGGGGCGCAAGGACGAATATGCCGCGCCGATCGAACTGGACAGTGGCCAGCTGGGTCTGGTGGTGAGCGACCAACTGGCCGGATGCAGTCTCCGCCACACCCATCACCCGGTCACGGGGCAAAGGGTGAGCGGTCGCGCGTTGAGCACGTGGCCGGGCATCAGGGCCCTTGCGGTTTCGGCGCACCAGGCCTTTCCCCATCGAATACTGGTGGGGTGGGACATCGCCTCCACGGTCGATGGACCGGTTCTCCTGGAGGGAAACACCAACCTGGACGTGATGTTCCCTCAACGTGCCTATGGGCAGGGATTCGGCCGCGGCCCGCTGGGGTCGCTGCTGGAGCCGCATCTCGCCTCGCTGGCGCGCCAACACGGTGTTTGACATCCGCGCCGAGACCAGCGGGCGCGCGCTGTCGTCGCACCACTGAACCACTGAGGATCGAAGGTTGTCGGCGTTGCTCGCGGGTTA
>JBJXEJ010000176.1:0-4924 GCA_046154125.1 Rhizobacter sp. | reverse complement strand
GGTGCCAGCCTGCGCGAGATCGCCAAGCGCGCCGGCTACACGCCCGGTGCGATCTACAGCTATTTCTCGAGCAAGGAAGAGGTCTACGCGGCGCTGCTCGGCGAGTCGCTGGAGCGACTGAACGCGCGCGTGGGCGCGGCCGAGCCCGCCCTGCTTCGCGGTCGCGGTGCTGCCGCGAGACTGCTTGCGGCACGAGGCACATTGCGCGCCAAGGCCGCCGCGTTCTTCGACTTCTACCGGGAGAGCCCGCGTGACCTCGATCTGGGCTTCTACCTGTTCCACGGCATGCAGCCCCGAGGGCTGACGCCCGTGCTGAACGAGCAGCTCAATTCCCGGCTGCGAGACGCCCTGGCGCCGACGCATCAGGCATTGATCGAACTCGGGCTCGACACCGAGGAGGCTCAGTCCGAGGTGACCGCGCTGTTCGCGCACATCGTCGGCCTGCTGCTGCTCAGCCACACGGGCCGCATCCGGATGTTCCGCCAGGATTCGCAGGCCCTGTTCGGTCGCTACCTGGACGCGCTGCTGGCCAGACATGTCCCCCAACTCGTGAGAGGCACTTTGCGATGAAGAAGATCGACGCAACCCGGTCGGTGCTCGTCCTGGTCGATTACCAGCAGCGTCTGTTACCGGTGATCGATCGGGGCAGCCTGGTCTTGTCCGAGGCGGTCCGCATCGCCGATGTCGCCCGGGAACTCGGCATTCCGGTGTATGGCACCGAGCAGTATCCGAAAGGGCTGGGGCCCAACGATGCCGCCATACGCGAGCGCTGCACGGCGACGCTGGAAAAGACCCATTTCGATGCCTGCGCCGACGGCCTGCTCGAGCTGTTGCCGCTGGATGGCAAGGGGGCGCCGCGGGAAGTCGTCGTTGCCGGGTGCGAGTCCCATGTGTGCCTGCTGCAGACCGCGCTGGGCCTGCTGCGTGCGGATCTGAAGGTCTCGGTGATCGCGCAGGCCAGCGGCTCGCGCACCGCCGAGAACCACGATCTGGCGATGCAGCGGCTTCGGCAGGCCGGTGCGGACATCGTCAGCGTCGAGATGGTCGCCTTCGAATGGTTGCGGCACTGCAAGCACCTTCGCTTCAAGAAGGTGCTGAACCTGCTGAAGTAGTCCGCTTCCCCCATTGCCGGCTCGCTGCGCCCATGGCCCAATGACAGTGTGATGACAGAAGGCGTTTTTTCCTGGTGGTTCTTCCTGTGCGCCGTCAGCGTGCTGAACGGACTGGGCTGGCTGATGTCGGCCACGAAGCTCGCCCAGCGCAAGGGGCTCTTCTCGGCCGAGGTCTACGCCATGCGCCGGTTGCAGGTGCTGCTTTCGGCCGGCTATGTGTCGGGTTGCGCCTTTCGCTCGGTGCTGCCTGTGTATGACGTGCAGCGCATGGTGGTCGTCGACAGCTGGCTGTCCAGCGTCGTCGTCGGACGCTCGGTGGCGACGATCGCCGAGTTGTGCTTCGTCGCGCAGTGGGCGCTGATGCTGCGCGAGATTTCGCGTGCCACCGGCAGCGGCGTCGGCCACACCACATCGCGGGTGGTGGTCCCGCTGATCGCGGTGGCCGAAATCTGCTCGTGGTATTCGGTGCTGACGACGTCCAACCTCGGCCACGTGATCGAGGAATCGATCTGGGGCCTGAGCGCCGCGCTGATGGTGGCCAGCCTGGTCGCCATCTGGCCGGTGTGCGATGCGGCGGTGCGCCGGCTGCTGGCCGCGTGGTGCGCGATGGGTGTGGGCTACGTGGCCTTCATGTTCGCGGTCGATGTGCCCATGTACTGGTCGCGCTGGCTGGCCGACGAGGCGAACGGGCGGCTCTACCTCGATCTGGCGCAGGGCCTGGCCGATGTCTCGCAGCGCTGGGTGGTGTCGCACCGCTGGGCCGACTGGAAGAGTGAGGTCGTGTGGATGTCGCTGTACTTCAGCGTCGCGGTGTGGCTGAGCATCGCGTTGATCCATGCGCCGGTGCTGGTGCGTCGCACGGCGTCCGGATCGAAGCCGCGGCAGTGGGTGACGGTCGCCGCCACGCACCGGCGCCCAGCGACCTGAGTCGGGGCGTCAGCTCAGCACCAGCTTGCGACCGAAGGGCGCCACCGCAGTCGCATGGGCCTCGGGCACCGCCCAGATCACCGGCCAGCGCGGGCGGAATCGGGTCGGGCCCTCCAGGTCGGTCAGCACGACAGCGATGTCCGGGCGGTGCGTGTCGGCCTCCTCTAGCAGCGGGGTGAAGTCGGTGCCGCCGCCACCCTTGAACTGGATGTCGCTCAGCGTGCCGCGACCGGGCTCGAAGTGCTCGACGCGTTGCACCCGCTCGTCGCCGATCACCAGCACCAGCCCGGCTTCGAGCCGTCGGATGATCGCCTCGATCTCGCGTGCGAATCGCTCCATCAGCGCGCCGTCGATCGATCCCGACACATCGACGATCACCACCATCCGCGGCACCGACTTCGACGAGCTGAATCCGGGCTCCCACGGCATCCGACGATGCGCGCCGGCGCGCCCCTGGTTGGCGAGATACGAGCGCGAAGGCCGCGACCAGGAGATCTCGCGTTTCGGTGCAAGGCGGCGGGCGAGCTGCGTGCGCAGCACCTGCTCCCACGGCGTGCGCGTTCTCGGCACGTCGGCGATCAGCGTGCGCCACATCGAGAACTCGCCGTCGTTGGCGTGGGCGCGTGCGATGCGCTCGCTCCATTCGCGGGCCTCTTCGGCCTCGTCTTCCGGCGCGGCCTGCACCTGCGCGCCGGGCTGCAGATCGGCGTGGCTGTCGGCTCCGAGCGCGCGAGCGTTCTTTGCTCGCGGGCCGTCGCGTTGCCCGTCATTCCCGTCGCTGCGCCGGTCGTCGATGGCGCGGTAGAGCCGCTCGACATCCCACTCCAGCAGCGCCGCCTCGGCGACCTGCTTGATCCCCAGCGCCGTCGCGAGCAAAGACTCCAGCGTCACCGCCGTCGACGGCAGCTGCAGCCAGCTCAGGTGGCCGAGCGTGCTGTTGACGATGGCGTCCGCGCAGCGATTGAACAGCTGCAGATCGACATCGCCGACGAGGTGCCGCAGGTCCAGAAATCGCTGCGGATGGCGCAGCGCGATGTGCAGCACCTCGTGCGCGACCCAGCCGGTCTGCTCGGCGAGCGGCAGCGCCTCGAAGGCCTCGCCGTAGAACAGCGTGTGGCCGTCGGTCGTGACGACCTGCGCCGGCCCGAAATCGCCCGGGTCGGGTTGCACGTCCTGGTGCCGGATCCACAGCGCGAGCCCGCCGGTGGCCGGCGCGTACTCGACCATGCGCTGGATCGCCCGCGTTCCTCGGTGCTGGTACGGTACGCCGGGTTCAGCCATCGCGGCTGCGTCGCTCCGCATAGCGCCGGTAGACCGGGCTGTCGAGGATCGCGGCCTCGAGCCCGGCCTCCAGCGCCTTCTGCATCAGCAGTTCCATCGCCAGCGTCTGCGACTCGCGCACCGGCAGCGGCACCGACGGGCGGGCATCGGGCAGCTGCTCGATGATCTCCAGCGCGCGGGCCACGGTCTTCTCGTCGACGCAGGCGGCGAGCAGCCCGTAGAGCATGCCGTACAGCCCGTCGAGCGTCTTCGGCAGCAGCGCGGCGGTCTCGTCGCCGGTGCGGCTGGCGAGCAGCCGCACCACGTCGACCGCAGCCTGGATCTCGCGCAGCACGCCGAAGAACTCGGCCGCGTTGGCGGCGCCGATGCGGCCCTGCACGAAGACCCGCTTCGCCGAATCCGACAATCCCGACTTCAGCACGTTCGAGATGTCTTCCCAGCCGCGCGGACTGGCGCCGACCAGGTGGTCGTTGGCGAGCTGGGAGGGGGTGTCGTCGAGCCGGTCGGGCCGCACCTTCAGGTAGGCCATCACCTCGGGCGCGAAGCCCGACGCCAGCGCGTGCGCCAGGAAGGCGTCGATGACCGTCTGCACATTGAAGTGGAACATCCGGTCGGCCAGCGCGGTGCCCATGTCGTGGCTGACCGCGCCATGGAAGCTCGCGTTGCCGGCCGCGATCACCTGCCAGCCATCGGGCAGCCGGTAGTTGCCGACGCGCCGGTCCAGGATCAGCGAATACGCCGAGATCTGCAGCCGCTGGTCGGCGGCGGTCAGCTCATCGAGGAACAGGATGCCGGCGGGCTGATCGGGCGTGGGCAGGAACTCCGGCGGGAACCACACTGTCTTGCCCTGCACGTCGTCGGCGTAGATCGCGCCGCGGATGTCGACCGGCTCGATCGTCGTCAGCCGCAGATCGACCAGCGGCACCTTGAAATGGTCCGCGACCTGGCGCACCACCGACGACTTGCCGACGCCTCGCGTGCCCCACAGCATGGTCGCGCGCCGGCGCAGCGTGGCGTCGGCGTACTGCTCGATCAGCGCGGCCTTCGCGGTGGCGATCGAGATCGGGGGAATGTTCATCGGGTTGCCGGACATCGTTCACCGTGCTGGTCGTTGCTCGTGGGGTTCAGTGGGGCGCTGCCGCCTGCTTGCATTGCGCGCCCCAGGCCGTGGCCGACGGGCGTCGCGGCCAAGGCGGAATCTCGATCTGCGGCAGCTCGCGCATGCAGAACACCAGCCCCAGCAGCAGCGGCGGCGACTGGAAGATCACCATGCGCAGCACCGAATTTTCCGACAGCCCCAGGCTCGGCACCGCGGCGGCCAGGCCGATCAGCGACACGGTCACCAGCAGCGGGATCGAGCGCCGCAGCACCACGCCCCAGCGTGCTGCGACGCGTTGGTCGTGAAAGCGCGGCGGTGGTTCGGACAAGGTCTGCGCCAGGTGCTGCGCGGTGCGTTCCAGCTTGGCTTCGGCGTCGTGGCTGCGGTCGGGGCCGCTGCCGCGCAGGCGCAGGCTGCAGGTCCAGGCCTTGCCGACGCGCACCAGACGCGCCCAGCTCCAGCCGAGCACCGCGAGCAGGTCCTGCGGCAGGTCGACACTGGCACC
>JBJXEJ010000175.1:0-4042 GCA_046154125.1 Rhizobacter sp. | reverse complement strand
AGCGGCCGCATTCGGTGCAGGTGAAAGCGTCGAGCCCGTCTTTCCAGACCAGGTCGCGCGCGCTGCGCACGCCGGCCTTCATGTCCGCTTCGTCGGTGGCCTCCATCAGCTTGTCGATATCGACGCTGGGAACGCGGTTGCCGGGCCGCCCGCGGCGGAAGAACAGCGTCGGCAGCGCGGTGACGATGTGAAAGTGCTCGCCCGCGGGCAGCAGCACGAGGAAACAGAACACGACGATCATCTGCGTCCAGTACGACATCGCGTAGCCGGCCGCCAGCGCGGCCGGCGACAACCCCGACAATCCGCTCGCCACCGCGCCACCCGCAAAAGCGAACTCGCGCTCGTGCGCGATCCCGGGCACCTGCTGCGACAGCAGCACAAAGCGGAAGCCGTCGAACGCGAAGTCGGTGATCATGATCGCCAGGATCAGCGCCAGCACCAGCAGCGCCTCGCGGTTGCGCTCCAGCCGCGCCGGCCGGGACACGAAGCGCCGGTAGAACGCGTACAGCACCGCGAGCGTCACGGCCACTTCGATCGCGTCCTTGAAGGCGGCGAAGGGCCCACCGAACGCATCGGGAAACACGAACGTCTCCTGGTAACCGATCGCGATGAGTTGCAGCTTGCGCAGCAGCAGGGACATGAAACCGAGGAAGATCACTGCATGCATCAGCCCCGGGCGCCATTCATGCTGAACCATGCGCCGCTGCAGCAGGCCGTTCACGAGCACGCTGCGCAGGCGCTGCCAGGGCCGGTCCCAGCGCGGCTCGGGCTGCAAGGCCAGCACGATCTGAAGCTTGCGCCAGACGAGCCAGGCGAAGGCGGCAAAGGCCACCAGCATCAGCAGGCTGATTCCAACAGGACTCATCGGCTTCTTCCCTCGGCCTGTTCAATGGCAGGCCAGCACGAGGCACAGGCCAGCCCCTGGCACGGCCAGGTCGTGCCTTCCCGGACGACTCTAGAGACAGGGTCACCTGCGCCACCTGATCCAGATCAAGCGAGGTGAGCGGGCCCCGCGCCGATGCGCAGATCGCCTGCACCGCAAACGGCGACGGTGATTAGACTGGCCAGACATCGGGCTCGATCGGGCCTTGAGGTACCGGGTGAGTTCACGCTGCGGCGCCGGCGCTGGCCAGAGAACCATTGGAGGGAGCCGACATGCACGTGAAGGACGGTTCGGCGACGACGGCGGGCCCGCCCATCTCGTCGCTGCGCGCCTGGGCCCTGGCTGCGCGTCCGCACACGCTGATGATTGGCGTCAACCCGGTGCTGGTGGGCTGTGCGATGGCCTGGGCCGAGACCGGCCGCATCGACATCGCGCTGATGCTGCTCTCGATGCTCGGCGCGCTGCTGCTGCAGACCGGCACCAACCTCGACAACGATGTCAGCGACTTCGAGCGCGGCACCGACCGCGCCGGCAGGATCGGGCTGCCGCGCGCCACTGCGCTGGGCCTGCTGACGCCGCGCCAGGTGCGGTCGGCGTCGCGCGCGTGCTTCGCGCTGGCCACCGTGTTCGGGCTGATGCTGGCATGGCGGGGTGGCTGGACTATCCTGATCGCCGGCGTGGCATCGGCGCTCGCGGCGATGGCCTATTCCGGCGGCCCGCGGCCGATCTCGTACACACCGTTCGGTGACTTCGTCGTCTTCTTCTTCTTCGGCCTGGTCGCCGTCGGCGGCACCTACTACCTGCAAACCTTGTCGCTGACCCCTGGCGTGCTGGTGGCGGCAACGATGGTCGGCATGCCCGCCACCGCCGTGCTGGTGGTCAACAACTACCGCGACCTCGATCCCGATGCGCAGGTCGGCAAGCGCACCCTGGCGGTGTGCCTCGGGCGAACCTTCACGCGCTGGGAGTACGCCGTGCTGATGCTCGCGCCGTTCGCGCTGCTGGCCGCCCTGTCGCATCTGACGAACCTTGGCGCGACGCTGCTCATCCCGGTGCTGGCCCTGCCGATGGCCGCTGCGCTCGTGCACCGCTTCTGGCGCGAGGCCCCCGGGCCGGCCTTCAACGCCCTGCTGGCGCGCACGGCCAAGTTCCAGGTGCTGTTCTCGGTGCTGCTGTGCGTGGGGATCCTGCTGGGCTGACGCTCAGTAGCGGCCGTGCTGCTTGACGATGTAGTTCGTCAGTTCCGACGCCTGCATCGACAGCCGGGTCTGCACCCGGTGCACCGTGCGCACGATGGCGCACATCACGCGGTAGAGGATGCGCGGGTGGCTGTCGATCAGGCTCTCGAGCTTCTCGCGCTCGAGCACCAGCACACGCGCGTCGCTCGCCGCCACCAGCGACGCATAACGTTCGGCGCCGTCCAGGAAACCTAGTTCGTGCGCGAAGTCGCCGGCATGCAAGGTGGCGATCAGCGTCTCGTCCTGCGTGCCCAGGTGCTTGACCACACCGAGTGAACCGTCCACCACCACATAAAGGTGGTTGTCGGCCGTGCCCTCGCGCGCCAGCACGTCCTTGGCGCGGACCGATGAGAGGCTGAGGAGCGTCGCGAGGACAGCCGTCTGTTCAGGCGTCAGGTCCTGCGCAAGCCGGGAGGCTCGCACCGCTTCGTACAAGGCCGGGTCGGGTGGGGTCATGGTGATCTCGCTGGCGGTGAAAAGCGGTTCGGGTCCGCGCCTGGGTTCGGGTGCGGCATCGGCAGGGATCCGCTGCGGCAGAGTCGGTCCCGGCACCTGCAGCCGCGAAGGCTCCGGTTCGCGAGTCTGCTCCAGCCCGGCATCGACGGCTTGCGCTGGGGCAAATTCCGTCAACGTCAGTTCGGCGCGCCTGACGAAGGCGTCGACCATGGAGCGGGAAACCTTGTCGACCGCCGGCGCCGCCAGCCTGTCGAACAACCCGTCCGAGATCTCGTACGACAGCACAAAGTTGATCCTGCAGCCCTGGTTGCCCAATGGCGTGAGCGCCCAGTCGCCGTGGAAGTGCTTGAACGGCCCCTCGACGAGGCGGACCTGCAGCCATAACGGCCGGCGCTTCGGGTTGCGCGTCTGGAAACTGAAGCGAAACTGCAGGTAGGTGAATTCCAGGCGCGCCGCCACCCAGTCGTCGCTGCGTTCGAGGATCGTTGCGCCGGTGCACCAGGGCAGGAACTGGGGGTACGCTTCTGCCCGCTCGATCAGGTCGAACATGTCTTCTGCCGAGTACGGCACGAGCACCGACCGCCTGATTTCCAAGCACCACCCTCCCGCCGCGTGGGCGCAGAAAAGTGTACCGCGCCCGCGTTTCCACAACGACGGTCCACAACGACGGTGCCGCATTGCACGGCCGAGTGTGCCGGCGGCCGTCGCTCGCCGAAGTGCGCAATGAACGCCCTCGTTGATCTGGATCAGACCGGTGGAATACGGGGCGCGCAAACTCAGCCTCGTTCATGCCGCGTGACCCGGCGCATGGTCATCAACAAGCCCAACCGATAGGGGACGCCAAGTGACCGAGACCTTCTATGAAGTCATGCGCAGGCAGGGCATCACCCGCCGCAGCTATCTCAAGTTCTGCAGCCTGACGGCCGCTTCGCTCGGCCTTGCGCCGGCGTTCGCGCCGACCATTGCGCACGCACTGGAAACCAAACCACGCACACCCGTGCTGTGGCTGCATGGGCTGGAATGCACCTGCTGCACCGAGTCATTCATCCGTTCGGCGCACCCGTTGGCCAAGGACGTGATCCTGTCGATGATTTCGCTCGACTACGACGACACGCTCATGGCCGCCGCCGGCCGCCAGGCCGAAGCCGCGCTCGACCAGGTGATGAAAGACTACAAGGGCCAGTACATCTTGGCCGTCGAAGGCAACCCGCCGCTCTGCGAGGACGGCATGTTCTGCATGCCTGGCGGCAAGCCCTTCGTCGAGAAGCTCAAGCACGTGGCGAAAGACGCCAAGGCCGTCATCGCCTGGGGCTCGTGCGCTTCGTGGGGCTGCGTGCAGGCCGCGAAGCCGAACCCGACCGGTGCCGTGCCGATCGACAAGGTCATCACCGACAAGCCGATCATCAAGGTGCCCGGCTGCCCGCCGATCGCCGAAGTGATGAGCGCCGTCGTGACTTTCCTCGCC
>JBJXEJ010000174.1:0-124859 GCA_046154125.1 Rhizobacter sp. | reverse complement strand
GTTCGATCAGGGTGAAGCCGCGCGCGGCGGTTCGGTTGGGCGTGAGTTGTGACGGGCAAACCATGGAGAAATCCTTGTTGAAATGCATCAGACAGCGAGGTCATTGATCGACAGAATGCCGAGCAGTATCGACACGATGATCGCGCCGATCAACAGTCCCAGAATGACGATCAGAGCGGGCTCGATCAGCGTGAGGCCGCGCTTGATGCCGGTCTCGACATCGCGATTCAGGATGTTGGCCAACTCGATCATCATCGTGCCCATGCGTCCGGTTTCTTCTCCGACGCGCATCAGGTTGATGGCCAACGGTTCGAACACCTGTGTCGCCGACATCGCATCGAACACGCGGGTACCGCTCTTGACCAGGGGGGTGACGCGGGTCAGTGCGGACTTGAGCACGATATTGCCGACGGTCTCGGTGGCGATGTTCAGCGCCGCCACCATCGGAACCCCATTTCCCAGCAGGGTTCCCAGCGAGCGTGAAAAGAGCGTCAATTCGTACTTGACCAGCAGCGGCCCGAGGATCGGCAACCGAAGGACGGACGATTGCCACCACTGTCGTCCGTACGGCGAGCGCAGCCAGCGCGCAGCGCCGTAGATGGTTGCCAGCAGCAACAGGCCGCCGACGAGGCCGTATTCGGAAAACCCACGGCCGAGCCCCATGACCAGACGGGTCGGCATCGGCAATGCGTCGCCCATGTCGACGAACAGCTTCTCGAACTGGGGCACCACGAAACCCAGCATGCCGATCATCGAGAGGATTGCCACACCGAGCAGGATCGCCGGGTAGATCGAGGCCGAGATCACGTTCTCGCGCAGTGCGCGCAGCCGTTCCATGTGTTCGACGAGGCGCTCCATCACGGTCGAGATCTGGCCGCTCAGCTCGCCCGAGCGGATCATGCTGATGTAGAAATCGCCGAACACCTTGCGGCGATTCTCGAGCGCGCGGCTCAACGCCTTGCCGCCTTTGACGTCTTCGAGGATGCCCTGCAGCATGCCGGACACGGCGGGTCGGTGCCCCATCTCGACCAGCACTCGCAAGGCGTTGTCGAGCGCCAGACCGGCGCGCAGCATCACCGAAAGCTCGGAGGTGATCGCCAGCACATCCGCCGTGTTGACCGGGCCCTTGCCGGTCGAACTCTTGCGCCGTGCCAGCGCGGGCAGCGTGCTGTCCGACTCAGTCGGCCCTGCGCCTGACGACGCGTCGATGCGCAGCGGCAGCAGTCCTCGCTGGCGCAGCAACTGTATCGCCTGCGCCGCGCTGCTGGCGTCGATGCGGCCTTCGACCAGCTTGCCGCTGGGATCCGCCGCGCGCCAGGAGAAATCAGTCATCCGACTGGTCCTGGGTGACGCGCAGCAACTCGTCGAGGCTGGTGACGCCGGCCGCCACCTTCAGCAGTCCGTCCTCGTAAAGCGTGTGCATGCCGCCACGGATCGCGATCCCGTTGAGGACGCTGGCATCGACGCCTTCGATGATGGCCTTGCGTATCGGTTCGTCCAGCGTGAGCAACTCGTGGATGCCAGTGCGGCCCTGGTAGCCCGAGCCCCGGCAATGCTCGCATCCGACAGCGCGGTACAGCCGCTTCGACGGGGCCGAAAAACGTGCCAGTCCCGTGCTCTCGATCAGCTCGGCCGAGGGCTCGTACGAAGCCTTGCAATGCGTGCACAGCGTGCGCAGCAGCCGTTGCGCCAGCACACCGTTGACAGCGGAGGTGATCAGGTAGCTCTCGACGCCCATGTCCAGCATCCGGGCCACGGCGCCTGCAGCGGTGTTGGTGTGCAGTGTCGACAGCACCAGGTGACCGGTCAGCGCTGACTGCACCGCGATCTGCGCAGTCTCGCCATCGCGCATCTCGCCGATCATGATGATGTCCGGGTCCTGCCGGAGGATGCTGCGCAGCGCGCCGGCGAAGGTCAAACCGATCTGCGGATGCACCTGGATCTGGTTGATCGACGGCAGCTGGTACTCGACTGGGTCCTCGACGGTGATGATCTTCTGTGTCGACGAGTCGAGTTTCGACAGCGCCGCGTACAGCGTGGTCGTCTTGCCCGAGCCGGTCGGCCCGGTGACCAGCAGGATGCCGTGCGGGCGCGCCAGCAGCGCGTTGAAGCGTGTCAGGTTGTCGTGCTCGAAGCCCATGTCCTCGAGGCTGAAGCGGATGCTGGCGCGGTCGAGCACCCGCATCACCAGACTTTCACCGTGCACCGTGGGCACCGTCGACAGGCGCAGGTCGAGTTCGTGGCCCTTCACCCTCGTCTGGATGCGGCCGTCCTGCGGCAAGCGTCGCTCGGCGATATCGAGGTGCGCCAGCAGTTTGATGCGCGAGCTGACTGCCGCGCTGTGCTTGAGCCCGACGGTCTCGCCCGCGTGGATCACGCCGTCCACCCGGTAGCGCACATGCAGTCCGTCCTCGAAAGGCTCGAGGTGGATGTCCGACGCACGCAGGTCGGTGACCCGACCAATGATCGAGTTGACCAGCCGGATCACCGGGGCCTCGCTGGCGAGATCTCTCAGGTGCTCGATGAAATCGCCGGAGTCCTTCAGATCGTCGAACTCGTCTCGGGACGCGGTGGCGTTGCTGTCCTCGATCAGCTGCATCAGCGCCTTCTCGATCTCGCTGGGCAGCCCGACGTGCGGCCGGATCTCCAGGCCTGTCGCCAGCCGAAGCGCCTTCAGCACGAACGGATCACGCGGGGACGCCATCGCGACCTCGAGATGCTCGGACTCGCGGCGCAGTGGGTAGACGTTGTTGGCGACCAGGAAGTCCGGCATCAGCCCCTCCACCTCCGGCGGGATGGCGGGAAAGGCCGCTGCCGGGGTGAAGGGAATGTTCAGCAGCTGCGAGGTCGCCACGGCTACATCGACCTCGGACACCAGTCCAAGACTCACCAGCACGCGCTCGATCGACCCTCCCATCTCGGTCTGGGCAGACAGGGCGTGGTCGAGATCGCGGGACTTGAGCTTTCCCTCGCGGACAAGGTAGCCGCCCAGATCAATGGCCGGCGATTCTTCTGGCATCAGGGGCGTGGGCGTCAGAGTCAAGGGGGTCCTTCATGTAGCGCGACGTCTGCAGGGTCGCCATTGCCCTGCAAGAGCCGGAAGATCCGAACCGGCGCTGATTATCTCAGCCGATCCAGCCAGGAGCATCCGAGGGCTTGGGCTACCTTCCGAGTCGGCGTGCCCGTTTGGCCAAGGATCTGAGAAGCGACTTGATCGAATATCGCAGATCTCTCTGAACAGGTGCATCGCCGGGAGGGTAATAGAAAGTCGATGCCTTGCCCAGGCCGGGGTATTCACGAGCGATCTGGTGCGTTTTGGGAAGATACTGAAGATAATGAGGCTTGAGGTTTCCTGGGCAGAAATGAGTGACCAGTGATTTTCTTGTGATGTTCTGATTTTCTATCTGCGCACCTCCATGCGCAAGATCTGCGGCCCAGATGAGGACATCCCCTTTTCTGGGAAGAAACCGCTTCAGGGGGAATCCTCGCTTTTCTGATTCTGATTTCAGAAAGGCAAGATGGTCCAGATGTTCCTGGTGTGCATCCCGCTCGTGGTTGAAGTGTTTGAACTTTCCACTGTATTTCCAGTCCGGCAGTCGATGGCTGCCTTCGTAATAAATAAGTTCTCCCGAGCCAGCCTGTATGTCTTCAAGTGCACACCAGCTTGCTGCCAGTGAGCGTGGTCGCTCGGTGACCACGTAGGCGGTGTCCTGATGAATCGCCTGCGTTGACCCGACCTCGAAATGCAGGCCCTGGAAGGCATAGACGCTGTCCTCGAAAATAAGGGACAGGAACTCCTGTGCATTGCGATTGAATATCAATGGAATGGCCGACGGTACCATCCAGTATGTATCCAGGTACTTGGTCAGCGGTGCACCCCGGGTCGCTTCGTGTGCAGGGATCAGACTCTTGTCCTGCGGTCCTGCCATGGGAACGCTGGCCAGCATGCCCGACTCCGACCGCAGGGTCTTGTCGAATTCGTCAAGATACTTGTCAATCTTTGCATGCGTGACAGCAGATTCAAATATGACGTAACCATTTTCTACGAAGAACTTTAGTTTCTCGAAATGCTTGGCCGCGACAGGATTGATTTTCCGTATGTGATCGAGGATTTCGAGGGCATTGGGTCTGTCTACCCATAGCCCGAGAGGTTCATTTTTACTCATGTGTAACTTGAGATTGATGGATTTTTTTTGAAGGCCCGGGTCGGGCGTAATTTTTGATGTGCATTATTGATTTCAGGGCGCCTTGCATCGAAGGGCTTTTTCTTCAATCAGATGCCAGGAAATAATCGAACAAAGCAGTGCCAATCCTCCTGATAAAAATATCAATTCAACAATGGATGTTTGTGGTCGCAATGCCATGATCGACTGTTGTAGCGGAAATGCATAAATATAGAATCCATACGAATAATCTCCCAGCTTGTTGAATAATCTTATCGTACCAGTTGGAATATAGGCCAGCCACAAGACGATGTAGGGCAGGGTAAATCGATAGGCCAAGAAGAATGCGTCGTTGTGAAGGGTCGAAATCAGCAGTGCGGTCACCAGGAAAAGAAACAATCGAGCCGTCAACTCGATATGCTCTCTGAAGAGAAAATAAATCGAACCCGACATGAACATGAAAAAGAACTGGATGAACGGCAGGCCCGTCTTCAGATGGAAATGATCGATCGGCAGGGCGATCCAGAAAATCAGTGTCACCGCAACGCAGGCGTTTCGGAAGTTGTGTATGCGTGAGCCGCGTACGGTGGAGGCAAGAAGCCAGAGACCACCCAGCAGGAGATAGCAGCGCAGTTCATGGGGAATGGTCCACAGGGATCCGTTGACCAATCGACTCGTGGGCGTCGTCTCGAACACCCCGGGCAGGAAGTCGGCGTTGCCGAAAACCAGTGTGACGTTCATCCACGCGAACTGCCACGTCTGAGCATCGGCGAAGTAGTCGCGCCACGGGCGCGTGGTGAAGGAGGTTCCGAGGAGTCCGATCGTCAGCGCCACCATCACGATCAGTGCGGGATAGATCCGCAGGGCGCGCGACACCAGGTATCCCCTCAGGTTCTGCCGGGTCGCCAGGCTGCCCGTGACGAGGAATCCGCTGACGATGAAGAACACATCGACCGCGATCGAACCGATCGATGTTTCAAGTCGATCAGGAATGGGGTTGTCTCTGAAGTGGCCCGTGGCCAGCATCAAGCTGTGGCTCGCCAGAACGGCGAATGCTGCCAGCAACCGAATCAAGTTGAAGTTGTTGTCCTTTCCGGACACCCGATCGGCCAGGGACATCGATCTTTCGGGGTGACTCATCTGGGGCTTGATCGTTCTGTTTCGCGCGCTGGGGGGCACAGAAGCGAGCAAGGCAGGTCGATGCAACGTGGCAGGAGCTGTGGCATGTTCGGATGTGGAGAGGTGCGGCAGCCAGGTGGCGTGCGCACTGCGGGTTCTGTCCGTGCAGGTGGCCTAGCATTGTGCGCATGCGCTTCGACCCGTCCCGACGATGATGACACGCACGGTTTTGCGGATCTCCGCTCTGGCGATCGGATTGGTCGCCCTGTCGTTGTGGGCATGGTTCGCTGCGACAAGTCCGGCAGTGAGGCCGCGGCTGTTGTTGGCTCCGATGCTGAATGTCATCGATCCGTGCATGGGCGCGCATGCGCCCGATGCCTCGGATCCTCCGCCTGACCGCCCGGATCCCGTTTCCGAATGCAACCGCGCGGGCGGATCTGCGGCCGTGCTGATCGAGCGCACGCTGTCGGCGCTGGGTCCCCGCTTCAGCCCCAGCGGACGTTTCGAACTGGGATACACGTTGCAATTCCCGCTCCTGCGCTTGCTGCGGACCCAAGGTAGCGACTGGGTCGTCGACCGCCCTGCCGTCGAGCGCCTGGTGCGGACGTTGCACGATGTCGAACGTCCGGCAATCGTCTATCTCTTCTCGACGCATTTCGGGGTGGACGCGCCCATCGAAGAAGCGCTGGTCCGGGATCCGCGCAACCTGGCGGTGACGCCTGCAGGGCCGATGTCTCGGGACCGGTATTACGCGATCGACGTCTACCCGTGGACCTTTGCAAGCACCGGGAACGACATCACCCGGCGGCGCGTCCAGGTCGTCGATGCCATCGTCGACGAGATCTGCCGATTGCCGAAGCGTGACCGCGACAAGATCAAGGGCGTGACCTTGCTCGGCGAACTTCACCATCTGTTTCCGAACTTCCAGGCGGGCATGGGTTTCCGGGAGAAGTATCTGGTCTCCGATTACAGCCCGACGTCGGTCGCTGGATTCCGGGCCTTCCTGGCGGCGCGCTTCGGCAGCGTGGCTGCGTTGAACCAGGCCGTCGGCGCGGACTACCCTGCATTCGATGCCGTCGACCCGCCCTCCAAGGACATCCGCACCGAGCCCTTGAAGCGCTACACCGAGCACATCGACTCGTTCGCGCAGGGCAGCCTGCCGATCTCGGGCTGGGTCCGCGTGATGCCGACCGGCTCCCGCAAGCCGCTGTGGGTCCGCATCTACCGGGATGGCGAATTCGTGGGGCGGGCTTCCGTCGGGATGAGCCGGCAGGATGTTCTCGAAGCTCGCCCTGAATTCGGCACGGCCGACGTGGGCTGGCGTTTCGATCTGGATTATTCGGCGCTTGTGCCGGGTGTTCATCGCATCGACCTCCTCCTGGAGGGTCATGGGGAGTCGTGGGTGCTGATGGAGACGCGCCATGTGTCGGTGATGGACCGCAACCAGACGACACCGCGCGAAGTACCGACAAAGGCGCTGCCGACCACGGTTCCCGCTGACGAGTCGTTGCTTTCGTATGTCGATCTGCCCGCCGAGCGGTCTTCCTACTATTTCAATCCGCTGGTTCCGCTCTGGCACCGGTTTCGGGCCTCGCAAGTGGTCGACTACCTGCGATATTTCGACGATCGTGTCCGGCGTTCGTGTCTGGCCGACGTCGACACCTATGTTCATCAGATCACGCCCTTCACCAATCCCGGCTGGGACGTCAACAAGTTCGCGGTCGATGCATCGCTTGCGCCATTCGGGCGGGCACACCTGGGCGTCAGCCTCTACGGCGAGCCGACGTATGGCACTTCCTTCTTCGACTGGTATGCACGATCGGAGCATCGTACTTACGGTGTTACCGAGTTCCATCCGCTGAGAGGCATGGCGCCCGACGAGGCCCGCAGGATGTTCGAACATCACCGCACCAGTGGCGCGCAGTTCCTGTCATTTTTCCTCGACACGCTCACCCTGGATGGCTCGACGCCCGTGTTGCGCAATCAGTTCTCGTTCGACCCGGCCAATCCGGGTTCCGGTTCGGACCGGCTGTACGACACGGTAAAGACCCTGCTGAGCGAGTAGCCCGATGAGTTCGCATTCGAGGAGTCCATGAAGAAGCACCCGACCCCCGGACGGATGCCCAGTGCTGTCGATGTGCAGCGAGTGGTCGGATTGCTCGACGCGGGGCAGTGGGCTCGGGCCGAGGCCGAGGCCAGAAAGGGCCTCGCGTCACATCCGCAGGCGCTGGCCTTCCACAACGTCCTGGGCTCGGCGCTGGCTGCACAGCGCCGATGGGCCGAGGCAATCGAAAGCTTCAGACGGGTCGCTGCGAGCGTGCCTCAGTCGATGGAGACCCACAGCCAGCTGGGCATGCTGTACTCGCAGCTCGGCCGTCACGAAGAGGCGGTGGCCAGCTACCGTCAGGCGGTCGCGCTGAAGCCCGAGTTCGCCGAACTGCATTGCAACCTCGGCATCCTGCTGGGTCGGTTGGGTCGACATGCCGAGGCGGCCGACAGCTACGCGAAGGCGGTGGCAGTCAAGCCGACGCTGGCAGTGGCGCATTACAACCGGGGCACCGCCCAGCAGGCGCTGGGACGTCTGGACGAAGCGGCGTTGAGCTACCGACAGGTCCTGGCCTTGCAACCCGGCAGCGCCGAAGCGCACAGTAATCTGGGTGTGGTGCTGCAGGCACAGGGCGAGATTGATGGGGCGATCGACAGCTACCGCGCCGCGCTTGAGATCCAGCCTGACGCCAGGGTGCATTTCAACCTCGGCACCGCGTATCGCAACCAGGGCCGGCTCCCGCAGGCGGCGCTCAGCTTCGAGAGCGCCCTGGCGCTGGTGCCGGTCTACCCGGATGCGCTGAACAACCTCGGCGAGGTGCTGCGCGACCAGGGACTTCTCGACGGTGCCGTGGCGAGTTTCGAGCGCGCGCTGGCGCTGGCGCCGGAGACCGCCGAGGCGAGCTACAACCTCGCCGTGCTGCTGTACGACAGCGGCCGGCTCGACCAGGCGATAGGGCATTTCGAGGCCTCGCGGCTGCGCGACTGGGAGGAGCGCGTCCTGCTGTGCCTGTACAAGACCGAACAGTACGACGCGTTCCGGGCTGGACTGGATCGACTGCTTGCGACACCTGCGGCGCACGCGTCCCCGCTGCTGGCCACACTGTCGGCGCACCACGCGGCCCATTTCGGCGTCGCGGACCGGTGCGCGTTCTGCCGCGTGCCACTGGACTTCGTGTTCCACGGCCGGATCGACGCGCTGGCCATCGAAGCCAGCGAGTTGCGTGCGCAACTGCTGACCGACATCGCATCGGCCGAGATCGCCGCGCGCAAGCAGGGGCGGCTGCACCACGGTGTCCAGTCTTCCGGCAACCTGTTCAAGCGCACGGAAGTATCGTTTCGTGTGCTGGCGGGACTGATCGCCGAACAGGTCGAGCGATTCAGGCTGCGACACGTTGGCGCCGACGACGTGTTCATCCGTGCCTTCCCGGCGAGCACCGAGTTCAGCAGCTCGTGGTACGTGAAGATGCAGTCCGGCGGACACCTGACCTCGCACATCCACGAGACCGGCTGGCTCAGTGGCGTGGTCTACCTCGCGATACCGACCCGCGCCACAGGCAGCAACGAGGGCAACATCGAATTCAGCACAGACGGTGACGCCTATCCGCGCGGACAGGGCGATTTCCCGAGCCGCATGGTGACGACCGCCATCGGGGACATCGTGCTGTTCCCGTCGTCGCTGTTCCATCGGACCGTGCCATTCAGCGCAGCGGAAGAGCGCATCTGCATCGCTTTCGACATCGCGCCCGGGCGCACCTGAGGCCCCGCCGGATCAGCTTTTCGGTGCGACCGGCGCCTGCGGTGGGGCGGTGACCAGCGGCGCCTTCGTGACGCGCGTCTTGCCGCCGGTCGTGACGAGGATCACTGGGTCGCCCGCGACCAGGGTTTCGTTGCCCTTGGCCTGAACGATCGCGCGGCGATCGCCGTTGCGCATCTGAATCAGGATCTCCACCGCCTCTTCCGAGGTGGCGTAGCGTTCGACCGAGTTGCCGATCACCGCACCAGCCACCGCACCGAGCACGCCGACGACGGCGCCCACCTTGTTGCCACCCACCTGCGAGCCGGCCACGCCGCCGACCACGGCGCCGGTGACCCCGCCGCCGCCGCTTTGGCTCCCATCGACGGTCACGGCTCGCACCGACAGCACGGTGGCGTCCTGCACCTGGGACAGGCGTTGCGCGTCACCACGCTGAATGACGTCCGGGCTGGTGGTGGAGCAGCCGGCGAGCGTGCCCAGGATGGCGAGAAGAGCGAGAGTTTTTTTCATGATGGAAATCCTTGTACCCGTCTGAGAACGGGCCGATCGGCGATCGCGTTGACGCGGTGCGTACGCTTTGAGTCGGTCCGGCGCCCGATGTTCCGCCACCGGTTGCAAAGAAGTGTTGCTGCTCCTGACCCGCCGAGCAACGTGGTCAGGAGCGCAGCCGACTGTGCCTGGGCACGCTGGCGAGCAGGAATTCCATCTGATCGGCCAGAATCCGACGCCCGCGCAGGATCATGTCCTCGTGCAGGCTCGGCACATACGGCAGGTAGAGCAGCGACATCCGGGCTTCCTCTGGCAGGCGGCTGCCCTTGTTGCCGTTGCAAGTCCGGCAGGCGGTGATGCAGTTCATCCAGGTGTCCTGGCCGCCGCGCGACGTGGGGATGATGTGCTCGCGCGTCAGGTCGTCCGCCTGGAAATGGCCGCCGCAGTATGCGCAGACATGTCTGTCACGCACGAAGAGCTTGGGGTTCGAAAGCGCCGGGCTTTGCCGCCAGGCGCGGCTGGGGATTGCGCCCCGCACCGCGATGATCGGGTGCACCTCGATGCGCGACTGCAGGCCGGTGCGCCGCTGGACGCCGCCGCGCAGCACGAAGAATGCGTCGCCCAGCGTCCAGGCGACGCCGTCGCTGGCGTAAAGCACCGCAGCTTCCTTGGCCGAAAGCCAGGACTGCGGCCGTCCAGACACATCGAGTTGCAGAACTTCCAAGATCAACACTCCTGACTCTTGAGCGTAACCATTCCGTGCGACAACCCGGATATTCGCATGCCGGACCGGGGTGCGTCTGCCCCGCAGGGTTCTGCGTGCGGTGCGCCTGCGACACTGGATCGGCTGATCACGCGATCAGTGCGCCCGGACGCTGCCAATCCCGAGTGAAAGTCGGACGGGCTTTATGCAGAATGAATTTCATCGACCTCAGGATCCGTCATGGCCCACTACACGCCCCCCCTGCGCGACATGCAGTTCGTGCTGCACGAGTTGCTGAAGGTCACGGAGACCTTTGCGACGCTGCCGCGCCATGCCGAGGTCGACATCGAGACCGTCAACGCGGTGCTGGACGAGGGCGGCAAGTTTGCGAGCGGGGTGCTGGCGCCGTTGAACCAGTCTGGTGACGCCGAAGGCTGCACGCTGAATCGCGACACGCACGAAGTCACCTCGCCCGCCGGCTTCAAGGACGCGTATGCGCAGTATGTCGAGGGCGGCTGGCCATCGCTCGGCTGTGACGCGGCCTATGGCGGACAGGGGCTGCCGGTCACGCTGAACCAATGCCTGTACGAGATGCTCAACAGCGCCAACCAGGCCTGGACCATGTATCCGGGCCTGACCCACGGCGCCTACGAATGCCTGCATGCCCACGGCACGCCCGAGCAGCAGCAGACCTACCTGCCGAAGCTGACCAGCGGCGAATGGACCGGCACGATGTGCCTGACCGAATCGCACTGCGGTACCGACCTGGGCCTGCTGCGCACGAAAGCGGAGCCGCAGATCGACGGCAGCCACCTGATCACCGGCAACAAGATCTTCATCAGCGCCGGCGAGCACGACCTGGCCGCCAACATCATCCACCTGGTGCTCGCGCGGCTGCCCGATGCGCCTTCCGGCAGCAAGGGCATCTCGCTGTTCGTCGTGCCGAAGTTCCTCGTCAACGCCGACGGCTCGCCCTGTGAGCGCAACCCGATCTTCTGCGGCGCGCTCGAGCACAAGATGGGCATCCACGGCAACGCCACCTGCCAGATGAACCTCGATGGTGCCCGCGGCTGGCTGGTCGGTCAGCCGCACAAGGGACTGAATGCCATGTTCGTGATGATGAATGCGGCTCGCCTGGGCGTCGGCATGCAGTCGCTGGGCCTGACCGAGGTGGCGTACCAGAACGCGGCGGCCTACGCGAAGGACCGCCTCCAGATGCGCTCGCTCACCGGCCCGAAAGCTCCGGACCGGCCTGCCGATCCGATCATCGTGCACCCCGACGTGCGCAGGATGCTGCTGACCGCGCGTGCCTATGCCGAAGGTGGGCGTGCGCTGGCGGTGTTCACCGCACTGCTGATCGACCAGGAGCTGTCATCCACCGACGAGGCGGTGAGGCAGGATGCCGCCGACCTGGTCGCGCTGCTGACGCCGATCGTCAAGGCCTTCATCACCGACAACGCGTGGATCGCCACTTCGCACTGCATGCAGGTGTTCGGTGGCCACGGCTATGTGCGTGAATGGGGCATGGAGCAGTTCGTCCGCGATGCGCGCATCAACATGATCTACGAGGGCACCAACACGATCCAGTCGCTCGACCTGCTGGGGCGCAAGGTGCTTGGCGACAACGGCAAGAAGCTGAAGAAGTTCGGCGCGCTGGTGCAGCAGTTGATCGAGGACGAAGGCGTCAACGAGGCGATGGGCGAATTCATCAATCCGCTGGCCGACCTGGGCGACTTGGTCACCAAGCTCAGCACCGAACTCGGCATGAAGGCCTTCGGCAACGCGGACGAGGTCGGTGCGGCGGCGGTCGATTACCTGCGCGTGGTCGGGCACCTGGTGTTCGCGTACTTCTGGGCGCGTATGGCGCGGGTTGCACTTGATCATGCGGACAATGGCGATCCGTTCTACCGTGCGAAGCTCGCCACCGCGCGCTTCTACTTTGCCAAGCTGCTGCCCGAGACTGCTGGATTGATCCGCACCGCGCGCGCCGGCGCCAAGCCGTTGATGGACATGGACGAATCCCTGTTCTGAGGCGGTGGCGCCGCAGCCCGGCTCGGCACTTGCTCAGGCCACCGAATCCGAATCTCAACGTCCTGGAGTCACCATGAAACGATTTCCCGTCCGCAAGGTCGCCGTGCTCGGAGCCGGCGTCATGGGCGCCCAGATCGCCGCGCACCTGGCCAACGTCCGCGTGCCTGTCGTTCTGTTCGACCTGCCGGCGCGCGAGGGTGCGAAGAACGGCATCGTCACCAAGGCCGTCGACGGCCTGAAGAAGCTCAAGCCCGCGCCGCTCGGCATCAACGACGACGCGGTGCTGATCGCCCAGGCCAACTACGAAGAACACCTGGACCAGTTGCGCGACTGCGATCTGATCATCGAGGCGATCGCCGAGCGCATGGACTGGAAGCTCGACCTGTACACCCGAATCGCGCCGTTCGTCGCGCCGCACGCCATCGTCGCGAGCAACACGTCGGGCCTGAGCATCACCAGGCTGGGCGCGGTGCTCCCCGCGGCGATCCAGCCGCGTTTCTGCGGGATCCACTTCTTCAATCCGCCGCGCTACATGTCGCTGGTCGAGCTGATCCCGACGCCTGCCACGCTGCCCGACATCCTCGACCAGCTCGAGGACTTCGTGACCACCGCGCTCGGCAAGGGTGTGGTGCGCGCGAAGGACACGCCGAACTTCATCGCCAACCGCGTCGGCGTCGCCGGGATGCTGGCGGTGATGAAGGAGGCCGAGCAGTTCGGTCTGACGTACGACGTGGTCGACGATTTGACGGGCAAGAAGCTCGGCCGCGCCAGTTCAGGCACCTTCCGCACCGCCGACGTGGTGGGGCTGGACACGCTGGCGCATGTGATCAGGACGCTGCAGGACAACCTCGGCCCTGACCAGTCGAACGACCCGTTCTACGGCAGCTACGCCACGCCGCCGGTTCTCGGGGCACTGATCGCCCAGGGCACGCTGGGCCAGAAGACCGGTGCCGGCTTCTACAAGAAGGTCGGCAAGGACATCCTGCGCTGGGACGCGGCGAGCAGTGACTATGTGACCGGTGGCGGCCAGGCCGACGAACTGATCGGTCGTATCCTGAAGAAGCCGCCGGCTGAGCGACTCAAGCTGCTGCGCGAATCGAGCCACCCGCAGGCTCAGTTCCTGTGGGCGGTGCTGCGCGACGGCTTCCACTACAGCGCCGTGCATCTGGCCGAGGTCGCCGAGTGCGCGCGCGACATCGATTTCGCGATGCGCTGGGGCTTCGGCTTCAGCCAGGGGCCGTTCGAGCTGTGGCAGGCGGCCGGTTGGTCGACCGTCGCGCGCTGGATGCAGGACGACATCGATGCCGGCAAGGCGCTGTGTTCCGCACCGCTGCCCTCCTGGGTCTTCGAAGGAGCGGTGGCCGACCGTCAGGGCGTGCACCAGCCCGAGGGATCCTGGAGCGCATCCGAATCGCGCTTCGTCGCAGAAAGCGCACTGCCGGTCTATGAGCGCCAGCCCTTCCGGGAGCGCGTGTTCGGTTCCGGGGCGCCAGCGCCGTTGCAGTCAGGCACCGAGCTGTTCAAGACCGACGAGTTGCGCGTGTGGACGCTCGACGGCGAGGTACTCATCGCAAGCCTGACGGCCAAGCTGCACCTGATCAGCCCGGCGGTGACCGAAGGCCTGGTGAAGGCGGTGGGCCTCGCCGAGGAA
This sequence comes from Rhizobacter sp., assembly GCA_046154125.1. Classification (GTDB taxonomy): domain Bacteria; phylum Pseudomonadota; class Gammaproteobacteria; order Burkholderiales; family Burkholderiaceae_C; genus PBB1. The sequence continues at coordinate 110,901 of JBJXEJ010000174.1, read as the reverse complement.
GGCTACAAAGGCTTGGTGATCTGGTCGCCCGACGACGTGTTCTCGGCCGGCGCCAACCTCGAAGCGCTGATGCCGGTCTTCATGAAGACCGGCGCAAAGGGCATCGCGCCGGAAGAGCAGAAGCTGCAGGAGGCGATGCTGCGCGTGCGCTATTCGACCGTGCCGGTGGTGGCCGCGATCCGCGGGCTCGCGCTTGGGGGCGGCTGCGAGCTGGTCGTGCATTGCGCCAGGCGCGTTGCGGCGATGGAGAGCTATGTCGGACTGGTCGAGGTCGGCGTCGGCCTGATTCCAGGCGCTGGCGGGCTTACTTACATCGCGCGCCGCGCGGCCGAAATGGCGGGGGCAGGCGGCGCGAACGCCGACCTGCTGGCCTTCCTGAAGGAGGGTTTCACAACGGCAGCGATGGCCAAGGTCGGCACCAGCGCGATCGAGAGCCGGCAACTCGGCTACCTGCTGTGGAGCGACTTGATCGTGCCGCACAAGGACGAACTGCTGTTCGTCGCGCTGACGCAGGCGAAGGCGATGTTCGACAGCGGCTACCGCCCGCCCGCGAAGACGCTGTTCCCGGTCGCGGGCCGCAGTGCCGCCGCAACGATCAGGGGCCAGCTGGTCAACATGCGCGACGGGGGCTTCATCAGCGCGCACGATTTCCACATCGCCTCGCTGATCGCCGAGGTTCTGTGCGGTGGCGATGTCGACGCCGGATCGCTGGTCAGCGAGGAGTACCTGATGGCACTGGAACGCCAGCACTTCTGCTCGCTGCTCGAACACCCGAAGACACAGGAACGGATCATGGGCATGCTCTCCACCGGCAAACCTGTGCGGAATTGAACGGTCATTGAAAGAGATCCCATGAGCAAGCTCCTGCAAGACGCCTACATCGTCGCCGCGACCCGCACGCCTGTCGGCAAGTCCGGGCGTGGCGTGTTCCGCAACACGCGACCCGATGACCTGCTGATCGCGGCGATCCACGGCGCGCTGAAACAGGTGCCGACGCTGGACCCGAAGGCGATCGAGGACGCGATCGTCGGCTGCGCGATGCCCGAGGGCGAACAGGGGCTGAATATCGCGCGTATCGGCGCACTGCTGGCCGGGCTGCCGAACACGATCGGCGGCGTCACCGTCAACCGCTTCTGTGCGTCGGGGCTGACCGCGATCCAGATGGCGGCCGACCGCATCCGCGTCGGCGAGGCCGAGGTGATGATCGCCGGCGGCGTCGAGAGCATGAGCATGGTGCCGATGAGCGGCAACAAGCCGTCGTTCAATCCGGCAGTCTTTTTGCGCGAGGAGAACGTCGGCATCGCCTACGGCATGGGCATGACCGCCGAGAAGGTTGCGCAGCAGTGGAAGGTGACGCGCGAGGCACAGGACGAGTTCGCGCTGCAGTCGCATCTGAAGGCGCTGAAGGCGATCGAGGCGGGTGAGTTCGATGCCGAGATCACGCCGGTCGAGGTGACCGACCGCTCGCCGAACCTGAAGACCGGCGAGGTCGCCTCGAAGACCCGCACCGCCGGCGCCGACGAGGGCCCACGCGCCGACACGACGATCGAGGCGCTGGCCAGGTTGCGCCCGGTGTTCGCGGCCAAGGGCAGCGTGACGGCGGGCAACAGTTCGCAGACCAGCGACGGCGCGGGCTGTCTGATCCTCGCCAGTGCGCAGGCGCTCAAGACCTTCAACCTGCAGCCGCTGGCGCGCTTCGTCAGCTTCGCGAATCGCGGTGTTCCGCCCGAGATCATGGGCATCGGCCCGATCGAGGCGGTGCCGGCCGCGTTGCGCTACGCCGGGCTGCAGCAGAAGGATCTCGACTGGATCGAGTTGAACGAGGCCTTCGCGGCGCAGTCGCTCGCGGTGCTCGGCGCGCTGCACCTGGACCGCGCCAAGGTCAATCCGCTGGGCGGCGCGATCGCGCTGGGCCACCCGCTGGGCGCGACCGGCGCGATCCGTGCGGCCACCGTGGTGCACGCGCTGCGTCGGCACAACCTGAAGTACGGCATGGTGACGATGTGCGTGGGCACCGGGCAAGGTGCCGCCGGAATTTTCGAGCGTTGCTGAACTGGATTCCGGAGACCCCATGAGCATCAAGACCGCCAAGCTGAACGGCGTTGCCACGATCGAGATCGCGCGGCCGCAGAAGAAGAACGCGCTGACCGCCGAGATGTATTCCGCGATGGCCGAGGCGCTGCGCGCGGCGGATGCCGATGCGGCGGTGCGTGCGGTGCTGATCGTCGGCCAGCCCGGCGTCTTCACCTCGGGCAACGACATCGACGATTTCATGACGAGGCCGCCGTCCACGAGCGACGCACCAGTGTTCGATTTCATGCGTGCTCTGGTGGCCTGCAGCAAGCCGGTGGTTGCAGCGGTGACCGGCGCGGCCATCGGCATCGGCACGACGATGCTGCTGCATTGCGACCTGGTCTACGTGTCCGACGAAGCGCGGCTCGCCATGCCTTTTGCCAGCCTGGGCCTGGTGCCCGAGTTCGCTTCCAGCCTCATCGTGCCGGCGCTGGTCGGCCACGCCAAGGCGGCAGAGAAACTGTTGCTGGGCGATCCCTTCACCGCCGAGGAAGCGGTCGAGATGCGCATCGCCAACGCCGTGCTTCCTGCTGGCGAAGTCGTGCGGCACGCGCGCCGCATGGCCGAACGGTTCAATGCGCTGCCGCCAGGCGCAGTGCGCGAGACGAAGCAGCTGATGCGCCGGGTCGGTTCGGCGTCGGTGCTGGAAGCGATCGAGGTCGAGGCAGCCGCTTTCCGCCAGCGGCTCTCCAGCCCCGAAGCGACCGAAGCCTTCAGCGCCTTCTTCCAGAAGCGCAAGCCGGATTTCTCGACCTTCTCCTGAGCCTTTCGGCACGCGGGCACCGCTGGCCTCAGACGGCGACCTTCGCATCGACGCCGCAGCTCGGGCAGTAATGAAAGAACGCGTTCTTGCGCGTCTGACACTGCCCGCAGGCATCGAACAGTTTCATGCCGCAGTGCACGCAGAAGTTGCTGGCTGAAGGCGTGGTCGATGCGCCACCACCGGCTGCGTTCCCGCCCGCGCCGGACATGACGATGGCCCGTTCGCAGCCGGGGCAGACGTTGGCCGCCATCTTTTTCAGCGCGTCTTCGTAGCTGAGTGACTGGCGCCGCTGGTCTTCGGTCTTGGCAGCGGCTTCCTGACGCTTGGCGAGGTAGCGCCGCATCGCCTTGATCACGAAATGGCCGGCGATCACCGTCATCGCGATGCCGACCACCGACCGCACGTAGCCGCCATAGCTGGGCAGGTACGGCACCAGCTCGAAGAAGAAGGTGAAGACGGCGAACAGCACGAAGCCGCGCATCAACGGCCAGTAGTCGCTGCGGCGCTTCCTGGCGACCAGCCAGCCGGCCACCACCAGCAGTGGCAGCGTGAGTGCGAGCCGGGTAGCGAACACCCGCAGCTCCTGCTTGAACTGGGCGCTTCGGTAGGACCCCTGCGCCGCTTCGGTCAGTTCGGCGCGCTGTTGTCTTTGCAGCGCCAGGGCCTGGTCCGTGTCCAGCAGCCCCTGATCGGTCCGCTCGATCGCCGATTGCGCGGCACGCTCGGTGGCCTTGAGCGCATCGAGTGCGCGCGTGCGCTGGATGACTTCGGGGTCCTGAGCCGGATCCGTGGTGGCGCTGCGCGTCGCCAGCCAGTTCTCGTAGGCCGCGCGTGCCGAGGTGTAGGCGTTGCTGGCGGCGGTCATCGCCAGTTGCTGTTGCTGGCGTGTCTGTTCGAGCGCGCGCCGGGCCCGGTCGAGCGTGTTCGTCGCGTCGCGTGTGCGCTGCAACGTGGACGGATCGATGAACTGCTCGACGGACAGGCGGTTTTCGAGTCGCGGCAGGTCGGCGACGATCTGGCTCCCCAGCCCGCTCAGGAAACCGGCAAATACCAGGGACACCACCCACATCACCACACCGAAAAGATTCGCTGGCACGCGCAGGCTCTTGAACATCGAAGGGCTCCGTATCGTACTGATGAATGCAGGGCGATACCGGCCCCGAGAGACGGACGGTCAGTCTTTCGGAACCGGACGCGGTCGGCCCAGGCTGTCGATCGCGACATAGGTCAGGTTGGCATCGGTGACCTTGACGATGTGCGGCTGCGAAGGATTGCGTTCGGCGTAGACCTCGACATGCACCGTGATTGATGTGGTGCCGATGCGATCGACGCGTGCGTAGAAGCTCAAAAGGTCGCCGACGCTGACCGGTTGCTTGAAGATGAAGCGATTGACCGCCACCGTGGTCACGCGTCCGCGCGACACCCGGGCCGGGAGCACGGCGCCGGCGATGTCGACCTGCGCCATGATCCAGCCGCCGAACACGCCACCGCTCATGTTGGTGTCAGCCGGCATCGGCATCACCCGGAGCACCAGGTGCGAATCCGGCGGCAGTTCGGACGGGCAGACAAACCGCGAGCGGTCCGCCACCGACGCTGTCTGGTCGTCGGTCGGTCCCGGCGGCGCATTCGAGTTCTGGGGCATATTGCGGGACCTGTCCTGGTGTGTCTGACGTCGATTCTTCCATGCTGTTCCTTTTCTCACCTGATTGATGCGTCCCTCGACTCTGACCTCACCCGCCCCTGCCGCCGCCGCTGTCGCCATTCCGCGTTCCGACTGGTCGACGCTCAGGAAGCTGCTGCCTTATGTGTGGCAGTGGCGCCATCGGGTGGCGCTGGCGCTGGCCTTCCTGATCGCGGCGAAGGTCGCCAACGTCGGCGTGCCGCTGGTGCTGAAGAACCTGGTCGACGCACTCGCGCTGAAGCCGGGCGACCCGCAGGCGGTGCTGGTGGTGCCGGTGGCGCTGCTGATCGGCTACGGCGCGCTTCGGCTGTCGATCACGCTGTTCACCGAGCTGCGCGAATTCCTGTTCTACCCCGTCGCCGCGCGCATCGCCCGGCGCGTCGGGCTGGAGACCTTCGACCATTTGCTGAGCCTGAGCCTGCGCTTTCACCTCGAACGGCAGACCGGAGGCGTGTCGCGCGACATCGACCGTGGCTCGCGTTCGATCCAGTCGTTGCTGAACTACCTGATCTACAACATCGTGCCGACGCTGGTCGAGATCACGCTGGTCATCAGCCTGCTTTCAGCCAGGTTCGACGGCTGGTTCGCGGCGATCACCTTCAGCGCGCTGCTGCTGTACATCGTGTTCACCGTGACGGTGACCGAGTGGCGCACCGCGTTCCGGCGCGCGATGAACGAGCAGGACTCGAAGGCCAGCACCAAGGCGGTCGACGCGCTGATCAACTACGAGACGGTCAAGTACTTCAGCAACGAGAAGTTCGAGCAGGCGCGCTACGACGAGAACCTGCAGCGGCTGGAGCGCGCGTCGATCAAGTCGCAGACCTCGCTGTCGGTGCTGAACCTCGGCCAGAGCCTGATCATCGCGACCGCGGTGACGCTGCTCGTGTGGCGCGCCACCGAAGGCGTGGTCGCCGGCACGATGACGTTGGGCGATCTGGTGCTGGTCAACGCGCTGATGATCCAGCTCTACATCCCGCTGAATTTCCTGGGCGTCATCTACCGCGAGATCAAGCAGTCGATGATCGACATGGAGAAGATGTTCGCGCTGCTCGGCCAGCACCGCGAGGTGGCCGATGCGCCGGGCGCGCAGCCCCTGGTGATCGAGTCCGCCGAAGGTGCCGCGGTGCGCTTTCGCAACGTTCGCTTCGGATACGACCCCGACCGGACCATCCTGCACGACATCAGCTTCGACATCCCGGCTGGCAAGACGGTGGCGGTGGTCGGCCCGTCCGGATCGGGCAAGAGCACGCTGGCGCGGCTGATGTTCCGCTTCTACGACGTGTCGGGCGGCTGCATCGAGATCGCCGGCCAGGACATTCGCGCGGTCACCCAGCACAGCCTGCGACAGGCGATCGGCATCGTTCCGCAGGACACGGTGCTGTTCAACGACTCCATCGAATACAACATCGCCTATGGGCGCACATCGGCCCCGCGGGCGGAGGTCGAGGCGGCGGCGCAGTCGGCGCACATCCATGCCTTCATCAGCTCGACGCCCAAGGGCTACGACACCATGGTCGGCGAGCGCGGGCTGAAGCTGTCCGGCGGCGAGAAGCAGCGGGTGGCGATCGCCCGCACGCTGCTGAAGAACCCGCCGATCCTGATCTTCGACGAGGCGACTTCGGCGCTCGATTCCGCCAACGAGCGCGCGATCCAGGCTGAATTGCAGGGCGTGGCGCGCAACAAGACAGCGCTGGTGATCGCCCACCGGCTCTCGACGGTGGTCGACGCCCACCAGATCCTGGTGATGGAGCACGGCCGCATCCTCGAACGCGGCTCGCATGCCGAACTGCTGGCGCTGAATGCGCGGTATGCCGAGATGTGGCGTCTGCAGCAAAGCCGTGGCGACCGCCTGGAAGGGGCGGCCGGTCCGACTCTGGCGACGGATGCCAATGCGGCGTCCCTGCCGGCCTGATCTGCCGGGGCAGTGGGTGGCATGAAGGTTGCGCTTGTCATTTCGGGCCACAGCCGGCCTGTTCGCTCGGGATATGCGTAGTCGGCTGACTATCCAAACGGGGCCGCTTGTGTTGACATGTGGCTGTGTCCGCGCGCGGAATCCACCAACGAATACGAATGGAGTTGTCATGAAGAAATCCGTTGTTGCTTTGGCTGCAGTACTGGTCTGGGGTGTCGCTCAGGCCGACACCCTCGGGAAGATCAAGGAAACCGGCGCCGTGACGATGGGCGTGCGCGAATCGTCGGGTGCCTTGAGCTACACGCTCGGTGACGGCAAGTACGTGGGCTACCACGTCGAGATCTGCACCCATGTGCTGGGCGACATCCAGAAGCAGCTGGGCCTTGCCAAGCTGGACATCAAGTACCAGCCGGTGACCTCGCAGAACCGCATCCCGCTGGTGCAGAACGGCACTGTCGACCTCGAATGCGGCTCGACGACCAACAACGCCGCGCGTCAGAAGGACGTTGCCTTCGCAGTGACCACCTTCGTCGAGGAGGTGCGTATCGCGGTCAAGGCCAATTCGGGCATCACCTCGATCGCGCAGCTCAACGGAAAGAAGGTCGCCACGACGACCGGGACCACGTCGGTGCAGACCTTGCGCAAGAACGAGAAAGCCACCGGCGTCAACTTCGACGAGGTCTACGGCAAGGACCACGCCGACAGCTTCCTGCTGATGGAGTCGGGCCGTGCCGATGCCTTCGTGATGGACGGTGCGATCCTGGCCGGCAACATCGCCAAGTCGAAGAATCCGGCGGATTTCAAGATCGTCGGTGAGGTGCTGTCGGTCGAGCCGATTGCCATCGTGCTGCGCAAGGACGACCCGGCCTTCAAGAAGGCGGTCGACGACAGCCTCAAGGGCCTGATGAAGTCCGGCGAGATCGCCAAGATCTGGGACAAGTGGTTCATGCAGCCGATCCCGCCGAGCAACACCCGCGTCGGCCTGCCTGTCAGCGAATCCACCAAGGCCGCCTGGGCTGCGCCCAATGACAAGACGATGGAAGACTACGCCAAGAAGTGATCCGGCCCTGCCAGTCCACACCACGCTGACGAGAACCAGAGGAGCGAGCCTTGGCGAGCAATTGGGATTGGCAGGTCTTCTGCAAGAGCACCCTGGAGGGCGAGATCCAGCCAAGCTGCTTCGGCAGCAACGGCGACATCACCTACCTCGACTGGCTGCTGTCGGCCTGGGGCTGGACGCTGTCGGTGGCGTTGCTGGCGCTGGTCGTGGCGCTGTCGGTCGGTGCACTGATGGGCATCCTGCGAACCGCGCCGAACAAGACCCTGGTGTTCATCGGCAACGCATGGACGGAGTTGTTCCGAAACATCCCGCTGCTGGTGCAGGTCTTCCTCTGGTACTACGTGATCCCGGAGCTGATCCCGCCGCTGAAGCAGGTGCCGAGCTTCGTGCTGGTGGTGTTTGCGCTGGGTTTCTTCACGTCGGCGCGGGTCGCCGAGCAGGTCAAGGCCGGCATCCAGGCACTGCCCAAGGGTCAGCGCTATGCCGGCCTGGCGATGGGGCTCACGCTGCCGCAGACCTACCGATACGTGCTGCTGCCGATGGCGTTTCGGATCGTCATCCCGCCGCTGACCAGCGAATCGATGAACATCATCAAGAACTCGTCGGTGGCGTTCGCGATCAGCATTTCCGAGCTGACGATGTTCGCGCTGCAGGCGGGTGAGGAAACCTCGCGCAACATCGAGATCTACCTCGCGGTGACCGGGCTGTATTTCATTTCCGCCTTCGTCATCAATCGCATTGCGCTGTTCATCGAGAACCGCGTCCAGGTGCCCGGGATGATCGGGGGCGGCAAATGATGAAACCCCACGTCGCCAGGCACCTGCCCCCCAAGGTGGCGCAGGCCCCCTCGGGGCGGCCCGGCGGGAGGCCTGAATGAATCTCGACTTCAGCTTCCTCAACTGGGGTGTCGTCTCCAGCTTCATCCTCAAGGGCCTATTCTTTTCGGTTCAGCTGACCGTGATCGCCATGATCGGCGGCATCGCGCTCGGCACGATGCTGGCGCTGATGCGGCTGTCGGGAAAGAACTGGCTGGTGTTGCCTGCAGCGGCATACGTCAACACGCTGCGCTCGATCCCGCTGGTGATGGTGATCCTGTGGTTCTTCCTGCTGATCCCGTTGTTGATCGGCCGCCCGATGGGCGCCGAACTCAGCGCGATCATCACCTTCACGGTGTTCGAGGCGGCTTACTACTCCGAGATCATGCGCGCCGGCATCCAGTCGGTGCCCCGCGGGCAGGTGTACGCAGGTTATGCGGTGGGCATGAGCTACGCGCAGACGATGCAGCTGGTCGTGCTGCCGCAGGCCTTCCGCAACATGCTGCCGGTGCTGATGACGCAGACCATCATCCTTTTCCAGGACACCTCGCTGGTCTACGCGATCGGCGCCTACGACCTGCTCAAGGGCTTCGAGATCGCCGGCAAGAACTTCAATCGGCCGGTCGAGACCTACCTGGTCGCTGCGGTTGTCTACTTCGTTATCTGCTTCAGCCTGTCGATGCTGGTACGTCGGCTGCAGAAGAAGATCGCCATCATCCGCTGAGCCATCACTTTCGGGCTGCGCGCGTCCAAGCCCTGGAGCCACCATGATCGACATCAAGAACATCTCCAAGTGGTACGGCAGCTTCCAGGTGCTGACCGACTGCACCACCTCGATCAAGAAGGGCGAGGTCGTCGTGGTGTGCGGGCCGTCCGGCTCGGGCAAGAGCACATTGATCAAGACGGTCAACGCGCTGGAGCCGTTCCAGAAGGGCGACATCGTCGTCGACGGCATCAGCATCGCCGACCCGAAGACCGACCTGCCGAAGTTGCGCGCGCGCGTCGGCATGGTGTTCCAGCATTTCGAGCTGTTCCCGCACCTGACCGTGACCGAGAACCTGACGCTCGCTCAGATTCGCGTGCTCAAGCGCAATCCGGACGATGCCAAGGTGCGCGGCCTGAAGATGCTCGACCGCGTCGGCCTGATGGTGCACAAGGACAAGTTCCCGGGCCAGTTGTCGGGCGGTCAGCAGCAGCGGGTGGCGATCGCGCGGGCGTTGAGCATGGACCCCATCGTGATGCTGTTCGACGAGCCGACCTCGGCGCTCGACCCCGAGATGGTCGGCGAGGTGCTCGACGTGATGGTGCAGCTCGCCAACGAAGGCATGACGATGATGTGCGTCACGCACGAGATGGGCTTCGCCAGGAAGGTCAGCCACCGCGTGATCTTCATGGACGCCGGCAAGATCATCGAGGACTGCACGCGCGAGGGATTCTTCGGCCAGCCCGAGCAGCGCTCGCCCCGCGCCAAGGAATTCCTGTCGAAGATCCTGCAGCACTAGACAGCGCCTCCGTTCGCTGCGCTCCCGCCCTGCGAGGGGCTTCGGTGTTCGTGGGTCGGCCTGGCGGCCGACCCGTGGCTCCCGGATGCATCCGCTGAAGGAAACGGTCACGGCGCGATGCAAAATCGCCGGATGAATTCGCTGACCTTCACGCGTCCTGACGACTGGCACCTGCATCTGCGCGATGGCGCGGCCATGGCGTCGGTGCTGCCCGACACCGCACGGCAGTTTGCCCGTGCGATCGTGATGCCCAACCTGAAGCCGCCGGTGACCAGCACCGCGCAGGCGCTGGCTTATGCCGCACGCATTCGTGCGGCGCTGCCTGAAGGGCTTGCTTTCGAGCCGCTGATGACGCTTTACCTGACAGATCGCTTGCCTGCCGACGAGATCGCGCGCGCGAGGGACGCGGGTGTCGTCGCGGTCAAGCTGTACCCGGCCGGTGCCACGACCAACAGCGATGCCGGCGTGACCGACCTGCGCAAGACGCATGCGACGCTGGACGCGATGCAGCGGCTCGGCATGCCGCTGCTGGTGCATGGCGAGGTGACCGATCCCGAGATCGACCTGTTCGACCGCGAGGCGGTCTTCATCGACACCCAGCTGATCCCGCTGCGACGCGATTTCCCCGAGCTGAAGATCGTCTTCGAGCACATCACCACGCGCGAAGCGGCGCAGTACGTGGCCGAGGCTGGCGCCCATACAGCCGCGACGGTCACCGTGCATCACCTGCTCTACAACCGCAACGCCCTGTTCATGGGCGGCGTGCGGCCGCACTATTACTGCTTGCCGGTGCTCAAGCGCGAGGTGCACCGCCAGGCGCTGGTGGCCGCGGCCACGTCGGGCAGCGATCGATTCTTTCTCGGCACCGACAGCGCACCGCATGCGGTGCACCTGAAGGAACACGCCACCGGCTGTGCCGGCTGCTACACCGCGCTGTCGGCGATCGAGCTGTATGCCGAGGCCTTCGAGGCCGCCGGCGCACTCGACCGTCTCGAAGCTTTCGCCAGCTTCCACGGGCCCGCGTTCTACGGCCTGCCGCGCAACACCGGAACGATCACGCTGCGCCGCGAGGCGTGGACCCTGCCGGAATCGCTGCCCTTCGGTGAAACCCGTCTCAAACCCTTGCGCGGCGGCGAAGTGCTGCCCTGGCGCCTTGCCGCCTGAACCGGAAAACTCCATGGACTCCACCACCCGCATCGCGTTGCTGATCGACGCCGACAACGTCTCCGTCGAGGTCCTGCGCCAGGTGCTGCACAAGCTCGGCATGTCCGGCGCGCGCCTGCAGCATCGGCGCGCCTACGGCAGCGTTCAGAAGGCCGCCGAGTTCGCCGAAGTCTGTCGCGACCACGCCGTTCGCTTCCTGCCCAGCACCTTCGCCGGGCCCAACGCCACCGACATCGCGATGGCGATCGACGCGGTCGAACTGGTGCTGCGACAGCCGGTCGACGAGGTGGTCATCGTGTCGTCCGACATGGACTACTCGCCGCTGATCGTGCGGCTGCGCGAACTGGGCTGCCGTGTCTCCGGTTACGGCCAGCAGGGCAAGTCGGGCCGCGACATCGAGCGCGATTACGAGCGTGTCTACGACCAGTTCGAGGTGATCGGTCTGGCCAAGTCCCGGCCGGTAGCGCGCTCGTCGAGTCGCGCCGCCGTACCGCCCGAGCCGGTTGTTCCAGCCGCGCCTGCTTCTGCGCGCACGCGCCGGCCCGCTTCGCGCGTGGCGATCCCCGCGCCCCTCACCGCCCCTCTCGAGACCGCCGTCGAGGCCCCGCCGACGCGGCCGACTCCATTGCGGCGGCGAACTGCTGCAAAGAGTGCGGCGCCAGCTTCTGCGGCAGCGCGCGCATTGCCGGTTGCCGTTGAAGCCGTGCTCGAGGCCTGTCCCGACCTGCGTGGCGGCACGGCCGTGCGGCTCAATGGCGTGGCCGTGGCGTTGCGCGAGCGTGGCCTGCTGACCAAGAGCGGCAAGACCACGTCGTTCTTCAAGAAGCTGGAGGCGCATTTCGCCCTGCTGCCGGCCGACAAGCCCGAGTCGGTGCGTTTCCTGGGGGCGGCGGTCGCGGCGGCCTGATCGCGCGGGCGGTCGCGTGGCCGGTGCGTTGATCGACTGGACCGCGCCGTGGCTGGCGCCGCATCGCGCTGCCGGCGAACCGATCGGCCGGCAGATCGAGTCTGGCGTGTCGGTCGTCGACGCGCTCAACCGGGCACTGGCATGTCGCCCGCCCGGCAGTGCGCAGATGCCGCAGCGCTTCATCGATCAGCAGTCGCTGCCACGGGACGAGCCCTACGAAGCCTTCATCGCTCGCACCGGCGGCGTGCCGACGCGCGAGAACGCGCACGACCTGTTCAACGGGTTGGCGTGGCTGGTGCACCCGGCACTGAAGGCGCGGCTGAATGCGCTGCAGTTCGCCCAGCTCGAACGAGCTGGCGCTGGAGCCGCTCGCGGTGTGGTCAGGGATGCGCTGACGCTGTTCGACGAGAACGCCGCCTGGCTGCAGGCGCCGCCCGTGCTGATCGATGCGCTGCAGCGGCGCGACTGGACGGCGCTGTTCGTCACCTTCCGGGCGCTCTGGAGCGACGCCCGGCTTGTGCTGTTCGGTCATGCCCTGCTCGAGAAGCTGATGCAGCCGCGCAAGGCGATCACCGCCCATGTCTGGGTGGTGCCGCCCGAGGTCGCGGATCCTGCTGGCTGGCTGGCCAGGCACCTGAGCGCCGAGGCGCTGGCAACCCGGCCCTGGCTGCCGTTGCCGGTGCTGGGCGTGCCGGGCTGGTGGAACTTGAACGGGCAAGTCTGTTTCTATGACGATGCGGCGGTCTTCCGGCCGCTGCGGGCCGGCTTGAAAACCGGCCGCCCGACCGCATAACCCTCGCACGTCTGCCGAAAGGATTCCATGAAGCGCATCGCCCTGTTCCTGTTGACCAATGTCGCCGTGATGGTGGTGCTGGGCATCACCGTGAACCTGCTGGGACTGAACCGCTACCTCAGCGCCAGCGGCATCAACCTGGGGTCGCTGCTAGGCTTCTCGCTGGTGATGGGCTTCGGCGGCGCAATCATCTCGCTTCTGATGAGCAAGCCGATGGCCAAGTGGACCACCGGCGCGCAGGTCATCAACGATTCGCCCGACCCGACCCACCAGTGGCTGGTCGGCAGCGTGGCGCGCTTTGCCGAACGTGCCGGCATCACCATGCCCGAAGTCGCGATCTACGAGGGTGCTCCCAACGCATTTGCCACCGGAGCCTTCAAGAACTCTGCGCTGGTCGCGGTGTCGACGGGGCTGGTGCAATCGATGACGCGCGAAGAGGTCGAGGCGGTGATCGGCCACGAGGTGGCCCACGTCGCCAACGGCGACATGGTCACGATGACGCTGATCCAGGGTGTGATGAACACTTTCGTCGTGTTCCTGTCGCGCGTGATCGGCTACGTGGTCGACCGCATGATCCTGCGTAACGACCGGGAAGGTCCGGGTGTGGGGTACATGATCACCACGGTGGTGATGGACCTGCTGCTCGGTGTGCTGGCCGCGATGATCGTTGCCTGGTTCTCGCGCCAGCGCGAGTTCCGCGCCGATGCCGGCTCGGCCCGGTTGCTGGGCCGCAAGCAGCCGATGATCAATGCGCTGGCACGCCTCGGCGGGCTCGACCCTGGCGAGATGCCGAAGGCCATGGCCGCGATGGGCATCAGCTCGCGCCCGAGCGGAGTGATGGCGCTGTTCTCGACGCATCCGCCGATGGAAGAGCGCATCGCGCGCCTTCGCGAGTCGGTCTGACTTCAGGCGGCGAAACAGTGGCCCTGAGATAATCCCTGGGTGAAGCGAGTCAGACCGTCGCTGGTGCAGGGTCCCGAAAGGGCGCACTGGAGGAAGGTCCGGACTGCACAGGGCAGCGCAGCAGCTAACGGCTGTCCACCGCGAGGTGAGGATCAGAGCTACAGAGACGAGTCGAGGCAGGGCGCAAGCCCTGCTTCGGGTGAAACGAGCAATCTCTGCGCGCAGCAACACCAAATAGGCCAGCGTTGATGTGGCTCCGCGGAGCTGGCGGGTAGGTGGCACCGAGCCGTGCAGCGATGCACGGCCCAGAGGAATGACGGTCACGGTCGGGCGATCGCAAGATCGACCGGGCGCACAGAATCCGGCCTATCGGCTCGCTTCACACTAATTTTCGGCAGCCGCTGCGGCGCGGCCTGCCCACGACGAACCGCACGAACGGACCCGATGAACCCTGACGCTTCCACGCTCTGGCGCCGGCCGCGCTGGGCGCTGGCAGCGTTGCTGGCCTGCCTGGGCATGGTCGGCCCGTTCTCCATCGACACCTACCTGCCTGCGTTCAGCGGCATCGCCTCGTCGCTCGGCGCCACGCCGGTGCAGATGCAGCAGACGCTGTCGGCCTACCTGTTCGGCTTCGCGGTGATGAACCTGTTCCACGGCGCGCTGTCGGACAGTCTGGGCCGGCGACCGGTCGTGCTGTGGGGCGTCGCGATCTTTACGCTGGCCTCGGCGGGCTGCGCGCTTTCGCAGCACATCGGCGCGCTGATCTTCTTTCGTGCCTTGCAGGGCATGGCCGCCGGCGCCGGCATCGTGGTGTCGCGCGCGGTGATCCGCGACATGTTCCCGCCGGCCGACGCGCAGCGGGTGATGTCGCAGGTCACGATCTACTTCGGCATCGCCCCTGCCATTGCGCCGCTCGTGGGGGGCTTCCTGTTCGTGCATCTCGACTGGCACGCGGTGTTCTGGTTCCTGACGGTCATCGGCGTGGCGCTGTGGATCGCCAATCACCAGCTGTTGCCCGAATCGCTGCATCACTTGCAGCGGCAGCCGCTGAACCTGCGTCACCTGATGCGCGGCTATGTCGAGCTGGGCACCAGCGGCCGTTTTCTGGCGCTGGCATTGGCCAGCGGCGTGCCGTTCAACGGCATGTTCCTGTACGTGCTGTCGGCCCCGGTTTTCCTGGGTGAGCACCTCGGACTGCCTCCGCAACAGTTCTTCTGGCTGTTCCTGCTGACCATCTCCGGAATCATGGGTGGAGCCTTCCTGTCGGGTCGTCTGGCCGGTCACGTGGCGCCGAAGCGTCAGGTCGGTTTCGGCTTCGTGGTCATGGGGGCGGTGTCGCTGCTCAATCTCGCGCTCAACTTCGCTTTCAAGCCGAATATCTGGTGGGCAATGGCACCGATTGCGGTCTTTTCATTCGGATGGGCGCTGATGGTGCCTGTCGTGACTTTGCTGGTGCTCGACCAGGCGCCGGATCGACGGGGCATGGCGTCTTCGCTGCAGGCCTGCATCGGCAGCACGTCCAGCGGCATCGTGGCCGGCGTCGTGGCGCCGCTGGTGATGCATTCGACGGTGGCGCTGGCGGCCACCTCGCTTGCGCTGACCGCCGTCGGAGCGATGGCCTGGGGCTGGGTCCGGACGAGGCTCGCCTGACTCGGCCGGCACCTCCGCGCGGAGACTCAAGTCCGGCGCGGTGAGGCCGATACCTCCGCGAAGACCACCGAGTCTCTTCCTGGAGTGCCCGCCATGCCCCGCTGCCCTTGCCCCGTCGCTCAAATGCGTCTTCGCCTCTTGATCGCCTCGATGTGGGCCGTCTTTTCGCTCCCGGGCGCTCACGCGGCAGCGAGCCACGACGACGCGCCGGCGGCCGCGGAGCTCAAGTCCGGCCATGCGAAGAAGCCGATGGCGTCTGCCGGCAAGGCTGCCCAGGCAGAAGAGGCGGTCACTGCGTCGGAAGCGCCGTCTGCCAGCGGAGCCGCGGCGACGAAGCGTCCCCCGCGGGATCCCATGGATGTGATCCGCGAGCGACTTGCGGCGAAGCTCGGTACTTCGACGGTGCCCGATTCGGCCACGCCTGGCGTGGTCAAGGTCGTGTCGCAGACGTCGGCTGCTCCTGCGGCGGGAGTGTCGCGCGCAATGGTGACTCCGGTGTCGAGCCCCGGTCGCGTGATCGGCGCCAGCCCGACGCATGCGGCCCGGCTCGAGGCGGCGCAGCTCAAGGCTTCGACGGGCGGCCATTTGTCATCCGGGCACTGGAGCTACGAGGGCGAAGGCGGGCCGGACTCCTGGGGTGCGCTCCAGCCCGAGTTCGCGACCTGCTCCACCGGCACGCGGCAAAGCCCGATCGACATCTCCGATGGCATCAAGGTCGAGCTCGATGCGGTTCAGTTCAACTACCGTCCGAGCAACTTCCGGGTCATCGACAACGGGCACACGGTGCAGGTCAATGTGGCGGTGGGCAACACGATCGAGGTGACCGGCAAGCGCTACGAACTGGTCCAGTTCCACTTTCATCGTCCGTCCGAGGAGCGCATCAACGGCAAGCCCTTCGACATGGTGGTGCATCTGGTGCACAAGAGCGTCGAAGGCAAGCTCGCCGTGATCGCCGTGCTGCTCGATCGCGGAAGTGCGCAGCCTGTCGTGCAGAACGTCTGGAACAACCTGCCGCTCGAGAAGGGCGACGAGGTGATGGCCAAGGGCCAGATCGACCTGATGGCTTTGCTGCCGAGCGACCGGCGCTACTACACCTACATGGGTTCATTGACCACACCGCCCTGCAGCGAGGGCGTGCTCTGGATGGTGATGAAGACACCGGTCGAGATATCACCCGAACAGCTGACCATCTTCTCTCGGCTGTACCCGATGAATGCGCGCCCGATCCAGTCGGCGAGCGGTCGGATCATCAAGGAATCGAACTGAGCGCTGGCGCCAGGGAACAGCAGGGTGTTTCGACACCATTCGCCTTTGTGGCCGCGCTCTTGCTTGGGTTGACTCGACTCGTTACTTGAGGGCCTTGGGCCATGTTGACCCTGATCATGCGGGCGATCGGACAGCTCCCTGTCGGACGCAAGCTGCTGCTGATCTACCTGCTCGACCTGACCGCGGTGATCTACGTCTCGGGCATCCTGATCAGCGAAAAATACATCGCGATCGATTTTTCGCGCAAGGAAGTCGCCGGAAACGCCTACATCGCCGAGGTGCGCGATGTGCTGGTCGCGCTGCCCACGCCGCTGCCGCCCCTGGCCCCCGACGAGGTGAAGTCCGATGCGGCTGCGCCGCATCTCGACCGGGCCACGTGGGAGCCGCGTGTTGCTGCTCTGCGTGACGCCGAGCTCCGGCACGGCCAGGGCATGAAATCCGGCGATGTCAGCGCGGCCTTCGCTGCGGCCCTGGAGGCGGCGATGAACCGGCCGGACTTCGACGCCGGGCAACTGGCGGCATCGATGGCCGCCGGCCGCGATCTGATCACCCGCATCGGCAACCAGTCAAACCTCATCCTCGATCCGGACCTCGACAGCTACTACACGATGTCACTGGTGCTGTTGCGGTTTCCGGAGTTGCAGGAGCTGCTGGCGCTGACGGTGCACAAGGCGGTCGAGCTGAGTCAGAGCCCGGCCGATCATCGCAACAAGCAGCAGACCGAGTTGCTGATCCTCGAGGGCCGTCTCGACGCGGTGCTCAAGGGGATCGATTCCGACTACGAAGAAGCGCTGTCGGCCGGCCCCCCGACACTGCGCGCGACGCTCGAGCCAACGCACAAGCGCCTCGCTGCTGCCGTCACCGCATTCCGCCAACTGCCGGCCCAGCTCGACGCCTACGGTTCCGCTGACCGTCGCACCGTCATCTTCGACAAGCATCGCGAAGTGCTGGCCGAACTGCATGCCACCTGGCGCGCTGCGGCCACCGGCCTCGACGGACTGCTCGATGCCCGCATCCGGGGGTTGTTCCTGAGGATGTGGATGCACCTGGGCACCGCCGTGGCGCTGCTGATGTTGATCCTCAACATCGTCTACTTCGTCGCGCGCCAGATCGCGCAGCCACTGCAACGGCTGGCTGACGTGGCTGGCCGCGTCAGCGCCAGCGGCGACTACACGATGCGCGCCGCACACGACAGCCGCGACGAGATCGGCCAGCTGGTGCAGGCCTTCAACGGCATGCTGGGCGACCTGGACCGCGATCGGGCCGTGCGCGAGGACCTGACCGCGACCACCCGTGCCGAGGAGGCGCAGCGTGCGCTGCTCGAATCGTTTCCCATGCCGCTGATCGTCACCTCGATCCCGGAGCACCGCGTGCTGCACGCCAACCAGCCGGCGCAGCCGTGGCTGCAAGGGGTGACGACCGACCCGTGGAGCCTGCGCCTCGATCCGCAGGCCCGAACCCATTTTTTCTCGCGACTCAGCGACACGGAGCGGGTCGATGGCTTCGAGGTTCAGTGGCTTTCCGACGAGGGCCGCCGTGGCGGCTCGCGCGGTTCCTGGGCGCTGCTGTCGGCGAGGCGCCTGTCGTACCAGGGGCAGCCGGCCCTGCTGACGGTGTTCACGCCCATCGGCCAGATCAAGATGCTCGAGCAGCGCCTGAAGCTGTGGGCCAAGGTGTTCGAGGCCTCGTCTGAAAGCATCGTGATCTTCGATGTAGAGCGCCGCATCCTGACTGCCAACACCGCCTTCAGTCGCGATTCCGGCTGGGGTGTCGAGGAGATCGTGGGGCAGACACCAGAGTTCCTCTACTCGTCGCGCCACGAGACCGATTTCTACGAGACGCTGTGGCAGTCGGCCATCATCCGAGGCCTGTGGCAGGGAGAGGTCTGGCTCAAGCGCAAGACTGGTGAGGCCTACCCGACCTGGCTGGTCGCCAACGCGGTGCGTGACAGCGACGGCCGCATCACCCACTTCGTGGCGGCCGGCGCCGACATCACCGAACACAAGGCCAGCGAGGAGCGCATCCACCACCTCGCACACCATGACGTGCTGACGGATCTGCCGAATCGCTCGCTGTGCCTGGAGCGGCTGCGCATGGCGGTCGAGCAGGCCGGTCGCACCAGCCAGCATGTCGGCGTCGTGTTCATAGACCTCGATCGATTCAAGAACATCAACGATTCGATGGGACACCATGTCGGCGATGCGCTGCTGCGCTCGGTCTCGAAGCGGCTGCTGTCGGCGGTGCGCGCTGGTGACACGGTCAGCCGCCTTGGGGGTGACGAGTTCGTCGTCGTGCTCAACGGCGTCGGCAGCGTCGACGAGATCTCTGCCATCGTCGTCGAGCGCATGCTCCCTCTGGTGCGCGAGCCGCATGTGGTCGAAGGCGTGCAGCTGCATGTGTCATGCAGCGCTGGCATGGCGGTGTATCCGCAGGACGGCCGCGACATCGATCACCTGATGCGTCATGCCGATGCGGCCATGTACCAGGCCAAGTCGAGAGGCCGCGATCACGCGTTGTTCTTCACGCCCCAATTCCACATTCAGGCGCAGGAGCGCCTGGCCATCGAAAACGAGCTGCGCGACGTGACCGCGCGCGGCGAGTTGCTGCTGCATTTCCAGCCGCGTGTCGATGCTCGCAGCGGCGACGTCATGGGCGTCGAGGCGCTGGTCCGCTGGCAGCGTCCCGAGCACGGGCTCGTGTCGCCAGCCACCTTCATCCCGATTGCCGAGGAGACCGGTCAGATCGTGCCGATCGGCGCATGGATCCTCGGCGAAGCCTGCCGCCAGCACGCGGCCTGGCGCGACGCCGGCCTCGGCGCGATCCCGATCTCCGTCAACGTGTCGGCGATCCAGCTGCGCGACCCGGAACTGCCGGCCCAGCTGCGCGAAGTCCTGGAAGCGCATCGTGTCGATCCGTCGGCGATCGAGCTGGAGCTGACCGAGACCTTCCTCATGGAAAACGCCATCGCGACAGTCGAGAGTCTGGAGCGCCTGAAGGACATCGGCGTGACCCTGTCGATCGACGACTTCGGCACCGGCTACTCCAGCCTGAACTATCTGCACCAGTTTCCGATCGACAAATTGAAGATCGACCAGAGCTTCGTGCGCGACATCCTCGAGGACCCGGCCGACTGGGCGATCACCCAGGCCATCATCGGACTGGGCCACACGCTCGGGCTGCGGGTCGTGGCCGAGGGCGTCGAGCGCATCGACGAGGCCCATTGGCTGCGCGACGCGGGCTGCGACGAGTTGCAGGGCTATCTGTTCAGCAAGCCGATGCCGCCAGGCGAGCTCGAGGCCTGGTTGCGAGGCCGACTGCTGGCGCCTGGCGCCCCGGCGCGAACCCGGCTGCGAGTGACACCGCGCATCGTGGCCGCCCCCGCTGCGCCGAAGACGGCGCCCGACCGCACCGAGCAAGACGGCCCGCAGGCTGAGGTCGTCAACCTGCTTTCCTGAGGCGTCAGCGAACTGCCTTCATACCGGCTTCCCCTGCAAGCGAGGCATAGACTGATCGCTTTGCGAAGGCGAGCGACATGTCGATGCTGATCCTGGGTCTGCTGATCTTTCTCGGCGTGCATGCGACGTCGATCTTCGCGCCCGCCTGGCGCAACGCGCAGGTCGCCTCGCGCGGCGAGATGCCCTGGAAGGGCGCCTACGCGCTGCTGTCGCTGGTCGGCTTCGCGCTCATCCTCCACGGCTACGGTCAGGCGCGCGCCGCCCCGGTCGTGCTCTACCACCCACCCGCCGCGTTGCGACACGTGGCTTGGCTGCTGATGCTGCCGGTGTTCCCGCTGCTGTTGGCCGCCTACCTGCCTGGCCGAATCTCGACCGCGACGAAGCACCCGATGCTGGTTGCCATCAAGCTGTGGGCGCTTGCCCACCTGCTGGCCAACGGCACGCTGGCATCGACCGTGTTGTTCGGTTCGTTCCTGGCCTGGGCCGTGGCCGACCGGATTTCGCTGAAGCGCCGGGTCCCTCGCAGCGCGCCAGGCGCGCCACCAAGTCGCTACAACGACGCCATCGCGGTGATCGTCGGGCTGTGTTTATACGCAGCCTTCCTCGGCGCGGTGCACCTGTGGCTGATCGGCGTTTCGCCACGCTGAGCGATTGCTGACCAGCGTGCGCGGCCGGCCGGTCAGCCGCCGTCATCGATCCGTCATGTCGTGGGTGAGTCGACTGCCTGCAGTCGACTTCTCACCTATCACTTTCAAAGCACTTCTCAACTGATTGTTTTTTAACGATTTTGATATTCACGAGGCTTCAAAAAACCCGCTAAGTGATTGATTTGATTGGATTTTCTTTTACATCTGCGTTGACCCAGGCGGATGTGATGCGATACAGTGGGAGCTGGTGCACTTTTCTGGGTTTTTGTGGCAAATCTGGTGTTTCAGGGGCCTGCGGCGCTGACCTTGGATAGCAAGGGCAGGCTCACCATGCCCGCTCGCCATCTGGCCGTGTTGCGCGCACTGGAAGTCACCGAGCTCACGATCACCAGGCACCCTGACGGTCCGCTGATGGTGTTTCCCCGCCCGACCTGGGAGGAGTTCCGCGATCGCATCAACGCGCTGCCGATGGAAGCGGTACGTTGGAAGCGGATGTTTCTCGGCAACGCGATGGATGTCGACCTCGACGGTTCGTCGCGCGTGCTCATCGCCCCCGAACTGCGCAAGTCCGCCGGCCTCGACCGCGACGTGATGCTGATCGGCATGGGCAGCCACCTCGAACTGTGGGATGCCGTGCAGCACGCCTCGCACGAGGCCGAGGTGGTGAAGGGCGAGATGCCCGACGCGCTCAAGGGATTCACGTTCTGACGGCTGTGCGATGACGACCGCACCGGCCTGCGCCCACACCACCGTCCTGCTCGACGAAGCCGTCGACGCGCTGCTGCATGCCGCGCCAGGAGGCGCCGGCGACGAGCAGATCGCGCGGGCCGCTGACGGCATCTACGTCGATGGCACCTTCGGTCGCGGCGGCCATTCGCGCGTGCTGCTGCAGCGGCTCGGGACACGTGCGCGGCTGCTGGCGATCGACCGCGACCCGGAGGCCGTGGCTGCGGCCGCCGGCGATGCTGGCTTCGCGGATCCGCGCTTCTCCATCCATCACACGAGCTTCGGCCAGATGGTGCCGACGCTGGCAGCCGCCGGCGTGACGCGCATCGACGGGCTGCTGCTCGACCTGGGCGTGTCGTCGCCGCAGATCGACAGCCCCGAGCGCGGATTCAGTTTTCGATTCGACGGCCCGCTCGACATGCGGATGGACACGACCCGGGGCGAGAGCGCTGCGGACTTCTTGGCTCGCGCCGATGAGCGCCACATTGCGGAGGTGATTCGTGACTATGGGGAAGAACGGTTTGCTGTACAGGTTGCAAAGGCGCTTGTTGCTCGGCGCGAAGGCGGGAACCCAGTTCGAACCACGCGGGAGCTTTCCGAAGTCGTGGCTGGTGCAGTCAAAACCCGCGAGCCGGGCCAGAACCCTGCAACGCGCACGTTTCAAGCTCTTCGGATTTTCATCAACGCCGAGCTTGAGGAGCTCGAACAGGGGCTGAGTGCGGCCCTTGAGTTGCTGGCGCCCGGCGGCCGCCTGGTGGTCATCAGTTTCCATTCGCTGGAAGACCGCATCGTGAAGACCTTCATCGCCCGCGAAAGCAAGGCGGTGTTCGATCGCCGGGCCCCGTTCGCGCCCGAAGTGGCGATGCGCCTGAGGGCGCTGGGTCGCATCAAGCCCGGCGAGACCGAGTTGCGAGCCAACCCGCGCGCGCGCTCGGCGGTGATGCGCGTCGCCGAGCGCACCGACGCACCGTCGCCAGTTTCGCGTCCGGCGGGGAGTCGCAGATGACCCGATTCAATCTGCTGCTGCTGGTCGTCCTCCTGGTGAGCAGCGTCTACCTGGTACGGGTGTCCTATGACGCACATCACCTGTACGGCGAACTCGATCGGGCGCGCACCCAGCAGCGCCAGTTCGAGACCGAGTACGGACGCCTGCAGGCCGAACGGCAGACGCAGGCTGCACCTGCTCGTGTCGAGAAGACCGCGCGCGACAAGCTCCGCATGGTGCAGGCGACGCCGGCCATCATGAAGCAGGTGACGGTGACGGCGGATGCCGGCCAACCGACGTCCGCCATCGACCTGCGTGCTGCGGCGTCACAGGGGCAGCGATGAGGCAGCAGGGTGGCTGGAACGCCCGCGCAGGGTCTGTCGCGAAGCCGGTCGCAGGTCATGCGCGCAGCATCAACTACGCGAGCAGCCCGTTGCTCGCGTCGCGCACGCCTGCATCGCGGTCCAAGCTGCTCGTGGCGCTCGTCGGACTCGCGTTCTGCGTGCTTCTTGGCCGGGCCTTGTACGTGCAGGTCATCGGCTCGTCGTTCTATCTGAAGCAGGGCGAGGCCCGCTACGCGCGCACGCTCGACCTGTCGGCGAACCGGGGCCGCATCCTCGATCGCAATGGACAGCTGATGGCCTCTAGCGTGCCGGCACCTTCGCTGTGGGCCATCCCGAAGGATTTCGAGGCCGACTCGCGCGCACGTCGCCAGCTGGCCGGCCTGCTGGGCATGACGCCCAAGGCGCTCGACGACCGGCTCGATGACAACGCCAATTTCGTGTGGCTGAAGCGACAGGTCGACGACTCGCTGGCCAAGGATGCGCTGGCGCTCGGTCTGCCAGGCGTTCACCAGTTGCGCGAGGTCAAGCGCAAGTATCCCGAGGGCGAGGCGGCCGCGCACGTCGTCGGCTTCACCGATGCCGAGAACCGCGGCCAGGAAGGCATGGAACTCGCCTTCCAGAAGGAGCTGACCGGACGCAATGGCACCAGACGCGTCATCAAGGACCGACTCGGCAAGGTCGTCGAGGACATCGGCGACAGTGTTGCGCCCGTGGATGGCCGCGACATTCAGTTGTCGATCGATTCGAAGATCCAGTATTTCGCCTACCGGCGGGTGCGCGATGCGGTCGCCGAGAACAAGGCCAAGGCCGGCAGCGTGGTCGTGCTTGACGCGCAGTCGGGCGAGGTGCTGGCGCTCGCCAACTACCCGAGCTATGCGCCGTCCGATCGGCGCAACCTGACCGGCGAGCAGCTGCGCAACCGCGCGATGACCGACACCTTCGAGCCCGGCTCGACGGTCAAGCCGTTCATCGCCGCCTGGGCGCTCGAGACCGGCCGCGTCAAGCCCGACACCATCATCCACACCGCGCCGGGCCGCATCGCGATGGGCGGATTCATCATCAGCGATGCGCACCCGCACGGCGACCTGACGGTGGCCGAGGTGATCCAGAAGTCCAGCAACATCGGCTCCATGCGCATGGGGCTGATGTTCCAGCCTCGCGAGATGTGGGACCTGTACACCGCGGTGGGCTTCGGACAGAAGCCGCAGATCGGCTTCCCAGGCTCCGTGCGCGGTCGGCTGCCCTCGGCCAAGGCGATTGCCAAGGACGAGACCATGCACGCGACGATGTGCTATGGCTACGGGCTCTCGGCGTCGCTGTTCCAGATCGCACACGCCTACACGGTCTTCGCCCACGACGGCGAGATGATTCCTGTCACGCTGATGAAGAGCGAGGCGCAGGGAGTCGACGCCAAGGTGAACGGATTGCGGGTGATCTCGCCGCAGACCGCGCAGGCCGTTCGCCAGATGCTCGCCCTGGTCACCGGCCCTGGCGGGACCGCGCCGAAGGCGCAGACCGTCGGCTACTCGGTCGGTGGCAAGTCGGGCACCGCCTACAGCCACGAGGGCAAGAGCTACGACAACAAGAAGTACCGCTCGTGGTTCGTCGGCATCGCGCCAATCAAGAACCCGCGCATCATCGTCGCGGTGATGGTCGACCAGCCGACCGCCGGCAAGTGGTACGGCGGCGACGTCGCGGCACCGGTCTTCAGCGACCTCGTCCAGAACACGCTGCGCACGCTGGGCGTGGCCCCCGACCTCGACGTCAAGACGCAGATCATCGCGCGCGATGTGCGCGCCGAGGACGAGAGCTTCTGATGGCGCTGCAGACGCTCGGCTCGGTGCCTGCGGCCCTGTCCTGGCTGGTGCAGCACGGTGTGCGTGGTCTGGCGACCGACAGCCGGCATCTCGCACCCGGTGATGCTTTCATCGCCTGGCCGGGTCAGGCGCAGGACGGTCGGCGGCATGTCTACCCGGCGCTCGCGGCGGGTGCTCCGGCCTGCCTGGTCGAGGCTGAAGGTGCCGAGGCGCACGGCTTCGACGACGCACGAATCGCTGCCATGGACAACCTGAAGGCCGTCACCGGTTTGCTGGCTAGCGCGTTCTACGGCGCACCCACGCGCCGCCTTTCGGTGATCGCCGTCACCGGAACCAACGGCAAGACGTCGACTGCGTGGTGGATGGCACAGGCCTTGTCGATGCTGGGTCGTCGCTGTGGCGTGATCGGCACGCTGGGCATCGGCGCGGTGCCGGCGGGCCGCGATGAGGTGTCGGCCTTGCAGCCGACCGGTCTCACGACCCCCGATCCGGTGGCCTTGCAGCGCGCTTTCAAGCGCTTCGCCGACGACGGCTTCAACGCCTGCGCGATCGAGGCCTCCTCGATCGGTCTGGCCGAACAGCGGCTGGCGGGTACGCACATCGATGTCGCGGTGCTCACCAACTTCACGCAGGACCACCTCGACTACCACGGCTCGATGGAAGCCTACTGGCAGTCCAAGGCCGACCTGTTCCGCTGGCCCGGCTTGCGAGCCGCCGTGGTGAACCTCGACGACCCCCAGGGCGCTGCGTTGCAGCCTGCCCTTGCCGGCAGTCCGCTCGATCTCTGGACCTACGCCGTGGCGGAGCACGCGACAGCCACCAGTGCTGCCCGCTTGTCGGCTCATGACGTTCATTACATCGATGGCGGTCTGGCGTTCGATCTCGTCGAGTCGGGCGAGCCGGCGGTGCCGCTGCGCACCGCGCTGATCGGCGACTACAACGTGTCTAACCTGCTGGCGGTGGTGGCTGCGCTGCGAGCGCTGGGCGTTCCGCTGCGTGATGCGGCGCAGACCTGCGTCGCGCTGACACCGGTGCCCGGCCGCATGCAACGGATTTGCGCGCCGACGTCGTCCGCTGCCAGCGAACTGCCCGACGTGCTGGTTGATTACGCCCACACGCCAGATGCGCTCGACAAGTCCTTGCGCGCGTTGCAGCCAATGGCTTCGGCGCGTGGCGGCTCGCTGTGGTGCGTGTTCGGCTGTGGTGGCGACCGCGACGCGGTCAAGCGCCCGCTGATGGGCGCGATCGCCCAGCGTGAGTCGCATCGGGTGGTCGTGACCAGCGACAACCCGCGACACGAGACGCCAAGCGCGATCATCGCGGCCATCGTCGCGGGGATGGCCGAGCAGCCGCGGCCGCTGGTCATCGAGGATCGTGATTCCGCGATCGCCCACGCGGTCAGGTCGGCCGGTCCGAACGATGTGGTGCTGATCGCGGGCAAGGGCCATGAGGGCTATCAGGAGATTGCCGGTGTCCGGCTCCCCTTCGACGACGTGAGCGCGGCATCTGCTGCGCTGGAGGCGCGGGCCCGCAGTGCGGAGCTGCCGCCATGATGACGCTCGCGCAAGCCCGCCACCTGCTGCCGGGGGCACTGTTGATCGGTGACGGCACCACGCTGCTGAACCGGGTGCACAGCGACACGCGCAGCCTGCGTGCCGGCGACCTCTTCGTCGCATTGCGTGGCGAGCGCTTCGACGCGCATGATTTTCTCCCGCAGGCCCGGGCGGCAGGCGCCGCCGCCGTGCTCGCCGAGCGAGGTGTTGCCGAAGCGGGCCTGCCCGGTCTGCAGGTCGGTGACAGCCGGGCAGCGCTGGGTGCTTTGGCGGCCGCCTGGCGACGCCGTTTCGACCTGCCATTGATCGCGGTCACCGGCAGCAACGGCAAGACCACCGTGACGCAGATGATTGCCGCCATCCTGCGCGCCTGGCTAGGCAAGGGGGCGTTCGCGACCGAAGGCAATTTCAACAACGACATCGGCGTGCCATTGACGCTGCTGCGATTGCGGCAGGACGACACCATGTTTCATCGCGCGGGTGTCGTCGAGCTCGGCATGAACCACCCGGGCGAGATCGCGCGACTGGCTGCGATGACGGCACCCACCATCGCGCTGGTCAACAACGCGCAACGCGAGCACCAGGAGTTCATGGCGAGCGTCGAGGCGGTGGCCCGCGAGAACGGCAGCGTCATCGCGTCTCTTGGCGCCGATGGCGTCGCGGTGTTTCCGGCCGACGAGGACCACACGCCGCTGTGGCGCGCGCTGGCCGGTACGCGGCGCACGTTGACTTTCGCGCTGTACCCGGGCTCGGTCCACGGGGTTCCGGCCGATGTGTCGGCCACGGCCTCATGGGCCGACAACCACTGGATAGTCGCCTTGAGCACACCGGCTGGTGGCACCACGTTGAAGCTGCGCGTCGCCGGTCTCCACAATGTCAGGAACGCGCTGGCGGCGACCGCCTGCGCACTGGCCGCCGGTGGCCCGCTGGATGCCGTGGTGCGCGGGCTCGAGTCGTTCACCGCCGTCAAGGGCCGCTCGCAGGCGAGCAGCTTCGAACGCGACGGCCGGCGCGTCACGCTGATCGACGACACCTACAACGCCAACCCCGACTCGGTGCGGGCTGCGATCGATGTCCTGGCTGCGCTGCCCGGTCCGCGGTGGCTGGTCCTCGGGGACATGGGCGAGGTGGGCGACCAGGGGCCGGCGTTCCACCGGGAGGTCGGCGCGCAAGCTCGCAGCGCCGGCATCGACGCGCTGTGGACGACCGGGCCTCTGTGCGCGCACGCTGCCGCTGCCTACGGACCGGCGCGACATTTCGCTGTGGTCGCCGATCTCCTCGCGGCCCTGCCAGAGGCTCCGCCTGCGGTGTCGATGCTGGTCAAGGGTTCGCGCTTCATGAAGATGGAGCGGGTGGTCGCCGCGTTGAGCACGGTGGCGGCCCCGTCCGTGACCGGAGGTCCGCATGCTGCTTAGCCTTGCGCAGTGGTTGCAGACGATGTACCCGGAGCTGGGCTTCCTCCGCGTGTTCCAGTACATCACCTTCCGCGCCGTGATGGCCGCGATGACCGCGCTGCTGATCGGTCTGGCCTTCGGCCCGTGGGTGATCCGTCGTCTCGCCGCGCTGAAGATCGGTCAGCCGATCCGCGAGTACGGCATCCAGGAGCACCTCAGCAAGTCCGGCACGCCGACGATGGGCGGTGTGCTGATCCTCATCGGCATCACCGTCTCGACGTTGCTCTGGTTCGACTGGTCGAACCGTTTCGTGTGGATCGTCCTGCTGGTGACGCTGGGCTTCGGTGCGATCGGATGGGTCGACGACTGGCGCAAGGTCGTCGACAAGAACCCCGAGGGAATGAACTCGCGTGACAAGTTCTTCTGGCAGTCGCTGATCGGTCTGCTGGCCGCGTTCTATCTCGCGTTCAGCGTCAGCGAGACGTCGAACATGCGCGTCCTCGAGTTGTTCCTGCGCTGGGTGCAGAGTGGCTTCTCGAACGATCTGCCGCCGGCGGCCGACCTGATCGTGCCGTTCTTCAAGACGGTCAGCTATCCGCTGGGCGTCTACGGCTTCATCGTGCTGACGTGGTTCGTGATCGTCGGCGCCAGCAACGCGGTGAACCTGACCGATGGGCTGGACGGTCTGGCGATCATGCCCGTGGTGATGGTGGGCTCGGCGCTGGGCGTCTTCGCCTACGTGACCGGCAACGCCTACTACAGCAAGTACCTGCTGTTCCCGCACATCCCCGGTACGGGCGAGTTGCTGGTCTTTTGCGCGGCCATGGCGGGGTCGGGCCTCGCCTTCCTGTGGTTCAACACCCATCCGGCGCAGGTGTTCATGGGCGATGTCGGCGCGCTGTCGCTGGGTGGTGCACTGGGCTCCATCGCCGTCATCACGCGGCAGGAGATCGTCCTCGGCATCATGGGTGGCGTGTTCGTCGTCGAGGCGCTGTCGGTGATGATGCAGGTGAGCTGGTTCAAGTTCACGCGCAAGCGTTACGGCACCGGTCGGCGCATCCTGAAGATGGCTCCGCTGCATCACCATTTCGAGAAATCGGGCTGGAAGGAAACGCAGGTCGTCGTGCGTTTCTGGATCGTCACGATGCTGTTGTGCCTGGTCGGGCTGGCCAGCCTGAAGCTGCGGTGAGCGAGGCGCACGCATGAACCACCTCCAAGGCCTCGCGGTGCTGGTGCTCGGGCTCGGGGATTCGGGCCTCGCGATGGCGCGCTGGTGCGCGCGCTGCGGCGCGTCGGTGCGCGTGTGGGATTCGCGTGCCGAGCCGCCGAATGCGGCGGCGCTGGCCACGCAGGTGCCGCACGTCACGCTGCTGGCTGGCGAGCTGACTGAGGCCGCATTCGACGGCGTGCGACTGGTGCTGAAGAGCCCGGGACTGTCGCCGACCGATGTGCGCATCGCCGCACCGCTTGCGCAGTTCGCCGAGAGCGGTCGCCTGGTGCAGGGAGAACTCGACCTGTTCGCGCGTGCACTGGCTGACCTGAAGGCCAGCCGGGGCTACGCACCTCAGGTGCTCGCGATCACCGGCACCAATGGCAAGACCACGACCACCTCGATGACCGCGCTGCTGATCGAACGCGCCGGCAGACAGGTCGCCGTGGCCGGCAACATCGGGCCGACCATGCTGCAGACGCTGGCTGACGCGATCGATGTCGACAGCCTGCCGCAGGTCTGGGTGCTCGAGCTCAGCAGCTTCCAGCTCGACGAAGCGAAAGGTTTCGAACCCGATGCCGGCGCGGTGCTCAACCTCACCGAGGATCATCTCGACTGGCACGGTTCGATGGCGAACTACGCCGCGGCCAAGTCCCGGGTCTGGGGTCGCGAGGCCGTGATGGTGGTCAACCGCGACGATCCGAAGGTCGAGGCATTGGCTCGCGGTTTGCAGCCAGTGCTGTCACCGGATCAGACCCCATCGAAGGCGCGTGTGAAGAAGCCGGTCGAGCGTCGCATCGTGCGGTTCGGGCTCGATGCCCCGAAGGCACCGGGCGACTTCGGCCTGGTCACCGAGAACGGCATGGCCTGGTTGGTGCGCGCACTCGAATCCGACGACGGCTTTCCGCGCAAGCGTGTGCGTGGCGGGGCCGAGGTCGAACCCGAAGAGATCCACATCCAGCGCCTGATGCCGGCCGACGCGCTGCGCGTGCGCGGCCGTCACAACGCCGCCAATGCGCTGGCTGCGCTCGCGCTGGCCGCCGCGATCGATTGCCCGCTGGCGCCGATGCTCCACGGCCTGCGCGAGTACGCCGGCGAGCCGCACCGCGTCGCGCATGTCGCCACCATCGACGGTATCGACGCCTACGACGACAGCAAGGGAACCAACGTCGGCGCGACCGTCGCTGCGCTCGAGGGTCTGGGCGCCGATCGGGCGCCATCGCGCCTGGTCGTGATCCTGGGCGGTGACGGCAAGGGACAGGACTTCACGCCCCTGGTCGAACCCGTTCGGCGACACGCACGCGCCGTGGCGACGCTCGGGCGCGATGCCGCGATCATCGAAGCGGCGCTTGCCGGCATCGAGGGGCTGCCGCTGCAGCGCCACGCCACGCTGGAGGCGGCGACGCGCTGGGCGCATGCTCAGGCGCAACCCGGTGACGCCGTGCTGCTCAGTCCGGCCTGTGCCAGCCTGGACATGTTCCGAAACTACGCGCATCGCGCCGAGGTGTTCGTTGCCGAAGTGCACGCGATCGCCGCCGATGCGGGAGTGGCCGCATGACGACCCTGCGCGCATCGCGGTTCGACGCGCTGAAGGCTCGCGCGGCCGGGCTGTGGCGGACCGGACCCGATGAGGGCGCGGCCATTCCCGTGCGCGACTGGATCAATGTGTCTTCCGGTGCGCCGGCACGCCTGCTCGCCTTCGACCAGGCTCTGCTGTGTGTCGTGCTGGCGCTGCTGGCGCTCGGTCTGGTGATGGTCTACAGCGCATCGATCGCGATGCCTGACAACCCGAAATTCACGCTGTACTCGCCGACGCATTTCCTGACACGCCACCTGGTGTCGCTGCTCATCGCCGTGCTGGCCGCGCTGGTGACGGTGCAGGTTCCGGTGAGCTTCTGGGAGCGAGCGGCGCCGTGGATCTTCGTCGGTGCGCTGGTGCTGCTGCTGCTGGTGCTGGTCCCGTTCGTCGGCAAGGGTGTCAACGGCGCACGTCGCTGGATTCCGCTCGGTGTCCTGAACTTCCAGCCGTCCGAACTCGCCAAGGTGGCGATGGCGATGTACGCCGCCGGCTACATGGTGCGCAAGATGGACGCCCGCGAGAACTTCTGGCAGGCCGTGCTGCCGATGGCCTTCGCGGTGGCGGTGGTCGGCCTGCTGTTGCTGGCCGAGCCGGACATGGGCGCGTTCCTCGTGATCGCGATGATCGCGATGGGCATCCTGTTCCTGGGCGGCGTCAACGGTCGCATGTTCCTGCTGATCACCGGGGTGCTGATCGGTGCCTTCGTGCTGATGATCACGCTGAGCGATTGGCGCCGCGAGCGCATCTTCGCGTATCTGAATCCGTGGGACGAGAAGTACACGCTGGGCAAGGCCTACCAGCTGTCGCACTCGCTGATCGCCTTCGGCCGCGGCGAGTTCTTCGGCCAGGGCCTCGGCGCCAGCGTCGAGAAGCTTCATTACCTGCCCGAGGCGCACACCGATTTCCTGCTCGCGGTGATCGGCGAGGAACTGGGTTTCGTCGGCGTGGCCTGCGTTATCGTCGCCTTCTTCTGGTTGTCGAGGCGCGTGTTCCACATCGGGCGGCAGGCGATCGCGCTGGACCGCGTCTATGCGGGGCTTTATGCGCAAGGCATCGGCATCTGGATGGGCGGACAGGCGTTCATCAACATGGGCGTCAACCTGGGCGTCCTGCCGACCAAGGGGTTGACCTTGCCGTTGATGAGCTACGGCGGGTCGGCCATCGTGATGAACATGATCGCGCTGGCCATCGTGGCTCGGGTCGACATCGAGAATCGGCAGTTGATGCGGGGGGGGCGGACATGAGCATGTCTTTGCCTTGCGTTGCAGCGTGCCGGTGCGGTGGAGCCTGCCTGTCGGGGCGAAACCTTGCGCGCTGCATGGCAGGCCAACCAATGCCGAGAGGTCAAGCATGACCTCAAGCAAGCACTTGATCGTCGTCGCAGCCGGCACAGGCGGTCACGTCATCCCCGGTCTTGCCGTGGCGAAGGAAATGCAGCGGCGCGGCTGGACGGTGAGCTGGCTGGGCACGCGCACAGGGATGGAAAGCACACTGGTCCCGCCTACCGGCATTCCGCTCGACACCGTGGCCTTCAACGGCTTGCGAGGCAAGGGCCTGATCCACACGATGACCGGCGGCCTTCGTCTGCTGGCAGCCTTCTGGGCCTGCCTGCGAATCATTCGCAAGCGGCGCGCGCGGGTCGTGCTCGGCATGGGTGGCTACCTCTGTTTCCCGGCCGGCCTGATGGCCTCGCTGCTAGGCAGGCCGCTGATGCTGGTCAACGCCGATGCCGCCATGCTGATGAGCAATCGCGCGCTGCTGCCGGTGGCCGACCGCATCGCCTTCGGCTTCGATGGGCCGGCTGCGCGAGCCGCTCGCCACGGCGTCGTCACCGGCAACCCGGTACGCGCCGAGATCGAGGCGCTGCCCGCACCGCCGCTGCGCTACGCCGGCCGCAGCGGTCCGCTGCGCCTGCTGGTGGTCGGCGGCAGCCTCGGCGCATCGGTGCTCAACCGCTGCCTGCCGCAGGCGCTGGCATTGATCCCGCCTGCGCAGCGTCCGCAGGTCACGCACCAGACCGGCAACGCGCACGCGGCCTCGGTGGAGGCTGATTACACGCAGGCCACTGTGCAGGCCGAGGTTCTGCCGTTCATCGACGACATGGCACGGCAATTGGCCGATTGCGACGTGATCGTGTGCCGCGCCG
Source organism: Rhizobacter sp. (assembly GCA_046154125.1). Lineage (GTDB taxonomy): Bacteria > Pseudomonadota > Gammaproteobacteria > Burkholderiales > Burkholderiaceae_C > PBB1. The sequence continues at coordinate 78,556 of JBJXEJ010000174.1, read as the reverse complement.
GTGCGATCACCGTCAGCGAACTGTGCGCGGCCGGTGTCGCCAGCGTGCTGGTGCCGCTGGTGGTCAGCACCACCTCGCACCAGCGCGACAACGCGCAGTGGATGGCGTCGCATGGCGCGGCCGTGCAGTTGCCACAGAGCGAACTGACGCCGAGTCGCCTGGCCGAGGTGCTGGCCGGCCTGACCCGCGATTCGCTGCTGGCGATGGCCACGAAGGCGCGTGCCTTGGCCCGGCCGAAAGCCGCCGCGCGCGTGGCCGACGAGCTGGAAGGATTGGTTGCCGCATGAAACACGCCGTCAAGCACATCCACTTCGTCGGGATCGGCGGTGCCGGCATGAGTGGCATCGCCGAGATCCTGCACAACCTCGGCTACGGGGTGTCAGGTTCGGACCAGAGCGACAGCGCGACCTCGCGCCGGCTTGCATCGCTGGGCATCCGCGTGTCGGTGGGCCACGACGCTGCGAACATCGACGGTGCCGAGGCGGTGGTCACGTCGACGGCGGTGAAGGCCGACAACCCGGAGGTCACCGCTGCGCGCGCGAAGCGCGTGCCGGTGGTGCCGCGTGCGGTGATGCTGGCGGAGCTGATGCGTCTGAAGAAGGGCATCGCAATCGCCGGCACGCATGGCAAGACGACCACCACCAGCCTGGTCACCAGCGTGCTGGCCGAGGCCGGACTCGACCCGACCTTCGTGATCGGCGGTCGGCTCAACGCGGCCGGCGCGAACTCGCGGCTCGGCTCGGGCGACCACATCGTCGTCGAGGCCGATGAATCCGATGCGTCGTTCCTGAACCTGCTGCCGGTGATGGCGGTGGTGACCAACATCGACGCCGATCACATGGACACCTACGGCCACGACTTCGCGCGGCTGAAGCAGGCCTTTGTCGAGTTTGTGCACCGCATGCCGTTCTACGGCGCGGCCATCGTCTGCAGCGACGACCCCGGCGTGCGATCGATCATGCCGATGCTGTCGCGTCCGGTGGTCACCTACGGATTCGGCGCCGATGCGATGGTTCGCGCGGTCGACGTGCAGGCCCGCGCCGGGCGCATGCACTTCACGGTGCAGCGGCGCAACGGTGTGTCGATGCCCGATCTCGACGTCACGCTGAACCTGCCGGGCGACCACAACGTGCTGAACGCGCTGGCCGCGATCGCAGTGGCCACCGAGCTGGAGCTGCCCGATGCGGCGATGGTGCAGGGCCTGGCCGATTTTCGCGGCGTCGACCGGCGCTTCCAGCGCTACGGCGAGGTGCCGGCGAGCGAAGCCGGCACCTTCACGCTGATCGACGACTACGGCCACCACCCGGTCGAGATGGCCGCCACGCTGGCAGCGGCGCGTGGCGCCTTCCCCGGGCGGCGCCTGGTGCTGGCGTTCCAGCCTCACCGGTACACCCGCACCCGCGACTGTTTCGAGGACTTCATCAAGGTCATCGGCAGCGCCGATGCGGTGCTGCTGGCCGAGGTGTACGCCGCCGGCGAGCCTCCGATCGTCGCCGCCGACGGCCGTGCGCTGGCCCGCGCGCTGCGGGTGGCCGGCAAGGTCGATCCGGTGTTCATCGATGACATCGCGGCGATGCCGCAGGCGATCCTGGATCACGCGCGGGGCGGCGATGTCGTCGTCTCGATGGGTGCCGGCTCGATCGGCAACGTGCCGGGGCTGGTGCTGGAAATGCAGCGCCGTGTGGATGCAATCGACGGCACCACGGCGGAGTCGGCCCGATGAGCATCGATCCGAAAGTCCTCGGCAAGGTTGCGGTGACCGACCTCGGAAAGGTCGCTGTGCTGATGGGTGGAACCTCGGCCGAACGCGCGATTTCGCTGATGTCGGGCGGCGGCGTGCTGGCTTCATTGCAGTCGCTGGGCGTCGATGCGCAGGGCTTCGACCCGGCAGAGCGCGACCTGTCCGAGCTGCGGCGGATGGGCATCGCACGTTGCTTCATCGCGCTGCACGGACGCCATGGCGAGGACGGAACGGTGCAGGGCGCGCTCGAATTGCTCGGGATTCCGTACACCGGCTCCGGCGTGATGGCATCGGCGGTGGCGATGGACAAGGTGATGACCAAGCGCATCTGGCTGGCCGAAGGGCTGCCGACACCGCGCCATGTGTGGCTGCCGCCCGGCGAGCACGGCTTCGACCAGGTGCGCCGAGTTCCTGACCAACTCGGCCTGCCGCTGATCGTCAAGCCGCCGCGCGAGGGTTCGTCGATCGGCGTGACCAAGGTGGTCGGCGGCGACGATGTCGATCGGCAGATGCAGCAGGCGGTGGCGCTGGCCTCCAGGTACGACGCCGACGTGCTGTGCGAGGAGTTCATCGCCGGCGAGGAAGTCACCTGCCCGGTGATCGGTGAAGGAGTCGATGCTCGCGCGCTGCCGGTGATCCGCATCCGGGCACCCGAGGGCGCCTACGACTACCAGAACAAGTACTTCACCGACGCCGTCCAGTACCAGTGCCCGAGTGGTCTGCCCGAGGCCGAGGAGCGCGAGATCCAGCGTCTGTCGCTCGCCTCGTACCGCGCGCTCGGCTGCCGCGGCTGGGGCCGCGCCGACCTGATGATCCGCGCTTCCGATCGCCAGCCGTTCCTGCTCGAGATGAACACCTCGCCGGGCATGACGTCGCATTCGCTGGTGCCGATGTCGGCCCGGTCCATCGGCCTGGCCTACGACCAGCTCTGCCTGCTGATCGTCGGCCAGGCGCGACTCGATGCGCAGCTGGCCACGGCGTCGCCCGTGCTCGCCCCGGACCTCTGACCACACCATGGCCGGCACCCCCTTTGTCCGATCGCTGTCAGCCCGGCGCGAATCCGCTTCGCGGCAGCCGCTGCCGGCCGATGTCCGGTGGATGGGATACACCGCGAACGGGTTGTTCGTGCTGGCTGCGGCGCTGCTTGGCGCGACTGCGGTGCACCTGCTGACCCGCCAGCCTGCGTTCGCGCTGGGCTCGATCGGGATCGAAGGCGACCTGACGCGCAACACCGTGGCCACAGTGCGAGTCAATGCGGTGCCGAAGCTGCGTGGCAACTTCTTCACCACCGATCTGCAGGCCGACCAGCGCGCGTTCGAGTCGGTGCCCTGGGTGCGCCGCGCGGTGGTGCAGCGTGTGTGGCCGAACCGACTGCTGGTGCGTCTCGAAGAGCACCGTCCGGCCGCGCTGTGGCGCGGCGGCGGTGCATCCGACCAGCTCGTCAACACGCTCGGCGAGGTCTTCGAGGCCAGCGTCGGCGATGTCGAGGAGGAGGGCCTGCCGTCGCTCGAAGGGCCGGACGGCAGTTCGGCCGCCATGCTGGCGATGCTGGCGCGCTTGCAGTCGGTCTTCGGCCGGCTCGACCGCCGGGTCGACGCGCTGCGGCTGTCGAGCCGTGCCTCGTGGCGTGCGGAGCTGGACAGCGGCGCCAAGGTCGAGCTGGGACGCGGCAGCGATGACGAGGTGGTGACACGCGCCGAACGTTTCGTTGGCACGGTGAGCCAGATGACAGAACAGTTTCAAGCCCCGCTGGTGTACGCCGATCTGCGACACCGCGACGGTTACGCCCTGCGCCTGCGGGGCATCACGACAACGCTGAACCCGGTCAACGGACCGGGCGCTGCGGGCACCAGGAATTGAGCGAGAGGATCGGATGGCCAAGGAACTGAAAGATCTGGTGGTCGGTCTCGACATCGGCACCGCGAAGGTGATGGTGGTCGTGGCCGAGCTGCTGCCCGGAGGCGAGTTGCGCGTGGCCGGTCTCGGCAGCGCGCCCACGCATGGCCTCAAGCGAGGCGTGGTGGTGAACATTGACGCCACCGTGCAGAGCATCCAGCAGGCACTCAAAGAGGCCGAGATGATGGCCGACTGCAAGATCACCCGCGTCTACACCGGCATCACCGGCAGCCATATTCGCGGGCAGAACAGCACCGGCATGGTGATCGTGCGCGACAAGGAAGTGACGCCGGTCGATGTGGCACGTGTGGTCGAGACCGCCAAGGCGATCAACATCCCGAATGACCAGCGTCTGCTGCTGGTCGAGCCGCAGGAATTCGTCATCGACGGCCATGAGGTGAAGGAGCCTATCGGCATGAGCGGCGGCCGCCTCGAAGTGAAGGTGCACATCGTGACCGGCGCACAGAGCGCGGCCGAGAACATCGTCAAGTGCGTGCGCCGCTGCGGACTCGAAGTCGATCAGCTGGTGCTGAACCCGAGCGCCAGCAGCCATGCGGTGCTGACCGACGACGAGAAGGACCTGGGCGTGGCGCTGGTCGACATCGGCGCCGGCACCACCGACGTGGCGATCTTCACCGACGGCGCGATCCGCCACACCGCGGTGATCCCGATCGCCGGCGACCTGATCACCAGCGACATCGCGATGGCGCTGCGCACGCCGACCAAGGACGCCGAAGAGATCAAGGTCGAATATGGGGTGGCCAAGCAATTGCTGGCCGACCCGAGCGACCAGCTCGAGGTGCCCGGCCTCGGTGACCGCCCGCCGCGCATGCTGAGCCGCCAGGCGCTGGCCGGCGTGATCGAGCCGCGCATCGAGGAGATCTATTCGCTGGTGCACCAGGTCATCCGCGAGTCCGGCTACGAGGAGCTGCTGTCGTCGGGCATCGTGATCTGCGGCGGCGCGGCGGTGATGCCGGGCATGGTCGAGCTCGGCGAGGACATCTTCCTGAAGCCGGTTCGCAAGGGCATCCCGCTGTACCACGGCGCGCTGCAGGACATGGTCGCGAACACCCGCTCGGCCACCGTGATGGGCCTGCTCGAAGAAGGCCGCACCGCGCGCTCGCGTGGCTTGCGCGCGGCGCAGCAGGCCGGCTCGGTCAAGACGGTGCTGGGTCGCGCACGCGACTGGTTCCTCGGCAACTTCTGAAAAAACGCATTCACCGCGCAGACACCCGATGACTCACCTCACCAGCGACACCCAGACCGAACGCGGATGTCACCCGGGCGGCAACCGCGCACCTCCGGCGCGACCGCCGCCCGACGCGCCGCGAATGCGACCTTGAAACGACGACGACAAGAAACACGGCAAACACGGGATTCACCCCGGTTCTCTCTTCAACACGGCAACTGCACACAAGCACTGGAGCATCACATGGCCATCGAAATGATCGAAGAATTTGACCTCGGCACCCAGATCAAGGTGATCGGCGTCGGCGGCGGCGGCGGCAACGCGGTCGACCACATGATTTCTCAGGGCGTTCAGGGCGTGGAGTTCGTCAATGCGAACACCGACGCGCAGGCGTTGAACCGCTCCACGGCACATCACCTGATCCAGCTCGGCAGCACCGGGCTGGGCGCGGGCGCCAAGCCCGAGGCCGGCAAGGCTGCGGCGCTGGAAGCCGACGAGCGAATCCGCCAGGCCATCACCGGCGCGCACATGCTGTTCATCACCGCCGGCATGGGCGGCGGCACGGGCACCGGCGCCGCGCCGGTGATCGCGCGCATCGCGAAGGAAATGGGCATCCTGACCGTCGGCGTGGTGACCAAGCCGTTCGAGTTCGAAGGAAACCGCCGCATGAAGGCGGCCGACGCCGGACTGGCCGAGCTGGAAGCCAATGTCGATTCGCTGATCGTGGTGCTCAACGAGAAGCTGCTCGAGGTGCTCGGCGACGACGTGACGCAGGATCAGGCCTTCGCCGAAGCCAACGACGTGCTGAAGAACGCCGTCGGCGGAATCAGCGACATCATTCACATGCATGGCATGGTCAACGTCGACTTCGAGGACGTGAAGACGGTGATGAGCGAGCCCGGCAAGGCCATGATGGGCACCGCCCAGGCGAGCGGTCCGGACCGCGCCACCAAGGCGGCCGATGCCGCCGTGGCGTGCCCCCTTCTCGAAGGCATCGATCTGTCCGGCGCGAAGGGCGTGCTGGTCCTGATCGCCGCGAACCGCAGCACGCTGAAGCTGTCCGAAAGCAAGAACGCGATGAACACCATCCGCCGTTACGCGGCGGAAGATGCCCATGTGATCTTCGGCACCGTGTACGACGAAGCCCTGGGCGACAAGCTGCGAGTCACGGTGATCGCCACCGGCCTGAGCCCTGCGCGTCGTCAGCAGGCGCCGATCAGCGTCGTGCACAGCGCGCCGATGCAGCGCACTGGCACCGACAACCTGCCAATCCTGAACCACGCGCTGAATCCGATGCTCAACGCGCCCGGACTCGGCATGCAGGGCGGGCACAACAGCCCCGACTACGGCTCGCTGAGCACGCCGAGCGTGTGGCGCACCCGCACTGCGGCGGCCAAGGTCGACGCGCTGGCCAGCAACGGCATGGACGAGATCGAGATCCCGGCGTTCCTGCGCAAGCAAGCCGATTGAACACGGCCCCCCAGTCGCTGGCGCTCCTGCTCCCGAGGGGCGTCGCCCGGCCTCGGGCGGCCGGGCGCCGGGCAGGCTGGGGCCTGCGCTTGACGTCGTCCCTAGAATGAATTGATGTTGGCCCAACGCACGCTCAAGTCGCTCACCCGCGCGGTGGGGGTGGGTGTGCACGGCGGGCAGCGGGTCGAGCTGACCCTGCGCCCGGCGCCGGCAGACAGCGGCGTCGTGTTTCGCCGCGTCGATCTGCCGCAGCCCGTGGATATTCCGGTCCATGCGCATTCGGTGTGCGACACCCGCATGGCGACCGCCTTGTCACCGGGCGGCGACCCGGGCGCGCCGAAGGTCAACACCGTCGAGCACCTGCTGTCGGCGTGCGCAGGCCTGGGCATCGACAACCTGATCGTCGACATCACCGCCGAAGAGGTGCCGATCCTCGATGGCTCGGCGGCCTCGTTCGTGTTCCTGCTGCAGAGCGCCGGCATCGAGTTGCAGGATGCGCCGAAGCGTTTCCTGCGCATCCTGAAGCCGGTCGAGGTGCGCGAAGGCGAGGGGCCGAGCCTGAAGTGGGCGCGGCTCGAACCGTTCGACGGCTACAAGCTGACCTTCGAGATCGCGTTTGACCATCCCGCCGTCAACCAGACCGGCCAGCACGTGGTGTTCGACATGGGGTCGGGCCAGTACAAGCGCGAGATCGCGCGCGCGCGCACCTTCGGTTTCACGAAGGACGTCGAGTTGATGCGCTCGCGCGGGCTGGGTCTCGGCGGCAGCCTCGACAACGTCGTCGTGGTCGACGACTACAAGGTGCTCAACGCGGGAGGGCTGCGCTACGACGACGAATTCGTCAAGCACAAGATCCTCGATGCGATCGGCGACCTGTTCATCATCGGTCACCCGCTGATCGGCGCCTACAGTGCCTTCAAGTCGGGGCATGCGCTCAACAACAAGCTGGTGCGCGCGGTGCTCGCCGACCCCTCCTGCTACGACATCGTCACGTTCGGCGATGCATCGAAGGCGCCGGCCGGCCTGGCCGAACTCGCGCCGGCCTGGTGATGCTGATCTTCCGGTGGGTGGTGCTGTTGCTGCTCGTCGCTGGCCTGGTGTGCCTGGCGATGTACGTGGGCACCGGCCAGCTGCGCTACCGCCGGATCGGTATCCGCATCATCAAGTGGGTGGTGATCGCGGCGCTGGGGTTCTTCGCGGTGCTGATCCTTGAGCGCTTTGTGGTGGCGGTGTGATGCCATCACGCGGCTTCAAACTGTCGAGTGCGGCAACCAAACTGAGAGAGATGGCGACGACATGAGGCCTTTTGACTGGGTGATGGCCAGCATTCTCGGGTTGATGGGCGGCATCAGTCTGCTGTGCTTCGGCATCTTCATCGCCACCGGCATCGACCTCTGGCTCAAGCGCACCCGGACGTTCCGGCGCTGGGCGTTTGCGGTCGCACTGCTCTGGTTCAACATCGTGGTCTGGGGCAGCGTGATTAAGACCATCATCAACTGGTGATCACGCCGGATCGGCTTCCAATCCCAGGAAGCCGATCGCCGCGGCCAGGTGATCGTCGAAGTCGCTGAGGGCGTGATCGCCGCCTTCGATCAAGCGCACAGTGCAGCCCGCATACCTGGCCGTCATCTCGCGCCAGTCGAGCACCTCGTCGCCCTTCGCGATGATGGCGAAGTAACGCTGCGGCCGGGTGAGATCGAGCGGTGTCTCCTCCTGCAACTCGGTGACGAACTCGGGCCGGAAGAAAAATCGGTCGCCGCCGTGCCAGGGGGTCGTTTCGCCGATGTGGGCAGCCAGGTCGCGTGCCGGATGGACGGCCGGGTTCAGCAGGACCACACGCACGGAACCGCCACTGGCCCGTTCGCCGCGGCGGGCCCATCGTTCGGCCAGCACCGTCGCGTAGAAGCCCCCCAGCGAGCTGCCGACCACCGCGGTGTGTGCCAGCGGCCAGTCCTTCGTGCCTTCATCCAGCAACGCGAGCGCCTCGCGGGGTGACGCGGGCAACTGCGGGCACCACCAGCGCAGGTCGGGCCGATGCACCCGCACCCAGTCGCCGAACTGCTGCGCCTTCTTCGATTGCGGCGACGAGCGGAACCCGTGCAGGTACAGCAGGTGCGTGATCAAGGCGGGGATCCCGCGCGCATCAGCCTTTGCGGGCCAGCGCGTCCAGCAGCCGCTGATGCACGCCGCCGAAGCCGCCATTGCTCATGCACAGCACGTGGTCGCCCGGTTGCGCTGCGGCGACGACGCGCACGACGAGTTGATCGATGCTGTCGCAGACTGCGGCCAACTTGCCGAGCGGGGCCAGTGCCTGCGCCGCGTCCCAGTCGAGGCCGCCGCTGTGGCAGAACGACAGGTCTGCCTCCTCGAGCGACCACGGCAGTTGCGCCTTCATCGTTCCGAGCTTCATCGTGTTCGAGCGCGGCTCGAACACGGCCAGGATGCGCGGCCGCGCCTGCGCCGCCGGGTTCCAGCGCGCATCGATCTGGCGGCGCAGGCCGTTGATCGTCGTGCGCATCGCCGTTGGGTGGTGGGCGAAATCGTCGTAGACGCTGACACCCGCCGCGCTGCCGCGCAGTTCGAGCCGGCGCCGCACGTTCTCGAAGCTGGCGAGTGCCTTTGCCGCGACCTCGGCCGGCACGCCGACGTGATCGGCCGCCGCGATCGCGGCCAGCGCGTTCAGCTGGTTGTGCTCGCCGGCCAGCGACCACTCGACCCGCGCGATCTTCATGCTGCCGCGCAGCACGTCGAACGCATGCGGCTCGCCGCGTGCACGCAACTCGCCCGGGGTTTCCTTGCGCGAGCCGAAGCGCACCACGTCGCTCCAGCTGCCCATCGCGATCACCCGCTGCAACGCCTCGTCTCGGGCGTTGACCACCAGGCGGCCCTGGGATGGTACGGTGCGCACCAGGTGGTGGAACTGCCGTTCGATCGCTGCCAGGTTGTCGAAGATGTCGGCGTGATCGAACTCGAGGTTGTTCAGCACCGCGGTGCGCGCGCGGTAAAGGACGAACTTGCTGCGCTTGTCGAAGAATGCAGTGTCGTATTCGTCGGCTTCGATGACGAACGGTGAGCCGGATCCCAGTCTTGCCGAGACGCCGAAATTGAGCGGTACGCCACCGACCAGGAAACCCGGCTGCAGGCCGGCCTGATCGAGGATCCATGCCAGCATCGCCGTGGTGGTGGTCTTGCCGTGCGTGCCGGCCACCGCCAGCACGTGGCGGCCTTGCAGCACGTGTTCGGCCAGCCACTGAGGACCGCTGGTGTAAGCCGCGCCATCGTTGAGCACCGCTTCCATCAGCGGATTGCCACGCGTCACGACATTGCCGACGACGAACAGGTCGGGCTTCATGCTCAGCTGGTCGGCGGCGTAACCCTCGACCAGCTCGATGCCGAGTGCGCGCAACTGGTCGCTCATCGGCGGGTACACGCCGCTGTCGCAGCCGGTGACCTGGTGCCCTGCCTCGCGCGCCAGGGCGGCGAGGCCCCCCATGAACGTGCCGCAGATGCCGAGGATGTGGATGTGCATGGAGTCGCGAGTGTGGAGGTGCAGGCGTGCCGGCACCGTGTGTCGCGTGGGCCGGATGAGATGTCTTACTTCTGCGGGATCACGGCTGCAAGGCTTGTGCCGCGGCGGCGGCGGTGGCGGCCAGGTCTTCGGGCCGGTGCGCTGAACTGACGAATCCCGCCTCGTACAACGCCGGGGCCAGGTACACGCCTCGATCGAGCATCGCGTGGAAAAAATGGTTGAAGCGCGCCTTGTCGGTGGCCAAGACCTGGGTGTAGTTCTGCGGCAGCTCGGACGCGAAGAAGAAACCGAACATCCCTCCTTCACTGTCGGTGACCATCGGGACGCCAGACGCCTGGGCTGCCGCGTTGAGGCTGTCGACCAATTGGCGCGTGCTGGCGGTCAGCGCCTCGAAGAAGCCGGGCCTCTGGATCTCGCGCAGCGTCGCCAGGCCGCAGGCGGTGGCCACCGGGTTGCCCGACAGCGTGCCGGCCTGGTAGACCGGGCCGAGCGGCGCCAACTGCTCCATCACCGCGCGCCGGCCGCCGAAGGCCGCCAGCGGCATGCCGCCGCCGATCACCTTGCCGAAGACGCTGATGTCGGGCGCGAAGCCGGGGATCAGCCTGGCGTAAAGGCTTTGCGCGCCGCCGAGCGCCACGCGGAAGCCGGTCATCACCTCGTCGAACACCAGCAGCACGCCGTGCTTCGTGCACAACTCGCGCAGCCGGGACATGAACGGCACGCTGGCGCGGACGAAATTCATGTTGCCGCAGATCGCCTCGATCATCACGCAGGCCAGGCCGTCGCCGTGCAGCGCGAAGGCTTCCTCGAGCTGTGCCACATTGTTGTATTCGAGGACGACGGTGTGCTTGACGACGTCCTCCGGCACGCCCGCGCTGGTGGGGTTGCCGAACGTGGCCAGGCCCGACCCCGCCTTGACCAGCAGTGCATCGGCATGCCCGTGGTAGCAGCCTTCGAACTTGACGATCTTGTCGCGGCCCGTCGCGCCGCGTGCCAGCCGCAGCGCGCTCATCGCCGCTTCGGTGCCCGAACTGACAAGGCGCACCTGGTCCATGCTGGGCACCAGCTTCAGGATTTCCTCGGCCAGCTCGATCTCGCGTTCGGTGGGCGCGCCGAATGAAAAACCATCCATGGCTGCCTTCTGGACCGCATCCAGCACCGCCGGGTGTCCGTGTCCCAGGATCATCGGGCCCCAGGACCCGATGTAGTCGATGTAGCGCGTGCCTTCGGCGTCGAAGATGTATGGTCCCTGGGCGCGCGCGATGAATCGAGGCGTGCCGCCCACGGCGCGAAACGCGCGCACCGGCGAATTGACGCCGCCGGGAATGACGCGCTGGGCGCGTTCGAACAGTTGTGCGTTGGTGGAATTCATGGCGATCTGAAGGCTCGTGAGCGTTGACTGCTGCGATCCCCGTTGTCGGGATGTCAGTGGATGTGGCGGGTTCCCGGCGCGTCGGGTTCTACGGCCTCGCCCTCGCCGCCGTCTTCTTCCTCGCCGGGAGCCAGCGCCCAGAAGAAGCGGTCGGGAACGACGTTGCCCATGCCGGGACGGAAACCCGCATCGAGCGCCTGGTCCAGGAAGGCCAGGGCTTCACCGACGGCGGTGTGCAGTTCGCTGCCGGAGGCCAGCAGCGCAGCCAGCGAAGCTGACAGCGTGTCGCCTGCGGCGTTGAAGCTGGCATCGAAGCGCTCGAATTTCTCGCCGGTCAGTGCGCCTTGTGGCGATGCGAGCACGTTGTCCAGATACTGGTCGGCGCTCTTGCTCTTGGTGACCAGCACGCTGGTTACCAGAACATAGCTGGCGCCGTGCTCGGCCGCGGCCACCGCCAGCTCGCGCGGCGAAGTCGGGCGCTCGCCCTCCCAGTCCGGCAGCAGGAAGTCGGTCAGCGTCTGGTGGCTGCCGACCAGCACCTCGGTCTGAGGCAGCACGAGTTCGCGAAAGGCATCGAGGTAGGCCTGCTGCTGGTCCTCGTCCAGCCACGACAGGTTCGGCATGTAGGCCACCAGTGGCACATCGGGGTAGTCCGACAGGATTTCGGCCACGGCGCCGACGCCCTCGGCTGAACCAAGGAAGCCGACTTTCCAGGCGGCGATGGTGATGTCCTCGAGTACGCATCGCGCCTGTTCGGCGACCACGTCGGGCTCCAGTGCATGGTGGTCGAACACCTCGGCGGTGTCGCGCATCACGATCGAGGTGATCACCGGCAGCCCGTGGGCGCCCATCGCGGCGATGGTCGCGACGTCGCCGCTCACGCCGCCGGCGCCAGTGGCGTCCGACGCGTTGAAACTCATCACGCAGGCAGGGGCCGGAGCTTCCTGCAACTCGTCAGCGGCATCGGCTGTCGGTTGGGTTTGTGCGGTCATGGCGGAAGACTCGGATGAGGAAAGTGCGGTCCGCCCCCAGGGCGATGACCGGCGAATCGGGTCGAACTGACGGTGCCTAACAACAAGGGCACCCCGGAGTCTGCGCGCCTCGATAACCGCGTCGCTAGAATCGTTTTCATTGTAATGACGCCCTGAGGCCGCACTGGACGCCTTCCGCCGCTGTTGGCGAGGACTCTTTCAGTGTTTCCCTTTGAAACTCCCGTGACCGAAACCCGAACCTGGATGTGTCTGATCTGCGGATGGATCTACGACGAGGCCGTCGGCGACCCGGATCACGGCATCGCGCCGGGCACCCGCTGGGCCGACGTTCCGATGAATTGGACGTGTCCGGAATGCGGCGCGCGAAAAGAAGACTTTGAGATGGTGCAAATCTGACCGATAACCCGACAGGCGGGATGCGACGTGCGCGTCCTGATGAGGAGAATGTCAGTGAACGAGGACACCGGGGCCGATGCGCCCAAGACCAGGGTTCTGGTCATCGATGACAGCAACACCATCCGGCGCAGTGCGGAAATCTTCCTCAAGCAGGGTGGTTACGAGGTCTACCTCGCCGAGGACGGCTTCGACGCCCTGTCCAAGGTCAATGACCACGCGCCGGCGCTGATCTTCTGCGACATCCTGATGCCCCGTCTCGACGGGTACCAGACTTGCGCCATCATCAAGCGCAATGTCCGCTTTTCAGATGTGCCGGTCATCATGCTGTCGTCCAAGGACGGGCTGTTCGACAAGGCGCGCGGGCGCATGGTTGGCTCGCAGGACTACCTCACCAAGCCATTCACGAAGGACCAGTTGCTGGGCGCGGTCCGCCTGCATCTGGGCGAAGACTCTCCGGCGATCGTCGCCTGACGCGTTTTGTCATGGTTTTGGCGGCGCGCGGATTGCTTGATCTGAGCCCTTGCGCCACAAAACGACTCCCGAGGACAAGAAATGGCAATCAAGAACATCCTGCTGGTCGATGATTCGAAGACGGAGCTCTACCACGTCTCTGGCCTGCTGACGAAGCAGGGCTATGCGGTGCGGACGGCCGAGAACGGCGAAGAGGCGATGCGCCGTCTGGAAGAGCAGACCCCCGACCTGATCCTGATGGACGTCGTGATGCCAGGGCAGAACGGCTTTCAGCTGACTCGTGCCATCACCCGAGATCCGCGTTTCGCGCGTGTCCCGGTCATCATGTGCACAAGCAAGAATCAGGAGACCGACAAGGTGTGGGGCATCCGGCAAGGTGCGCGTGACTATCTCGTCAAGCCCGTCAACGCCGACGAACTGGCGGCCAAGATTCGTGCGTTCGGGTGACCGCTTCCGCATGCTCCCCGCACGGGCGCTTGGTCGCCTTGCGTCGTTTCTGATCTGAGGCCGCCACGGCTTCAACGCGACCCGATCATGGCCAACAAAGAAGCATTGCGCGATCTCCAGCATCGGCTGGCCGAACGGCTCCAGGAAGCCCGCTCGACATCTCGGGGGCAAACCTGGCTGGCGGTCGAATGCGGCGGCCGCGGGTTCCTCTTTCCGTTGAAGGAGGCGGGTGAAATATTCCCGATGACGGCGCTGGCACCGGTCTCGCATGCGCACCCGTGGTTTCTGGGCGTGGCCAATCTTCGCGGGCACCTGCATGGCGTCGTCGAGCTGGCTGCATTCTTCGGTATCAAGCCTGTCGCCGCCTCCCGGGACCAGGCCATGCTCGTGGCGTTCAATTCCTCGCTCGACGTCAACGCGGCGCTGCTGGTCGATCGGCTGGCGGGTCTGCGCGGCGAGGAGCAGCTGTTTCCGGACGGCGATGCGCCAGCCGGAAGCCCATTTTTCGTTGGCCGGCGCCTGCGCGACGTCGATCGCCGGGTGTGGCAGGAAATCAGCCTCGCCCGGCTCGTGCGACACGAGGCCTTCCTGAAGATCGTGGGCTGATCATTTCGATGCGCTGCCTGCGTCGATGCGACAAACAGGCACGGAGAACGCGGCGATATCCGGCGGTTTGATCCGTCACGACCTACCAACAATCGGCGACCGGGGAGCCCACCATGGCTTTTTTGGACAAACTGAAGAACAACGGGGCCAGGCAGGATCGTGCCGGACCCGACACACGTGCCTTTGAGGTGTCAGCGCATGCGGTCGATGCGCATGACGGTGTGAAGGAACGTTCGCCGCTGGAGATGAACATGGACATGGAACGTACCGTAGTGCTTGAAGGCGTGGGCGGCAGAAGCGCGCACGACTTTCAGGCTTCCATCATCACCGAGGCGGCTCCCTCCGGGATGGTCGACTTCGCCGAATCCCGGCTGCAGCCGCCACCGATTGCAGAGGAGCCGTTGGGTTCCGGCGTGCCGTTGATCGGCAGCCGTCCGCTCGCGCAGCAGCAGCAGTGGCTGAGCGCACTGGTGCTGATCGGGTTGTTCGGTGTGCTGGCGGTCGTGCTGATGTCGTTTGCGGCGTCCGACACCGAGCCGCAGCAGCGCGGAACGGCCGGCTTGCTGCTGCTTTCCGGGTTGGCGGTGTTCGCCGGCGTGTTCGGCCAGCGCAAGGTGTTTGGTGCCGAGCAGGCCCAGCGCACGCGGCAGATGGAGCAGCAGCGCGTCGACGCGCAGCGGCAGCAGGACGAGTCCAAGCGGGTCAACGACGCCAACCAGGCCGCGATTCTGCGTTTGATGAACGAGCTGCAAAGCGTCGCCGAAGGCGATCTGACCCAGCAGGCGACGGTCACCGAAGACATCACTGGCGCCATCGCAGACTCCGTCAACTACACGGTGGAAGAACTGCGCACGCTGGTTGCACAGGTGCAGGGCACGGTGAGCCGCGTGACCGAAACGACCCAGCTGGTCGACGCGACCTCCACCGAACTGATGGCGGCCTCCAGCGAGCAGCTGCGCGAGATTCGTGACACCGGCGAATCGGTACTGCAGATGGCCGGCCGCATCAACGAGGTGTCGGCGCAGGCGCAGCAGACCGCACAGGTCGCGCGCCAATCCCTGAACGCGACCGAGTCTGGCCTGAAGGCTGTGCAGGACACCATCGGCGGCATGAACTCCATCCGCGATCAGATCCAGGAGACATCGAAGCGCATCAAGCGCCTCGGCGAGTCGTCGCAGGAGATTGGCGAGATCACCGAACTGATCTCGGACATCACCGAGCAGACCAACGTACTCGCGCTGAATGCCGCCATCCAGGCCGCCTCGGCCGGTGAGGCCGGTCGCGGCTTCTCGGTCGTGGCCGAGGAAGTACAGCGTCTGGCCGAGCGCTCGGCCGACGCGACGCGCCAGATTGCCGCGCTGGTCAAGACCATCCAGACCGATACCCAGGATGCGGTGGCCGCGATGGAGCGCTCGACCCAGGGCGTCGTCGAAGGCACTCGGCTCACTGACGCGGCCGGTGCGGCGCTGAACGACATTGATCGCGTGTCGCGGGAGTTGTCGGACCTGATCACCCACATCTCCAGCCAGGCGCTCGGCGAAGCGCAATCGGCCAACGTGGTGGCGGCCAACATCCAGCACATCTTCGCGGTGACCGAGCAGACCGGTGAAGGCACGCGATCGACCGCCCAGATGGTGCGCGAGTTGTCGCATACCGCCGAGGAGCTCAAGCAATCGGTGGCGCGTTTCAAGATTGTCTGAGCACCCCGCACGGCTTCTCCAGCTCCGTTTCCCGTCCTCGCAGAATCACCAGACACAAGGCATCGCATGGACAGCTCGAGCAATCCGCCGTCGACCGACCCCCGGGGCGATGACCCGGAAAGCCTGAGCGACCTGAGCGCCCTGTCCTGGGTACAGGATGAGTTGCGGCGCTCGCTCGAACTGGCGCACAAGGCACTGCGCCGGCACCTCAAGGACGCCGACACCACCTTTGACTCGGATGTCGACACGGTCGACCCGGCCGTCATCCACAGCGCTCGACAGCATATTCATCAGGGTGTCGGTGCGCTCGAACTGGTTGGCTTGCCTGCCGGCGCCAGCCTGCTCCGTGCCTGTGAAGCCGCGGTGCAACGCTGCATTGCGAAGCCGAGGCTGCTGGACAGCCACGCCGTTTCAACGATCGAGAGCGCCTCGTTCGCCGTGCTCGATTACGTCGCGCGCCTGCTCTCCGGCAAGACGGTTTCGCCGCTGGCGATGTTCCCGCAGTACCGCGCGGTCCAGGAGCTCGCTGGGGCCGATCGCGTGCATCCGGCCGACCTGTGGACGCGCGACTGGAGGTGGCAGCCGCTGCCCGACGACGATCTGGCGGTGCCTCGTGCACCCGATGCGGCCACCCGTTCGGCCATCGAAAGCAAGATGTTGTCGATCATGCGCAACCCGACGGTGGCCACTGCGCGTCGCATGAGCGACATCTGCGCCGGTCTCGGCGCGGGCACCGATCACCCTCAGATCAGCACGCTGTGGAAGTTGGCCGCGGCGATGTTCGAAGCCCAGTCGCAAGGCTTGCTGTCGCCCGATGTGTTCAGCAAGCGCGTTGCTTCCCGGCTGCTCGCGCAGCTGCGCATTTTCGAGCGCGGCGGGCGTGAGGTGTCCGAGCGGCTCGCTCGTGACCTGCTCTTCTTCTGCGCACAGGCCGACTCTCCCGGTGACGGCCGCAAGGCTCCCCGATTGGCTGCAGTTCGTCAGGCCTACGACCTGGTTCACCATCTCAGCGCCAACTACCAGGTCAGCCCGCTCGGTCGTTTCGACCCGGCGCTGATCGCGCAGGCCCGCAAGCGCGTCGCGGCTGCAAAGGAGTCCTGGTCCGGCGTGGCCGGCGGCGAAATGCATCGCCTGAACGGGTTGAATGAGCAGTTCGCCCTGGCCGGTGAATCGCTGAAGCGCCTGTTTCCCTCGGGTGAGTTGCTGGCCGAGGAACTGCGCGCTGCCGCAGCGCAGGCGCAGCAATCCGCTGCGCCGCCGTCGGCTCCACTGGCGATGGAGGCAGCCACCAGCCTGTTGTATGTCGAGGCCTGCCTCGAGGACGCCGAATTCGATCACCCGGAACTGGGCGCTCGCGTGCAGCGCATGTCGCAGCGCATGGGCAGCGTCCGGCAAGGCGAGGCGCCGCAACCGCTCGAAGGCTGGATGGAAGACCTGTATCGACGGGTCTCTGACCGCCAGACGATGGGCAGCGTGGTGCAGGAATTGCGCGCGACCCTGTCCGAAGCCGAGAAGCTGATCGACCAGTTCTTCCGCAACCCGGCCGACCCCGAGGTGCTGATTCCGGTGCCGAACCACCTGTCCGCCATGCGCGGTGTGCTGTCGGTGCTCGGGATGGATCACGCAGCCAGCGCGCTGCTGCGCATGCGGGATGAAGTCGACGGACTCAGTTCGACCGAGGTCGATCTGGCCCGCGTTCCGCAGGCGGGCGTTTTCGACCGGCTGGCCGACAACCTGGGCGCGCTCGGTTTCCTGATCGACATGCTCAGCGTGCAGCCGGCGCTGGCCAAGACGCTGTTCAGTTACGACGCCGAATCGGGAACGCTGTCTCCGGTGATGGGCCGAGGGGAACGTCCGCCGGTGACACCCGGTGAGCCCGCGCCGGCGACGGCCGAGCCGCGCCTGATCGAACAGGCACAGATGCTGGCATTCAACGCGGCGCGCGACGACGTGTCGATCGAGGCTGTCACGCGTGACCTCGAACGCCTGTCGCACGAGGCGACGGCGGCCGACCAGCCGGCGCTGGCCGCCACGGTCAACCAGGCTCGCGCGGCGCTTGAAAGGGCACAGGACTCCGACGCGGTAAGCGCAGCGCGCGACCAGTTGTCCGAAGCGCTGGCAGATTTCGTGCACACATCGTCGGATGCAGTCGGTCTCGATCCGACCACCGCCGGGCGCGATGTCGGCGCCGACGACTCGGTTGAAGACGACGAGATGCGTGAGGTCTTCCTCGAGGAAGCGCGCGAGGTCTTCGAGACCGCGCGAAGTGCCGTTTCCGATCTCGCATCCGATCCTGCCGACTTGCAGCAGCTCACGATCGTCAGGCGTGCCTTCCACACCCTGAAGGGCAGTGCCCGCATGGTGGGCCTGACCGAATTCGGCGATGCTGCATGGGCCTGCGAGCAGCTGTACAACACTCGGCTTTCGGAGCAGCGATCGGCTGATCCGTCGCTGCTCGACTTCACCGGCTGGTCGCTCGATCAGTTCGCAGGCTGGGTCGATGACCTCGCCGCCTCGCGTGCGACCGAGCATTCGGCGACTCGCATCCAGCAAGCCGCGTCCCAGTTGCCATCGACCGCCGAAGCGCCTGCCGCCACCACGCTTTCGCCACTGCCTCCGGTGGTGGACGATTTCGCGTTTGCCGCGGCTGAAACCGAAGCAGGCGCCGCGGCGTTGCCCGATCTCTCGATGACTGCGGATTTCGATCTGCGGATGCCCGACGACGTGCAGCCGGTCGAGCCCTTTCCGTCGGTGCAGGCGCAGACCCTCGACGAGCTGGACTTCGATGCGTTCGTGGATCTCGACCTCGACCTGCACGCCACCGAGGGGCATGCGATGGCCGACAGCCCTTTCGACGCGGATGCGAGCTTGCCGCTGCGAGAACTCACCACGCCCGGTTCAGCGGACTCCCGCATGCTGTCGCTGGACCTGCATGCCAGCGAAGCGCAGTCGATGTTCGAACCCTTCGATCCCGAAGCGACCCAGCCGCTGCCGCACGACGCATTGATCTCGCATGGCGAGTTCCCCGAAGTGTCCGCATCGCCGTCGTTCGAACTGATGAACCTGGACCTGGGCGCAAAGCCCACCGGCCCATCCGACGTGATGCGACTCGACGACGAGCCCGATCTCGAAGCGTCGGAAGAGGTGGACGCGGCGCACGAGACGGACGGCGAAGACGAAGCGGTCAAGGTCATCGGCAGTCTGCGCATCGGCATCCCGCTGTTCAACATCTACCTCAACGAGGCCGATGAGTTGTCGCGCCGCTTGTGCACCGAGCTCGCCGAGTGGGCGATGGAGCTCGAGCGGCCGGTCGGCGACACCGCGGTCGCCCTGGCGCATTCGCTGGCCGGCAGTTCTGCCACGGTCGGATTTTCCGATCTGTCGAACCTGTCGCGCACGCTCGAGCATGCCTTGTCGCGCAGTTGCGCGATCGGCTCAGGCACGCCGGACGAAGGCTCGCTGTTCGTCGACGCGGCCGATGAAATCCGGCACCTGCTGCATCAATTCGCTGCTGGCTTCCTGAGGCAACCCTCGGAGGCCTTGCTTGCTCGCCTCGCCGAACACGAGCTGAGTTCCGCGCAGCGCCTGGACACGGCTGTTGCCGAGCTGGATGCCGAATCCATGGCCGACAGCGAAGGTGCGCCGCTGGACCCGCCGATTCATCTCGACTTCAACGTGAATACCGACGTTCAGCGGCTCGACCCGCTTGGCGTCGCAGCGCTGAAACCCCTGAACGAGTCCCCGTCACCCGAACCCGAACTCACGCGTGCCGCCTCTGCCGGTGCGTCCCAGCATTTCGACGACGACGAGGACATCGACGCCACCGATGCGATCGATGCCGAACTGTTCCCGATCTTCGAGGAGGAGGGTGAGGAACTGCTGGGTGAACTCGCGATCCGCCTTCAGGACTGGGCTCGCCAGCCTGCCGACGCCAGTCAACCGGCCGGTGCGATGCGCACGTTGCACACGCTGAAGGGCGGTGCTCGGCTGGCCGGCGCGATGCGCCTCGGCGAACTGGTACACCGGCTGGAAAGCCGAATCGAAAACCTGATGGCCCAGCCGGAAGATGCTCCGGTGAATGCTGCCGATGTGGAGCCCCTGCTCGGTCGCTGCGACGCGTTGCGCGAGGCATTCGAGGCAGTTCAACAGGCGGCTGCCGTCTTGCCCGAGCCCGTCATGATGACCCGACCCTCGGCGGTCGCGCCGCCGGTGTCGATCGATGAAGGCGAAGTCGAGGACGAAGCGGACAAGCCACGCGCAACCGACGCGGATACATCCGATGTGGACGCGTTGCAGGGCGTCTTGCCGACGCCCACCCTCGCCAGCGACGGCCATCCTGCACACGCGGAGGCAAGTGCCGATGTCGACTGGTCGCACTTCGGCGCCGGCGACGGCGCGGCCGAAGCTCCGCGTGCACCAGCGGCTTCGGTATCCAATGCGGCGGTGCGGGTGCGCGCCCCCTTGCTGGATCGGCTGGTCAACCAGGCCGGCGAGGTCAGCATCACGCGTTCGCGCATCGCATCGGATGTGCAGGAGATCAAGGGTTCGCTGACCGACCTGACCGAAAACCTCGATCGCCTGCGCGGCCAGTTGCGCGACATCGAGCTGCAGGCCGAGACACAGATCAGTGCGCGCATGGAGGCAGCCAAGGTGTCGTCCGAGGCCTTCGACCCGCTCGAATTCGACCGCTTCACCCGCTTCCAGGAACTGACCCGCATGATGGCCGAGTCGGTCAATGACGTGGCCACCGTGCAGCGCACTCTTCAGCGCTCGTTGCAGAGCACCGAGGACGAGCTGGCCGCGCAGGCGCGCCTGACGCGCGAGTTGCAGGACGACCTGCTGCGCACCCGCATGGTCGAGTTCGAGGGACTGTCCGACCGGCTGTACCGCGTGGTGCGACAGGCTGCCAAGGAAACCGGCAAGCAGGTTCGTCTCGACATCGTTGGCGGATCGATCGAGATCGACCGCGGCGTGCTCGACCGCATGACCGGTGCGTTCGAACACCTGCTGCGCAACAGCGTGACCCATGGCATCGAATCGCCCGAGTCGCGCGTTGCCGCCGGCAAGGATGCGACCGGCACGATCGTCGTGGCGGTCAGTCAGGACGGCAACGAAGTCAGCGTCGAGGTGCGCGACGACGGCAAGGGCCTGGGCCTCGACCGCATCCGCGTCAAGGCCGTGGCCAGCGGCCTGATTGCCGAAGACGCCGCGCTGTCCGACGGCGACCTCGCCAACCTGATCTTCACACCTGGCTTCTCGACCGCCGACAAGGTGACCGAGCTTTCGGGGCGCGGTGTCGGCATGGATGTCGTGCGGTCTGAGGTCATCGCCATCGGCGGCCGCATCGAGACGGCAACATCGTCCGGTCAGGGCACCAGCTTCAAGCTGGTTCTGCCTTTGACGACCGCAGTGACCCAGGTTGTGATGGTTCGTTGCGGCCAGCTCACCGTGGGCATTCCCTCGCCGCTGATCGGCAGCGTGCGTCGGGTGCCTGTCGCCGAGATCGAGCAGGCCCATCTGGCAGGCAGTTTCACCGTCGACGACAGCGCGCTGCCCTTCTTCTGGCTGGGGGCGCTCCTGCAGACGAGTTCGTGCAGCACTGAGGCGCCCGGCCGCACCGCGCAGGTGCTGGTCATCCGCAGCGCATCACAACGCATCGTGATCCACGTGGACGATGTCGTCGGCAACGAGGAAGTGGTCGTCAAGAACCTGGGCCCGCAGTTGTCGCGGATGCCTGGTCTGGCGGGCATGACCTTGATGGCATCCGGTGACGTCGTGCTGATCTACAACCCGGTTGCGCTGGCAACGCTGTATGGCAGTTCGGCACGCGTTTCCACGCTCTCGGCCATGCGATCTCACGCCGGCGGCAACGCGGAAGCCACCGCCGATGATCGTCCCGCTCAGCCGCTTGCGCCTCTGGTGCTGGTGGTCGACGACTCGCTGACCGTGCGACGCGTCACCGAACGGATGCTGCTGCGCGAGGGCTACCGGGTGATGCTCGCCAAGGACGGGCTCGACGCGCTCGAGCAGCTGGCACAGGAAAAGCCTGCGATCGTGCTCAGCGACATCGAGATGCCGCGCATGGACGGCTTCGATCTGGTGCGCAACCTGCGCGCTGACTCTCGCCTGAGTGACCTGCCGGTGATCATGATCACGTCACGGATCGCCCAGAAGCACCGGGACTACGCGGCGCAGCTCGGTGTCGAGCACTACCTTGGCAAGCCTTACTCGGAAGAGGACCTGCTGGCGTTGATCGCTCGGTGCACCGGAAGTCCGGTTACAGCATAGGTATTGCGTTGACATCGTCAGCTCGGCCGCCGGCATGATTCCCTTCGCCGATCGCATTGCGGAGCTGACGAGTCATCGCGATCGCGAGATGCTGGATCTGGCGCTGGCCGGCGCTTTGCGGGACATCGTGAGGCCGCGCATGGTGTCCGTCCATCGCTGCGTGGGTGAGGCCGACGATCGACACTGGCTGAACCGGGCGAGGCTGCGCATTGGCGACGCGTTCGCCACGTCCGACCCCCTTTGGACCGACCTGGACACCTTGCCGAGGCTGGAGGCCGGCGAGGCCCGGTTCACGGCGCTGACCGAGCAGCGCGTGGTGACGGTGTCCGGCCCGCCGCACCGGACGTTCTTCCCGCTGTTCGGTGGCAACGATGTGGTTGCCGTGATCGAGATCGAGACCGACGCCCCGCTCGAGGAAGACGCCGAGCGCATCGTCGATGGTGTCCTGCGCATCTACCGCAATTTCGATCGCCTGCTCGATTACAGCGAACGCGACACGCTGACGGGCCTGCTCAACCGCAAGACGTTCGACGAGAGTTTCCTGAAGGCGGCCACCGACCTGCAGCCGGCCCCCGATGAGGAGCAAGCTGGGCGGCGGACCGGCGCAAGCGGTGCCAGCCGCTACTGGATCGGCGTCATCGACATCGACCACTTCAAGCGGGTCAACGACTGCTTCGGCCACCTGATCGGCGATGAGGTGCTTTTGTTGTTGTCGCGCCTGATGGCGCGCAGCTTCCGCCTCCACGACCGGCTTTACCGTTTCGGCGGCGAGGAGTTTCTGGTGCTGATGCGCTGTCACACCGAAGCGGATGCCGCGCAGGCCCTGGAACGTTTTCGCTGTCATGCGGAGCAATTCGAGTTTCCCCAGGTGGGGCGCGTGACTGTCAGCATTGGCTTCACCGCTGTGCGAACCGGCGACACGCCCAGCGGTGCGTTCGAGCGCGCCGACCAGGCTGTGTACCACGCGAAGCAGCATGGTCGCAATCGCGTGTGCAGTCATGCTGAACTGGTGGCCCAGGGACACCTGACGGACACCACGAAGGTCGGCGACGTCGAATTCTTCTGAGCTGACGTTGCTGGCTGGTGGCACGACTCCGGCCGTGCAGGTCGAGTCGCCGCGCCACGGGTTGCCGAACTACTGCCTGGCCTTGACCACCGCGTAACGCTGCAGCGTCTTTTCGCGTGCGGCATCGTGCTGCACGATGGGAGGCGGGTAGTCCTGACCTATCGCGATGCCGGCTGCTGCCAGCTCCAGCGGTCGCGCTTTCCAGGGAGCGTGCAAAGCAGCGTCCGGCAGCGCCGCGAGTTGCGGCACATAACGGCGGATGAACTTGCCTGTCGGGTCGAATTTCTCGCTCTGGCTGATCGGGTTGAAGATTCGGAAGTACGGTTGTGCGTCGCACCCGCTCGAACTCGCCCACTGCCAGCCGCCGTTGTTGGCCGCCAGGTCGAAGTCGTTGAGATGTTCGGCGAAGTAGCGTTCGCCCCAGCGCCAGTCGATGCCGAGGTCCTTCACCAGGAAGCTTGCGACCACCATGCGCAGGCGGTTGTGCATGTAGCCGGTCTGGTTGATCTGTGCCATCGCCGCGTCGACCAGCGGGTAGCCGGTGCGGCCCTCGCACCAGGCGGCGAACAAGGACTCGGCGTGCTTGCCATGCTCCCAATGGATGCGGTCGTAATCCGGCTTGAAGCTGCGCACCACCACATGCGGGTGGTGGTGCATCACCTGGTGATAGAAGTCGCGCCAGATCAGCTCCGACAGCCAGACCTCGGCGCCGCGCGAACCGGCCTGCAGGCGCCGATGCGCCTCGCGCGCCAGCTGGCGGATCGATATCGTGCCGAAGCGCAGGTGCACCGACAGGTAGCTCGGCCCCTTGACCGCGGGGAAGTTGCGCGTGTCCTCGTAGGCGTCGATGCGCGTCAGGAAATCACTGAACGACGCGTGCGCGCCGCTGGCGCCGTGGCCCATCTTCAGCGTCGCCAGGTTGGTCGCTTCGAAGCCGATGTCGATCAGCGACGGTGGGCCGCCGGCGAGGTCTTTCGGCAGCGCGGCCAGGTGCCCGGCTTGGGGTTCGACGGACCATGGCGCCAGGTGCTCCGGCGTCAGCCGCTTCAGCCACGCGTTCTTGTACGGAGTGAAAACGCCGTACGGGGTGCCCGATCCGGTCAGCACCTCGCTGCGCTCGAAGACCACATGGTCCTTGCTGGTGTGGAAGGCGATGCC
Organism: Rhizobacter sp.; assembly: GCA_046154125.1. Lineage (GTDB taxonomy): Bacteria > Pseudomonadota > Gammaproteobacteria > Burkholderiales > Burkholderiaceae_C > PBB1. The sequence continues at coordinate 54,235 of JBJXEJ010000174.1, read as the reverse complement.
AAGATCCGCCAGCCGGCCGCGCACGCGGGCGTCGCGACCCAGTGCCGCGGGCTCGTCGTCGTGGCTGGCGTACACGGCCTGCACGCGCAAGCGCTGCGCCAGCGCGGGGATCTCGTCGCGCGCCCACGCGTGGCGCACGATCAGGCCGGTGCCCTGCACACCGTGCGCGGCGCCAAGGGCGGTCAACTGCGCGTGCAGGTCGGCCAGGCTGTCGACGATGAACTCGACCCGTCGATCGGCGCGCGGCAGCGGATCGAGGATTTCCCGGTCGAGGACGAACACGCACCAGACGTGGCGCGCCGAGCGCAGCGCGTGGTGCAGCGCCGCATGGTCGTCTGTTCGCAGGTCGCGGCGGAACCAGACGAGTGCGGTATCGATCGACGGGGACATGCGACGAGTGTGCCGCAGTCATAAAATGCAGCGATGAGTTCCGGCGGCATCAACCTCACCAACCAGTTCCTGATCGCCATGCCCGGGATCGCGGGTGACACCTTCGCCGGCACCGTGATCTACCTGTGCGAGCACACCGACAAGGGCGCGCTCGGCCTGGTGATCAACAAGCCCATCGACATCAAGCTGAAGAATCTGTTCGAGAAAGTCGAGTTGGCGCTCGATCGCGTCGATCTGGCGGAGTCGCCGGTCTACTACGGCGGGCCGGTGCAAACGGAACGCGGCTTCGTGCTGCACGAGCAGCTGGACGACGAAGCGGCTCGCTTCAATTCGTCGCTGCGGATTCCCGGTGGTCTCGAAATGACCACGAGCAAGGACGTGCTCGAAGCCCTGGCCAATGGCGCCGGGCCAACCAAGATCCTGGTGACGCTGGGGTACAGCGGCTGGGGTGCCGGACAGCTCGAGGAGGAGATGGGCCGCAACACCTGGATCAATGTCGACGCCGAGCCAGAGATCATCTTCAACACGCCGGTCGAACAGCGCTATGACAAGGCGCTGTCCCTGCTTGGCATCGACCCGGCCATGCTCAGTGCCGATGTCGGGCATGCCTGAACTCGGCGCGCGCGCGTCGAGGTCACCGGTCGCCGGCGTGGCGACCCGGGTTCGCACCTACCTCGCCTTCGACTTCGGCCTGCGTCGTGTCGGCGTGGCCAGCGGCAACACGTTGACCCGTACCGCGCAACCGTTGCGCACCATTGCAGCCATCGGCGACGCCCGTTTCACCGACATCGGTCGTCTGGTCGACGAATGGCAGCCCGACGCACTGGTCGTCGGCGTGCCGTTCCATCCGGACGGCGCCGAGCACGAGAACACGCTGCGCGCCCGCCGCTTCGCGCGCCAGTTGCGAGGCCGGCTTCGACTGGAGGTGCACGAGGTGGACGAGCGCTACACCACGACCGAGGCTCATGCTGCGGGCGCGGGCGATCTAGATGCCGCCTCGGCGGCTTTGATCCTGGAACAGTACCTGCGGAGCGCATCAGAATGAGTTCCTTGCAGCTCGATGCGGAGGCGCTGTACTGCGATCTGCTAGCCGGTGTGCGCGGTCTGCTGCGGCCGAACTCGGTGCTGGTCGGCATCTGGTCGGGCGGTGCCTGGCTGGCCGAGCGCCTGCAGCGCGAGTTGCCGCTGGCCGGCGAGCACGGCGTGATCTCCAGCGCGCTGCATCGCGACGATTTCGGCTCGCGCGGCATGACCGCCGGCGCCGATCACACGCGGTTGCCGTTCGAGATCGAAGGTCGCCACATCGTGCTGATCGACGATGTGCTGTTCACGGGGCGCACCACGCGCGCGGTGGTCAACGAACTGTTCGATTTCGGCCGGCCGGCCAGCGTCACGCTGGCTGTGCTGGTCGACCGGGGCGGCCGTGAACTGCCGATCCACCCTGCCTATGCGGCCGCCCGCATTGCGCTGCCGGCGACCCAGCGGCTGTCGCTGGTGCGTGACGAAGCGGGCCGCTTCAGCTTCGACATCCGGGAGCGCACGGCTTGAATTTCAGAAACAACCCGCAGCTCAACAAGCATGGCGAGCTGATCCACCTGCTGTCGATCGAGGGCCTGCCGCGCTCGCTGATCCACCAGATCCTCGACACCGCCGGCACCTTCCTCAGCGTCAACGACCGCGAGGTCAAGAAGGTTCCGCTGCTGCGCGGAAAGAGCGTGTTCAACCTGTTCTTCGAGAACAGCACCCGCACCCGCACCACGTTCGAGATCGCGGCCAAGCGGCTGAGCGCCGACGTGATCAATCTCGACATCGCGCGGTCCAGCGCGGCCAAGGGTGAGAGCCTGCTCGACACCATCGCCAACCTGTCCGCAATGCATGCCGACATGTTCGTCGTGCGGCACAGCCAGAGCGGCGCGCCGTACCTGATCGCGCAGCACTGTGCGCCGCATGTCCATGTGGTCAATGCCGGCGACGGCCGCCATGCGCACCCGACGCAGGGGCTGCTCGACATGTACACGATCCGCCACTACAAGAAGGACTTCACCAACCTGACGGTGGCGATCGTCGGCGATATCGTGCACTCGCGCGTGGCGCGCTCCGACATTCATGCCCTGACGACGCTCGGCGTGCCCGAGGTGCGTGCCGTGGGGCCGAAGACGCTGGTGCCCGGCGACCTGCGCGAGATGGGCGTGCGGGTCTGTCACGACATGGCCGAAGGCATCCGCGGCGCCGACGTGATCATCATGCTGCGACTGCAGAACGAGCGCATGAGCGGCGCGATGCTGCCGAGCGCCGGCGAGTTCTTCAAGAACTATGGGCTCACGCAGGAAAAGCTCGCGCTCGCCAAGCCCGACGCGATCGTGATGCACCCGGGTCCGATCAACCGCGGTGTCGAGATCGACTCCCGCGTGGCCGATGGCGCGCAGAGCGTGATCCTGCCGCAGGTCACCTTCGGCATCGCGGTGCGCATGGCGGTGATGTCGACGATTGCGGGCAACTCCGCCTGATGGCGCCGGACTGACGAGCATGAAGATCCTGATCCAGAACGGTCGCGTGATCGACCCCGCTTCCGGCCGCGACGAACACTCCGACGTGGCGATCGCTGCCGGTCGCATCGTGCGCATCGGCACCGTCGGCGCAGACTTCCATCCCAATCGCACCATCGACGCGCGCGGCCTGGTGGTTGCGCCAGGCCTCGTCGATCTGGCCGTGCGGCTGCGCGAACCCGGCCACGAGCACGAAGGCATGCTCGAAAGCGAGATGTCGGCCGCCGTCGCCGGTGGCGTGACCAGCCTGGTCTGCCTGCCCGACACCGACCCGCCGCTCGACGAGCCCGGCCTGGTCGAGATGCTCAAGTTTCGTGCGCGCAACCTGAACCAGTCGCACCTGTACCCTCTCGGCGCGCTGACCCGCGGTCTAGGCGGCGAGGTGTTGACCGAGATGGCCGAGCTCACCGAGGCCGGCTGCGTTGGTTTCTCGCATGCCGAGGTCGCGCTGAAAGACACGCTGGTGCTGCACCGTGCACTTCAATACGCGTCGACCTTCGGCTATACGACCTGGCTGCGTGCGCAGGACGGATTCCTGGGTAACGGCGTGGCGGCCAAGGGCGCGCTGGCGACGCGGATGGGCCTGACCGGCGTGCCGGTCATTGCCGAGACGATCGCGCTGAACACGCTGTTCGAGCTGGTGCGCGACACACGGGCGCGGGTGCATATCTGCCGCCTGAGCAGCGCAGCGGGCGTCGAGCTGGTGCGGCGCGCGAAGGCCGAAATGCTGCCGATCACCTGCGATGTCAGCATCAACCACCTGCACCTGACCGACATCGACATCGGCTACTTCAATGCCGCGATGCGCCTGACACCGCCGTTGCGTCAGGTGCGCGATCGCGATGCGCTGCGCGCCGGTCTGGCCGACGGCACCATCGACGCGCTGGTCAGCGACCACACCCCGGTCGACGAGGATGCCAAGACCCTGCCGTTTGCCGAGGCGGAGCCGGGTGCCACCGGCCTTGAATTGCTGCTCGGGCTCGCGCTGAAGTGGGGTGAGCAGTCAGGTCTCGAGCTGGCGCGTACGCTGGCGACCATCACCATCGCGCCGGTGCGGGTGCTCGGCGATGCGCTCGGATCGCTGGCATCGAGTGCGGGTCAGCTGGTCGAAGGCGGCGTGGCCGATGTCTGTCTGTTCGACCCGGCCGAATACTGGCAGGTGCGGTCGGATGCGCTGAAGAGCCAGGGCAAGCACACGCCGTTCACGGGTCACGAACTGCCGGGTCGCGTGAAGTGCACGCTGGTCTCCGGACACGTGGCCTACGAAGCACTTTGAGCGCGGGCGGCGTGCGCGCTGTCTGGCGGCTGTTGCGCTGCGGGCTGCACGTGCTGCGCGGAATGCTGATCTGTGCGCTGTTGTTCCCGTTCATCGACGCGCCGCGGCGGATGGCGCATGTGGGCCGCTGGTCGGCTCGGGCGCTGTCCGTGCTGGGTATCCGGTTGCGTGTGTCCGGCTTGCCCGCTGCGGGCGCGACCCTGTTCGTTGCCAACCATGTGTCGTGGCTCGACATCCTCGCGATCAATGCGGTTCAGCCGGTTCGCTTCGTGTCGAAGGCCGACGTCCGGGCTTGGCCGGTGCTGGGCTGGCTGACGGCCTGCGGCGGCACGCTGTTCATCGAGCGTACGCGCACGCGAGACGCGCTTCGGGTGTTGCACCTGATCGCCCAGGCGCTGAAGGTCGGTGAGCAGATTGCGGTGTTTCCCGAAGGCACCACCAGCGACGGCCACGGCGTGCTGCCGTTCCACGCCAACCTGTTGCAGGCGGCCATCGTGGCGCAGGTTCAGGTGCAGCCGATCGCCCTGCGGTATTCCGACGTGCGAGAGCCGGTCAGCGCTGCCGCTGCCTACATCGGTGACATGACGCTGATGCGGTCGTTGTGGGCGGTCGCATCGACCTGCGGCCTCACGGCCCAGGTGAGCTTCCTGCCTGCGCAGACCAGCGGTCATGCGGATCGTCGTGCGCTGGCGGCACGACTCGCGAACGCCATCGACGCGCAACTGGCTGCGATGACGCCGACGGTGTGAGCCGGCGTCAGGGCATCAGTCGATTTCGAGAAATCGTCGACTGATCGGCCGGAACTGTGCGTCGAGGTCGTAGACGATCGGCACGCCGTTCGGGATTTCGAGCCCGACGATGTCGTTGTCGGAGATGTTGTCCAGGTGTTTCATCAGTCCGCGGATGCTGTTGCCATGCGCGGCAACGATCACCCGCTTGCCCGCAGCGATCGACGGCACGATGGATTCGTTCCAGCACGGAAGCACCCGCGCCACCGTGTCTTTGAGGCATTCGGTCAGCGGGACTTCGCCGGCTTCCAGGCCGGCGTAACGCCGATCGGAGCGCTCGCAGCGTGGGTCGGCCGGGTCGAGTGCAGGCGGCGGCGTGTCATAGCTTCGACGCCATTGCATCACCTGCGCCTCTCCGTACTTTGCGGCAGTGTCGGCCTTGTTCAACCCTTCCAGCGCGCCGTAATGGCGCTCGTTGAGCCGCCATGAGTTCACCACAGGCAGCCATGTCCGGTCGAGTTGATCCAGCGCATGCCACAGCGTCCACACGGCGCGCTTCAGCACCGAGGTATAGGCGAGGTCGAAGTCGAAGCCCTGTGCCTTGAGCCGGCGGCCGGCGGCTTGTGCCTGGGACACGCCCAGCGGCGTCAACTCGACGTCGACCCACCCTGTGAAGCGGTTTTCGAGGTTCCAGGTGGATTGGCCGTGGCGGATCAACACGAGTTGGTACATGGGAAGGCAGGTGCTCGGAGGTTGCGGAAGAACCCGATATCGGGGAAACCCTCAAATTCTATAATCCGCGCTTTTCCAGACTGCTTCATCCAACCGGACCGCTTCGTGACCTTCTTCCTCGCCAACTGGTTTCTGTTCGCTGCTGCCCTGATTTCCGGTGCACTTCTGCTCTGGCCCATGCTTTCACGTGGCGCTGGCGGGGGACGGGTCAGTCCCGTTGAGGCGGTCAGTCTGATCAACCGCGAAAAAGGCGTCCTGGTCGACGTGAGCGAGCTGGCCGAGTACTCGGCGGGCCACGCAGGCGGAGCGAAGAATGTTCCGTTCGGCAGCCTGGAGACGAGCACCGAGCTGCCCAAGAACAAGGGTGTGCCGGTGCTGCTGCTGTGCCCCACCGGAGCCCGCGCGCAGCGCGGAGTCGGGCTGCTGCGCAAGCGCGGTTACGAGAACGCGCAAGCGGTCGCCGGGGGCACCGCAGCCTGGCGCGAAGCCAATCTCCCCATCGAGCGTTCCGCCTGATCCCGCGAGCCCTGCATGTCCAGCCACACCAGCATCCCCGTCACCGTGACGATGTACACCACGCAGGTGTGTCCGTACTGCCTGCGCGCCAAGGCCTTGCTCAAGGAACGCGGCGTGGCCGAGATCGACGAGGTGCGGGTCGACCTCGACCCCTCCGCGCGGGACGCGATGGTCGAGCGCACTGGCCGCCGCACGGTACCGCAGATATTCATCGGCGATGCGCACATCGGTGGTTGCGACGACCTGCTCGCGCTCGACCAGCGCGGTGGCTTGATGCCGCTGCTCGCGGGACGCTGAGCGCGCGCAGCACGCCGAAACCCGCTTCGCAGCGGTCGGGCCTGCGGGTCTGATCCCCCATAATCCCGGGCCGCAAGCGGCTTCGGCCCCCGATCAAGAAACCACCCGAGACTCTCATGGCAGACGAAGACAACAACTCCCCCGTGTTCAACATTCAGCGCATCTACCTCAAGGACATGTCGCTGGAGCAGCCCAATTCGCCTGCCATCTTCCTCGAGCAGACCCCGCCACAGGTCGACATCAACATCGGCGTCGGTGCAGAGACGGTCGGCCCTGACAACTACGAGGTGACGCTGCGGGTCACGGTGACGGCCAAGGTCGGCGAAAAGACCCTTTTCCTGCTCGAAGCGAAGCAGGCCGGCATTTTCGAGATCCGCAACATCCCGAAAGAGCAGATGCAGCCGATCGTCAGCATCGCCTGCCCGGGCATCGTCTACCCGTACTTGCGCGCGATCGTCTCCGACATCTGCACCCGGGCAGGCTTCCCGCCGGTGCTTCTGACTGAAGTCAACTTCCAGGCGATGTACGAAGGGCAGAAGGCGGCTGCCGCAGAAGAGGCGGCCAAGAAGGCCGCAGCAAACGGCGGTACGCTGCCCAACTGAGCGTCCGATCTGACCGGGCACCGGGGGCGCGCCAGTGAATCTCAGCGTGCTAGGTGCCGGGGCCTGGGGCACCGCGCTGGCGGTCAGCGCCTCTGCCCGGCACCCCACCATGCTTTGGGCGCGCGATCCCTCGCAGGTTGCATCCATGCAAGCGCTGCGGCGCAATGCGCAGTATCTCGACGCGGTCGAGTTGCCTTCGTCGACCCTGATCACCGGCGATTTCGACGCCGCTGTCCAGCACGCCCGCGGGGGCCTTCTGATCGTTGCCACTCCCATGGCCGGTCTGGCTGCCGTGTTGGAGGCTCTGCCTGCCGGCGCGCAGGCTCCCGGCCTGTTCTGGCTGTGCAAGGGATTTCAGAAGGACACCGGCTGGCTGGGCCATGAGGTGGCCGCCCAGATCTGGCCGGGCGGCCGCGTGGGCGTCTTGTCGGGCCCGAGCTTTGCCCAGGAGGTGGCCCGAGGTCAGCCCACAGCGCTGGTTGCGGCCAGCGCCGATCGGGCCTTGTGCGTTCAGGCGGTCGAACTCCTGCACAGCGACAACCTGCGCATCTACACGTCTGACGATCCGATCGGTGTCGAGGTGGGCGGCGCCGTCAAGAACGTGATGGCGATTGCCACCGGTCTGGCCGATGGCCTCCAGCTCGGCTTCAACGCCCGTGCTGCGCTGGTGACCCGGGGGCTGGCCGAGATGGTGCGGCTGGGCACGGCGCTGGGTGCTCGACCGGAAACCTTCATGGGATTGAGCGGCCTGGGCGATCTGGTGTTGACCGCGACCGGCGATTTGTCGCGCAATCGAACCGTGGGCCTGCAGTTGGCGCAGGGCAAGCCCCTCGCGCAGATCCTTGTCGAACTGGGCCATGTGGCGGAAGGTGTGTTCAGCGCCGCCACTGTCTTGCGCCGTGCGCAGGCGCTGGGCGTCGAGATGCCGATCACCGCGGCTGTCGTCGCTGTGCTGGAAGGGCGTGTGACTCCGAGTCAGGGCGTCGAGCTGTTGATGGGGCGCGGTCCGCGCCCCGAGCGTTGACAGCAGCTCAGGTGCCGCCGGCGTAGCCGTTCTGCCGCCACGCCTCGAACACGGCAACCGCAACCGCGTTGCTGAGATTCAGGCTGCGCTGCCCAGGAATCAACGGCAATCTGATCAGCCTGTCGGCCGCAAACCAGGTCCGCAGCTCCTCGGGCAAGCCGGAGGTCTCCGATCCGAAGATCATCCAGTCTCCCGACTGCCACTGCACCGCGCTCGCTGTCTGGCCACCTCGTGTCGTGAAAGCGAAGCAGCGCGACAGGTCGGGTTGCATGGATTCGACGAATCTATCCCAGGACGCATGACGGTGAACGCGTGCGTGCTCGTGGTAGTCGAGCCCCGCGCGCTGCAGCAGCTTGTCGTCCATCGAGAACCCCAATGGTTCGACCAGGTGCAACGCACACGAGGTGTTCGCTGCCAGGCGGATCACGTTGCCGGTATTGGGCGGAATCTCGGGATGCACCAGGACGATGTTGAACATGTTCAGCGCCCAGGGGCTGGCGTCCGCGCCACCACCCACACGTGCACGGCGACGGCCCCCGCAGCGCGCACAACGCGCGTCAACTCGGAGGCCGTTGCTTGCGTCGTCATGACGTCGTCGACCAGCGTGACTGCGCAGCCTTTCAACTCGTGGCGACGCGTCGGTTCGACGGCAAATGCACCCGTCACATTGGCGATCCTGTGTTGGCGCGGCAGCGACAGCTGATGCGGGGTGTCCTTGATGCGCAGCAGGAGGGTCGCATCGGTTCGGCACCCGAGTCGCCGCGCACAGCGACGCGCCAACTCCCACGATTGGTTGTAGCCGCGCTCCCGCAACCGCCCAGCACCCATCGGCACCGGCAGCAGCCAATCCGGGCGCGGCTCGGCGCCATGACGGTGGTGAGTGGCAACAAGCAGATCGGCGAGCGATCCGGCCAGATCGAGCGATTCGTTGAACTTGAATTCTCCGATCAGCCGGTCCCAGGGGTGGTCGTAATCGACTGCGGCCAGTGCGCTGTCGAACGGTGGCGGCGATCGCACGCAATCGCCGCAGATGTCGACTCCCGAGGGGACCCTGGCAGCGCAGCGCGTGCAACGTTCTGCAAGCGACGTGAAACGCCTTGTGCAGGTGCCGCAGACCCGACCGCGGCCCCATCCGCAGCACACCGCGCACTGCCCGGGCAAGCGGTGCCACCAGGGTGGCGGTGAAGGGTGTGTCGACCAGGGCTGCGCGTTCACGCCGTCAATATACTGGTGCGATGGTCAGTGATTCCACTTCTTCGCGACGCGTTATCGACGAGGTGGCCGTTGCAGCCATCAGACGTCGCCTCGGTCACCTGCCGACCCCGCCCTGGCTGCATGCTGAGATCGCCCAGCGCATGGGTGAACGGCTCTCGTTGTTCCGGTTGTCGCCGAGTCGGGTGGTCGATTGGGAAGCCTTTCTCGGAGCCGGCGGCCCCCGACTGGCCGCGACGTACCCCCAGGCTGCGCTGATCGCCGTCGAATCCAGCGACGATCGGGTGGCACGTAGTCGGCAGGCGTTGCATGCTCCGTGGTGGAGTGCCCGCCGCTGGAAGGCCCCAGCGGCAGAGGTGATCGGCGACTCGAACGATCGATTTCCCAGCGAAGTGCAGCTGATATGGGCCAGCATGGCCTTGCATGCGGTCACAGATCCGCCGGCATTGATGCGGCGTTGGCATCGCATGCTGGCGGACGGAGGATTCGTGATGTTTTCATGTCTGGGCCCGGATACGGTGCGCGAGTTGAGGACGCTTTATGCTCGTCTGGGCTGGCCTGCTCCAACAGTTGACTTCGTCGACATGCATGATCTCGGCGACATGCTGATGCATGCCGGCTTCGCCGATCCGGTGATGGACCAGGAGACGCTGACGGTTCAATGGACCAGTCCCGATGTGTTGTGCAGGGACTTGCGCATGTTGGGCGGCAATGCGTCGCCGTCCCGCGCTGTTGGCTTGCGAACGCCGCGTTGGCGCACACAGCTGTATCGCGAGTTGGACCGTATCCGAGACGCGAACGGCCGAATCGGCCTGACCTTCGAAATCGTCTACGGCCACGCGTTCAAAGCCCCAACGAAGGTCGAACCTCATGCAGAAACCCAGGTTTCTCTGGACGAGATGCGACGTCTCATGCGCGAGGCGAGGCGCCCGGCTTGAGAGAGGGGGTTTCGGTCGGTTAAACTCCCGGGTGTCTCATCGTAGGTCTGAGTCGCGAAAGCGACTTGATTCGGATCAATCCCACCTTACGCGCCAAATTGCCGTGCTGTAGCTCGGCCCCACGCAGCAAACGCAGGATGTCCACGTACCCGTCTCTTCCCGCATCAAGCGCCAGCGCGATGCCAGCATCGTGGTACTTCGGTACCGAGAGCGGATCAGGTGTCGGTGAGTGGTCCGTTGAATGGATATTGAAACGCAATTGCTCTATGGCGCCGAGACAGTTGCTCACGCTCTTCGGAGGCCTGTGCGCGTTGTCGCTGGTGATCGCCGGATATTTCTGGTTGCAGGGCGCAACGATGATCATGACGTTTGCATCGATCGAACTGGCGGCGGTCGGGATGGCGTTGCTGGTGTATTCGCGACACGCCGCGGATCAGGAAAACATCGCGATGCGCAGGGGGCGGCTTACGGTTGAGCACACCTCGGGCAGCATCGTAGAGACGGCGGAGTTTGCGCCCGAGTGGGTCAGCGTGGAGCCTGTGACCGGCGACGAGTCGCTGATCGAGCTGTCCGGGCAGGGTCGAAGGATAGAGGTCGGGCGGTTTGTGCGTCCGGAGTTGCGGCGACAGTTGGCCAATGAATTGCGTCAAGCGGTTCGATTGGCCCGTACCCGGCCGCAGGGTGCTCTGCCATCGGCAGAGTTTTGACAACACGAGCAGTCACGATGAACAAGATGAAAGCACTTTGCACAAAAGCTGGGCAAGCCGTCACGGGTCTGACCCTGTGGGCCGTCACGACACTGGCCGCCGCGGTCAATGATCTGCCTGGCGGTCCGGCTGTCAACCAGCTCGATCTGCCCGTCGCAGCGACGAAGATTGCTGAAGACCAGCGCTGGCTGCACTACTTCATGCTGATCATCTGCATGGTGATCTTCGTTGGTGTGTTCGGTTTCATGTTTTATTCGATCCTGATGCACCGCAAGTCAAAGGGCGCGAAGGCTGCCAATTTCCACGAGAGCACCACGGTCGAGATCATCTGGACCATCGTTCCGTTCATCATCGTCATCGGGATGGCTCTTCCCGCTACGAAGGTGGTCGTCGCGATGAAGGACACCAGTTCTGCCGATCTGACGATCAAGACCACGGGGATGCAGTGGAAGTGGGGCTACGACTATCTGAAGGGCGAGGGCGAGGGCATCGGGTTCGTTTCAACGCTTGATCCTGCGCAGCGTCAGATGTCGGACGATGGCAAACCTTCGGGCGATGACTACCTGTTGAAGGTCGACAACCCGTTGGTCGTGCCGGTCAACAAGAAGGTCCGCATCATCACGACGGCCAACGACGTGATTCACGCATTCGCGGTGCCAGCTTTCGGCATCAAGCAGGACGCGATTCCGGGGTTCGTGCGCGACACCTGGTTTCGTGCCGAGAGGACGGGGGACTTCTACGGGCAGTGCCAGGAACTTTGTGGCAAGGAGCACGCCTACATGCCGATCCATGTGAAGGTGCTGTCGCAGGCCGACTATACGAAGTGGGTCGAAGGCAAGCGCGCCGAGATGTCGGCCAAATCGGATGATCCGAGCAAGGTCTGGGAGCTGGCCGATCTGACCGCGCGTGGCGAGAAGATCTACAACGCCAACTGTGCGGCTTGCCACCAGCCGAACGGCAAGGGCATGGGCCCGGTCAAGCCGCTCGATGGTGCTGCTGTCGTCCTTGACGCCGATAAGACCAAGCAGATTTCGGTGCTGCTGCACGGTCAGAACAACGGCGCGATGCCTTCGTGGAAGCAACTTTCGGACACCGAGATCGCTGCCGTGATCACGTTTACCAAGAACAACTGGTCCAACAAGACCGGGCAAGCGGTGCAGCCGGCCGACGTTGTCGCCGCCCGCCAGTGATTTCTCTTAATTTGAACGTCCAGTCGTTTCAGAAGGATTCGCCATGAGTGCAGTACTCGACCATCACGGTGACCACGGTCACGCACATGACCATGACCACGATCATGGTGCGCCGCAGGGCTGGCGCCGGTGGTTGTACGCGACGAACCACAAAGACATCGGCACGATGTACCTGTTGTTCTCGTTCACGATGTTGATCGTCGGCGGCATCTTGGCGATGATCATCCGGGCCGAGCTGTTCCAGCCGGGCCTGCAGTTCGTCAACCCGCAGTTGTTCAATCAGCTGACCACGATGCACGGCCTGATCATGGTGTTCGGCGCGATCATGCCGGCATTTGTTGGATTTGCGAACTGGATGATTCCGCTGCAAATCGGTGCTGCCGACATGGCGTTTGCGCGGATGAACAACCTCAGCTTCTGGTTGCTGATCCCGGCCGGGCTGACCCTGGTCGGCTCGTTTTTCATGCCTGGCGGTGCGCCTGCTGCGGGCTGGACGCTCTACGCGCCACTGACCCTGCAGATGGGTCCGTCGATGGATGCCGGCATCTTTGCGATGCACATCCTCGGGGCCAGCTCGATCATGGGCTCAATCAATATCGTCGTGACCATCCTGAACATGCGTGCGCCCGGCATGACGTTGATGAAGATGCCGCTGTTCTGCTGGACCTGGCTGATCACAGCCTACCTGCTGATCGCAGTGATGCCCGTTTTGGCAGGCGCCATCACGATGACGTTGACCGATCGCCATTTCGGCACCAGCTTCTTCAACCCTGCCGGCGGCGGTGATCCGGTGATGTACCAGCACATCTTCTGGTTCTTCGGTCACCCCGAGGTCTACATCATGATCTTGCCGGCCTTCGGCATCGTGAGCGCGATCATCCCTGCGTTCGCCCGCAAGCGCCTGTTCGGCTACACCTCGATGGTCTATGCCACGGCTTCGATCGCGATCTTGTCGTTCATGGTGTGGGCTCACCACATGTTCTCCACCGGCATGCCAGTGACGGGTCAGCTGTTCTTCATGTACGCGACGATGCTGATCGCGATCCCCACCGGCGTGAAGGTGTTCAATTGGATCGCCACGATGTGGCGAGGTTCGATGACTTTCGAGACGCCGATGTTGTTCGCCGTCGGCTTCATTTTCGTTTTCACGATGGGCGGTTTCACGGGGCTGATCCTGGCCGTGGCGCCTGTCGACATCCAGTTGCAGGACACCTACTACGTGGTGGCGCACTTCCACTACGTTCTCGTGGCCGGTTCGCTGTATGCCATGTTCGCTGGCGTGTACTACTGGGGGCCGAAATGGACCGGTGTGATGTACAACGAGACACGCGGCAAGATCCATTTCTGGGGCTCGCTGATCTTCTTCAATGTCACCTTCTTCCCGATGCACTTCCTCGGTCTGGCCGGCATGCCACGCCGCTATGCCGATTACCCGATGCAGTTCGCCGACTTCAATGCGCTGGCCTCGGTCGGTGCCTTGGGCTTCGGACTCATGCAGCTTTACTTCTTCTTCTTTGTCGTCCTGCCGATGATGCGCGGCAAAGGTGAGCCTGCACCGGCCAAGCCTTGGGAAGGTGCCGAGGGTCTCGAATGGGAAGTGCCATCGCCGGCGCCGTTCCACACGTTCGAAACTCCGCCGAAGTTGAATGCTTCGGCCACCAAGATTCTCGCGTGATCCGAGCCATGTCCACACCTGACCAGAAAAAGCAGAACGTCCGTCTGGGGCTGATCTTGGCTTCGATTGCGGTGGTGTTTTTCGTCGGGTTCATCGCCAAGGCGGCGTTGTTCGGTCTCTGAGACATGACGGACGGACTGGATCGGTCCTCTCGCGCGGCTGCCTTGCTGCGAGGTGACAACTCGCTCATGGTCGGCAAGCTGCTGGTCATCACGGCCGTGATGTTCTGCTTCGGCTACGCGATGGTGCCGCTCTACAAGGCGATCTGTACCGCCTTGGGCGTCAACGTGCTCTCGCTCTCGGAGCGGGTCGCCTCTGGGCAGGACGGTTCATCGGGGGGTGCCAATACCCAGGTCGATCGCAGCCGCACGATCACGGTCGAGTTCGATGCGAACGCGCGTGGCGTGTGGAAGTTCAAGCCGGCGGTCAGCAGCGTGCAGGTGCACCCCGGTGAATTGACCACGGTGATGTACGAGTTCACCAACACGCAGAACCGTACGATGGCCGCGCAGGCGATCCCGAGTTACGCGCCGATGCAGGCAATGGCGCATTTCAAGAAGTTGCAGTGCTTCTGCTTCAGCGAATACACGATGAAGGCCGGCGAAAGCAAACAGTGGCCTGTCGTCTTCGTCATCGATTCGAAACTGCCGAAGGACGTCAGCACGATCACGCTGTCGTACACCTTCTTTGAAGTCGGCGGCAAGGTGCCGATGGCGCCTCAGGCAGCTGCAGCCGTCGAGCCGAGGCCGCTGCGTTCATGAGCGAACATGGATCCGACCTGAGGGCGGCTGCCAAACGCAAGGGCTCGTTCCTGCAGACGATGCGCGCGGTGGCTTGGTCTTTCTTTGGCGTGCGCAAGTCGTCCGATTACGAGAGGGACGTTAGCCAATTGAATCCGGTACACGTCGTGATTGCCGGCGTGATCGGGGCATTGGTGCTGATTGCGGTATTGGCCACGGTGGTCAACTGGGTGTTGTCGAGCGGCGTGGCCGCTTGATGGTTTGCGGAGGCGAGGACACCGGCAACGGCGTCTGGGCCTCCTTGGAAATGTAGAGAGATCGGGATTCAGGAGAAATCATGTCGGCAGCGACCCCTTCGGCCAGCGCACACAGCTCGGCCCCTTACTACTTCGTTCCGGCGCCCTCGGGCTTCCCGGTGATGGCTTCGATGGGCCTGTTCCTGGTCATCATCGGCGCTGGTCAATGGGTCAACGGCCATGGGTGGGGCGCCTACGCCACGCTGATCGGCTTCCTGATGTGGGGATTTGTCCTGCAGGGCTGGTTCCGTCAGGCCATCAGCGAAAGCGAGGGCGGTCTCTACAGCGACCGTATCGACGTCTCGTTCCGCTGGAGCATGAGCTGGTTCATCTTCTCCGAGGTGATGTTCTTCGGTGCGTTTTTCGGTGCCCTTTGGTGGACCCGTATGCACGCAGTCCCGAATCTGGGCAGCCTCGAGAATGCGTTGCTGTGGCCTGACTTCAAGGCCATCTGGCCGAGTGTGCAGGCCGGTATCACCGCATCGCCAGCCGGAACAGTCGAGCCGTTCGCCACGATGGGTCCATGGCCGCTGCCGACGATCAACACCGCGCTTTTGTTGACCTCTGGCGTGACGTTGACGATCGCCCACCACGCGTTGTTGGCCGGCAACCGTGGCAAGACGATCGCCTTCATGTGGATCACGCTGTTGCTGGGGTTCACCTTCCTCTTCGTGCAGGGCTATGAATATTCACACGCCTATCACGAGCTGAATCTGAAACTCACCTCCGGTGTCTACGGTTCGACTTTCTTCATGCTGACCGGGTTTCACGGGTTTCACGTGTTCGTTGGCGCATTGATGCTGCTGTTCATCACCTTGCGCCTTCAAAAGGGGCATTTCACCCCTCAACGTCATTTCGGCTTTGAAGGTGCTGCCTGGTACTGGCATTTCGTGGACGTGGTGTGGCTGGGCCTTTATGTCGTGGTGTACTGGCTCTGAGCATCGGCCCCTCCACAACAAGCAAAAAAGCCGCTCCGAGCGGCTTTTTTGTTGGGCGCTCGGGCTGGAGCGTTCTCAGCCGTGCGGAATGCCAGTCGGCTGGATCCACCCCATCAGGTAGCTCCCAAGCAGGCACAGGAACAGGACGACCGACACGCCGACGCGAAGCGCCAGAGCGTGCATCATCGAATGGGTCTTTGGTTTGCCATCCCGACCATCCTGAACCATTGATACCCCGGCGTACACCAACGCGCCGATGATGGTGACAAACGCGATGCCGATGAGGTACTTCATGCTCTCGAATTATCCGCGCGCCACGGGCGTGTGGTGCGAAAAAAGCCGGTGATGGCCGAATCCTTGGAATCGCCCAAACGATCCCGTCAGCGCGCGATCATCGTGCTGTTCGCCACCATTGTTGGCGTTGCTGGCACCGCCCGTCTGGGCATCTGGCAAATGGACCGGGCGTCGCAGAAGCTGGCCTTGCAGCAGTCGCTCGACACCCGCGCGGTGATGCCGGCCATCGACGCGTCGAAGTTGGCGGACACCGCTGATGCCTTGCAGGCTCAGCAGCACCGGCTCACTGTCCTTCGCGGACATTGGGTGCCGGCGGCAACCGTCTTCCTCGACAACCGCCAGATGTATGGGCGTCCGGGCTTCTTTGTCGTCACGCCACTGCGCCTCACGGACTCGCCCCGTTCGGTGATGGTGCAGCGAGGCTGGGCGCCGCGCGATGCGCTGGATCGCACGAAGTTGCCCACGCTGCCCGATGAGTCCGGTGAGATCACGGTTCGGGGTCACATTGCCCCGCCGCCGGGGCGGCTGTACGACTTTGCTGGCGCTGCCTCGGGTGCAATCCGCCAGAATCTCGAACTCGACGCCTTTGCGCGCGAGTTCTCGCTGTCGCTGAAGCCGCTGTCCGTCATTCAGGATGCCGACGGCGCGCCTCGTGACGGCTTGTCCCGTCAGTGGGCCCGGCCCGATCTCGGGATACAAAAACACTACGGCTACGCGTTCCAGTGGTTTGCGCTTTGCGCCTTGATGACAGGTCTGTATGTCTGGTTCCAACTCATCCACCCCCGGCTCCGATCGCAGCGCCCTGTCTGAGCCGGTGTCGCCGCTGAGCTTCACGGTGCACTCGATGCCGACGCCCGATCTGTCGGCGCGCCGCACCGCGTCCGGACGGCTGAAGATGCTGGCGGTGCTGGCGGTATGCGCAGCGCCGGTGATCGCCTCGTACTTCACCTATTTCGTGATCCGACCGCAGGGGAGGACCAACTACAGCGAGTTCGTGACCCCGACGCGCGCGCTGCCCGATGCGCTGGCGCTGACCGATCTGGCCGGCCAGCCGGTGCCGGCTTCCAGCCTGCACGGCCAGTGGCTGGTCGTCGTCGTCGCCGGTGGCGCCTGCGACACGCGCTGCGAATCGCACTTGCTGCTGCAGCGCCAACTGCGCGAGACACTGGGCAAGGAGAAAGACCGCCTGGACAAGGTCTGGCTGATTCCCGATGACGCCGTGCCGCGCCCCGAGTTGCTCCAGGCCATCAATCCTCCGGGCGCCAGCGCCACGGTGCTGCGCGTGCCGTCCGCTGCGCTGGCGCAGTGGCTGAATCCCGCCGAGGGGCGCCAGCTCGACGAGCACTTGTACCTTGTCGATCCGATGGGGCAATGGATGATGCGCACGCCGGTCGACCCGGACCCGGCCAAGCTGAAGAAGGACCTGGAGCGACTGCTGCGCGCCTCGGCTTCTTGGGATCAGCCGGGCCGCTGACACGGGCCCGCGCGTCGAACCAACGCTTTCTGCATGAACCCTCCTGCATACGATCTCGGCCCGGTGCCGACGCTGGTACTGATGGGCGCTGCCCTGGCGCTGGCGCCGATGCTTTGGGTGGCGTGGCGTCACCGTCGGTCGGACTCCGCGCAACGGCGCCGCGCGCTGACGCTCTTGACGCTATTCCTGACCTTCGACCTGGTGCTTTTCGGTGCATTCACCCGGCTCACCGATTCGGGGCTGGGTTGTCCGGACTGGCCCGGCTGCTACGGCAGTGTCAGCCCACTCGGTGCCCGCGAGGCCATCGGTGCTGCACAGGCCGCGATGCCCACCGGTCCGGTGACGCACGGCAAGGCCTGGATCGAGATGATCCACCGCTATCTCGCGACCGGGGTGGGTGCGTTGATCACCTGGCTGGCCGTGGCGGCCTGGCTCGAAGCGCGCAGGCATCGCGCCAAGGCGCCGGCCACGCTGTCGCCGTGGTGGCCCACGCTCACCTGGGTATGGGTCTGCGGGCAAGGCGCCTTTGGCGCGCTGACCGTCACGATGAAGCTGTATCCGGCCATCGTGACAATGCACCTGCTCGGTGGGCTGGGATTGCTCGCGCTGTTGTCTGTCCAGAGCCAGACGCAGCGGCCGCCGTTGGCCATGCCGCGCGCCCTGTACCGGGGCACGGTCGTCGTGTTCGTCGTCAGCGTTGCGCAGATCGCGCTCGGTGGCTGGGTCAGCACCAACTATGCAGTGCTGGCGTGCACCGACTTCCCGACCTGCCAGGGCGCATGGTGGCCGCTCATGGATTTCGAGCACGGTTTCACCGTGGCGCGCGAATTGGGTGCCGGCAAGGACGGCGGCTATCTGCCGTTTGCTGCGCTCACCGCGATCCACATGACCCACCGCATCGGCGCGGCGGTGGTGGTCATCGCCATCGGTTTGCTGGCCTGGCGACTGCGCGCTGCCGGAGATCCCGCTCTGCACCGTTGGGCCGGGGCGCTGGGTGCGGTCGTCGCCTGGCAGATGCTGAGCGGCCTGAGCAACGTCGTGCTGGACTGGCCCTTGGCGGCGGCGGTGGCGCATACCGGTGGCGCAGCCGCCTTGGTGATGGTGCTGACGTCGCTGCTGAGCCGGGCACGCCGGCCGCACCTTCAATCCCTTGCTTCGCCGAGGTCGCCTGCAGGCACCGTCGGCGTGCCTTCGTAGAATCGCCGGCTGCGCGTCATGTCCGAAACCCTTGCCCCCTCATTGCCCATCGCAAGCCGCATGTCGCGGCTGAAGCAGTTCTACGCGCTGACGAAGCCGCGTGTTGTGCAGTTGATCGTGTTCTGCGCCGTCATCGGCATGCTGCTGGCTGTGCCCGGCTTGCCCGACATCAAGCTGGCGCTGGCCGCCACGGCCGGCATCTGGCTGGTCGCAGGCGCCGCCGCCGCGTTCAACTGCGTTGTCGAGCAGCACATCGACGCCAAGATGGCGCGCACCTCGTGGCGCCCGACCGCCAAGGGGGAACTCACGAATACACAGACGCTGACCTTTTCGGCGGTGCTGTGCGCCATCGGCAGCGTACTGCTGTACACGATGGTGAATCCGTTGACGATGTGGCTGACGTTCGCCACCTTCGTGGGCTATGCGGTTGTCTACACCGTGCT
This sequence comes from Rhizobacter sp., assembly GCA_046154125.1. Classification (GTDB taxonomy): domain Bacteria; phylum Pseudomonadota; class Gammaproteobacteria; order Burkholderiales; family Burkholderiaceae_C; genus PBB1. Next base: position 35,020 of record JBJXEJ010000174.1, on the reverse strand, counting down.
GCTGAAGCCGGCGACGCCTCAGAACATCGTCATCGGCGGAGCGTCGGGCGCGATGCCGCCGGTCCTGGGTTGGGCGGCGATCCGCGGGGAGGTCGGCGCCGAGGCGCTGATCCTGTGCCTGATCATCTTCCTGTGGACACCGCCGCATTTCTGGGCGCTGGCGCTGTACCGCGCCGAAGACTATCGCCGGGCCGGCCTGCCCATGCTTCCGATCACCCACGGCGCCGTCTTCACGCGGCTGCATGTCTTCCTGTATACGCTGGTGCTGTTCGCTGCGACCTTGCTGCCGTTCATTTCGGGGATGAGCGGCTGGATTTACCTCATCTGCGCAGTGGCGCTCGGAGCTGGCTTCACGGGCTACGCCTGGAAACTCTGGCGCAACTATTCCGACACGCTGGCCCGCAAGACCTTCCGTTTCTCGATCTGGCACCTGATGCTGCTGTTCGCTGCCTTGCTCGTCGACCATTACCTGGGCCCGTTGCTGTGAATCCTGTCCTCTGCAGCAAGCCCTTCGCCCGGCGCCATCTCCTGCGCTGCGCAACCGCGTTGGCGCTGGCATCGCTGTTGCTGGTGGGGTGTGATGCACCATCGTCCTCCGGCGGCACCGCAACCGTGTTCAAAGGCATCGACATCACCGGCGCCGACTACGCACACACCTTGTCACTGACCGATCAGAACGGGCAGCCGCGCACGCTGGCGGATTTCAAGGGCAAGGTCACCGTCGTGTTCTTCGGCTACACCCAGTGCCCCGACGTTTGCCCGACGACCATGGCCGAGCTGGCGCAGGTGAAGGCTGCCCTCGGCAAGGACGGCGACCGGGTGCAAGGCGTCTTTGTCACGGTCGACCCCGACCGTGACACTGCGGCTGTCCTGAAGAGCTACATGAGCGGCTTCGATCCGAGCTTTGTTGCTCTGCGCGGAACGCCCGACGAGATTGCCGCCACTGCCAAGGAATTCAAGGTGTTCTACGCCAGGGTTCCGGGCAAGACCGAGGGCAGCTACAGCGTCGATCACACCGCAGGATCGTATGTGTTCGACGCTCAGGGCAAGGTGCGCCTCTTCATTCGCTACGGGAGCGGTGCCGAAGCACTGGCGGCCGACTTGAAGACGTTGCTCGCCTTGGGTTGAATCATCTGGGTCCGAACACAAACGGCCCCGAGGGGCCATTTGTGTTGGATCGCATCGTTCGGCTCAGTGCGAGGTGCCCAGCGCCTTGCGCATCTTCTTCATCGCCGCGACTTCGATCTGTCGGATGCGCTCGGCGCTCACGCCGTACTCGTCGGCCAGGTCGTGCAACGTCATGCCTCCCGAGTTGTCATCGTTGACCTTCAGCCAGCGCTCTTCGACGATGCGGCGGCTGCGTGGATCGAGCGCATCGAGCGCGAGCGAGATGCCGTCGCTGGACAGCCAGTCGCGACGCTGCGCTTCCAGCACCTGGCTGGGCTCGTGCGTCTCGTCGGCCAGGTAGGCGATCGGCGCGTAGCTTTCCTCGCCATCGTCAGTCAGCGGTTCAAGAGGAACATCCCCGCCAGACAGGCGGGTTTCCATCTCGAGCACGTCCTCGCGCTTGACGTTGAGCGTGCGCGCCATCGTGTCGACCTCGCCCTGGGTCAGCGTGCTGCGGTGGGTTTCACCTGCGACGGCATCGTCCTTCAGGCTCTGCTTCATCGAGCGCAGGTTGAAGAACAGCTTGCGCTGGGCCTTGGTGGTCGCCACCTTGACCATGCGCCAGTTCTTCAGGATGTACTCGTGGATCTCCGCCTTGATCCAGTGCATCGCGTAGCTGACCAGACGCACGCCCTGATCGGGGTCGAACCGCTTGACCGCCTTCATCAGGCCGACGTTGCCTTCCTGGATCAGGTCGCCGTGCGGCAGACCGTAACCCAGGTACTGGCGGGCGATCGACACCACCAGTCGCATGTGCGACAGCACCAGCTGACCGGCCGCCTGCAGATCTCCCTTGTCGCGCAGTTGGCGGGCCAGGGCCTGCTCCTCTTCGAGCGTCAGCATCGGCACGCGGTTGGCGGCTGAAATGTAGGCATCGAGGCTGCCCAGCGAGGGCACCATCGCCCACGGGTCCCGCAGGGCCAGGGCCGAGTTGGTGGAAGCGTTGGAAATGGTCATGTTCATGGCAGTCATTGACTCCCTCAAACGGGTCTTGGTTCCATGATATTAGCACTCTCGGTAACTGAGTGCCAAAGAGGGATCACTGAAAACCGGTCTCCGCCTGGCTCAGCAATTCGTCCAGAACCGACAGCAACTCGGCGACATTGACCGGCTTGGTGAGGTAGCGGTGCGCACCCGCCATGAACGCGTCGTCGATCTGCGCGGGAAGTGCATCGGCCGACACGGCGACCACCGGGATCGACCTCGTGGCTGGATCGAGCTTGAGGTGCCGCAGAAGTTCGAGCCCGCTGATGTCCGGGAGGTGCATGTCGAGCAGCACGACGTCGGGGCGCTGCGCGCGGATCGCAGCAAGGCCGTCCAGCCCGGTGGTCGAGACATCGAGCTGCACTTGCGGACGCTGTGCCAGCACGCCGCGCATGACCTCGACATTGGTCTCGTTGTCCTCGACGTAATGGACGTGCCGCCTGTGATAGTCGTTGCGGTCGGTGGCCACGCCATCCAGGTCCGATGGCACGGTGTCCGGGTCGCCTGCTGCCGGCAGGCGCAGGATGAACGAGGAGCCCTGGCCGACGTGGCTGGCCGCCCGCAGTTCGCCGCCCATCAGCTCTGCCAGCCGTTGGCTGATCACCAGGCCGATGCCGGTTCCCTCTGTGCCGGTGAGCTCGCGACCCAGTCGGTTGAAGGGCTGGAACAGCGAGGCCATCTGCTCGGCGCTCATGCCGAGCCCGGTGTCGGTGACCATCAATTCGACCCAGTCGCCCTGCACCTGGGTGGACAGGTGGATGCGCCCGCCGTCGACGTTGTACTTGACGGCGTTCGAAAGGAGGTTGGTCAGGATCTGCCTGACGCGGGTGGTGTCGCCGGTGATGAATCGCGCACCGCGCGCCAGCTCCTCGGTGATGACGATGTTGCGCAGGTCGGCGGCTTGCTGCACCAGCGGCCGGGTGCCGGCGAGCAACTCCGGCAGATCCAGGATTTCCAGCTCCATGCGCAGGTTGCCGGATTCGATCCGCGACAGATCCAGCACGTCGTTGATCATCTCCAGCAGGTGCCAGCCGGCTTGCTGGATCTGTCCCACCCAGGCCCGCTGTGCGGCGCCCAGCGCCGGTCGGTCTTCCAGCTCCAGCAACTGGGCGAAGCCGAGCATCGCGTTCAGCGGAGTGCGCAGTTCGTGGCTCATGCGCGAGAGGAACTCGCTTTTCGCGCGATTCGATGCTTCGGCCGCTTCGCGGGCACGCACCGCCTCGGCCAGCCGCAGGTGCTCGGTGATGTCCTCGGCCACGCTGACGATGCGCTGGGGCTGGCCGTTCTCGTCGCGCAGCAGCGACACGCTGCACTGCACCCACATCGTGTGCCCATCCGGTGCGACGTAGCGCTTCTGCCGCCGGTAGGTCGCGATTTCGCCGCGCAGCAGCCGGTTGAGCAGGGTCGTGTCTTCGTCGACGTCGTCGGGGTGCAGGAAATCCCGCGTCTTCAGGTGAGCCAGCGTTGCGGCATCGCGCCCGACCAACTCGCAGAAGCGCGGATTGGCCTGCCGCACGGCGCCGTCGATGTCGGTGTAGAGCACGCCTATCGGCACGTTGTTGAAGATGTTGCGGAACCGCTGCTCGCTTTCGCGCATCGCGGCCTCGACCTGAGCACGCTCGCGCACCTGCTGTTCGAGCGCAGCGGTGCGATCCTTCACGGCCAGCTCGATGATGCGGGCGCGGCCGGTCACCGTCAGCAGCAGGGCGCCCAGTACCGAGGCTGTCAGCAGCCCGACGCTGGAGAACAGCCAGGCGTAGTGGCGCGCGCCCGCGGCCTGGCTGGCGCCGGCTTCGCTGGCGTTGACCCGCAATTCCCATTGACGCCCTGCGAAGGCGAGCGTCCGGCGGTGCACCAGTGCGTCCGGGGCGTCGGCACACAGTGCTGTGGCGGCGAGCTGGCGCTGGCGTGCCGCTTCATCGGTGTCGGTCACGCAGAAATGCAGGTAGGCGGGGGCCTGCGCCAGCACCGTTCGCAGTAGGTCTTCGACGCGCACGGTGACGAACACCACGCCGAGGGCTGCCGACACCCGCTCCTGTTCCGTCGCGGGCTTGCCGCGGTAGATCGCACGATAGATCACCACCCCGAGCTTCTGCGAGTCGGGCGGATCCTGCGACAGCTGGAATGCCGCACTGGCGACGGCCTGGTCGGTGCGCACGGCGGCTTGTATGGCGGCACGGGCCTCGGGAATCGACAACGCGTTGACGCCCATCAGCGAAGAGTTGTCCTGCATCGGCTCGACCATGCGAACGGCGTAGGCCTCTGGCGCCAGGGTCGGCACCCGGCTGTTCGTGGCCGTCCGGTCCATCACGCGGTAGTCGGCCAACCCTTCGCCTTGCAGTTGCTGCTCGAATGCCGGAATGTCGGCGAGTTGAACGCGCTCGTGGTATCCGATGGCCTGCAGGTCGCTCTTGCGGTCCATCCAGTAGCCCGCTGCGAGGCGCATTTCTGCAGGGTCGACATGGCTCGATCCGATGAACAGGCCCCGCAAGGCCTCCAGCGCATGCAGCGGGGTGTTCAGCTGGGACAGGGCGGCCGTCGATGCAGCCGAAGCATCGCGTTCGAAGCTGGTCTGCACCCGCTCGCGGTCCCATCGCGCGACCTGCACGGTCGTCGCCACCAGCAGCAAGGTCACGATGCCCAGCGTCAGGCCCACTGTCCGGCGCCGAGGTGCCCACGCCTCCCGAGGGCGTCCGATCATCGTCAGCAGGATCGGCGCGGCGATCAAGGTGCCGAGCGCGTCGCCCATCCACCACGTCAGCCAGGTCACGGGCCAGGCCGATGCGGGCACGACGTCCGCGACAAGCAGGGCCGTGGTCGCCACGCTGGCGCTGACCAGACAGCCGATCAGGGCGCCGAACAGGTAGAAGCGCGCGATTTCGCCCGGAGACGACAGAGTGAGGGGCTGTCTGACCCTGCGCCGCACCAGTTCGGCGGCAAACAGGGCCTGCAGCCCGGCGCCCAGTCCGATCACCACCTCGGTCGCACCGAGCGCATGCAGCGGATTCAGCAGCACATTGACGGCGACGGCCCCGACCGTCACCGCGAGGGCCGCTCTGCGACCGCAGACCAGCACGAACACCAGCGCCATGCCGGCGGCAGGGTACAGCGGCGACGCGTAGCCCGGCGGTATCGCCATCAGCAACGACAGTCGGCCGACCACCGCGTACGACAGCGCCATCAGCAGCAGTACGCCCAGCCCGCGGCCTTGCCCGAGACGCTCAGCCGGTGAACTCATGGCGTCGTGGCCGGCTGCCGCCCGAGGTCCTGCTGGCGGGGGGCCGCGAGCTGAACCGGTTGGCGTGGGGGGAGGTGACTGTCATGCCCAGGGCGTTGGTGTCGGGTTCGACAACAGGGGTCGAACGGTTTCGAGTCTAGGGCCTGTGATGCCGTGGGAGGGCTCGCGCCGGAAGGCCACAGGCCCTAGATCGCCGACGTCACGATCCGATCGGCAACCGCCTCGCTTTCGATCCCCGATTGCGAATCGGGCAGGGGCGGCAGCGGAATCACGAAGCACGACTGCGGCGCCAGGTCGCGCCAGGCCAGGAGATCGCCCGGGTGCAGGATCTGGGCGCCCCACGGGGCCGTGGTCTCCAGATCGGCGAGTGCGGCGGGTCGGATCAGGATGAATCGCATCGTGCGGCTGTCCTTGCCTTGCCCGCTCTTCAGCGTCAACTCGGCCTGCGGCCAATGTGATGGCAGGCAGGGAGCGAAGCTCAGCGTGTGAGCGCCCTGTCGCAGGCCGAAGATCGACTCTATCGCCGCGCGGTGCATCCAGGCGGCCGCTCCGGTGTACCAGCTCCAGCCGCCGCGACCGACATACGGCTTCTTTGTGTAGACGTCACCCGCCATCACATAGGGCTCGATGCCGTAGATCGCACCGTGCGTCGGATGCGCAGCCCGGTGAGCCGGGCTCAGGCAGGTGAAGTAGCGGTAGGGGAGATCGACATCGGGCCGAGCGGAAACGCCGGTGGGGTCGCCTGCCGCAGCATCGAGTTGAAGTCTTGCCTGCGCCATCAGCGCCCACACCCCGGCGTGCGAGTACTGACCGCCGTTCTCGCGCACCCCCGCCGGGTAGGCCTGGATGTAGCCGGCGCTCGGCTGCGCATGGGCCAGCGGCGGGTCAAGCAGCTTGATCAGGCCGGCCTCGTGATCCACCAGGTGAGTCTCGACCGCCTGCATGGCCTCGCGTTGCCGCTCGGGCGACGCTGCACCCGAAAGCACCGCCCAGGCCTGCGCGATCAGGTCGATGCGCGCCTCGTCGTTGGCGTGCGACCCCAGGGCCTGACCGTCATCGAAGAACGCACGCTTGAACCACTGCCCGTCCCAGGCCGCGCCGTTCAGCGCCTCGCGCCAGCCCCGGGCGGCAGCTTCCCAGTCCAGTGCGCGCTTCTCATCGCCGCGATCGCGCGCCACCGGCGCAAAGTCGCCGACCAGCTCGCACAGGAACCAGCCCAGCCACACCGATTCGCCACGGCCTTCGTGGCCGACGCGGTTCATGCCGTCGTTCCAGTCGCCGGTGCCCATCAGCGGCAGACCATGCGCGCCGACACGCAGGCTGTGGTCGATCGCGCGCGCCGCGTGCTCGTAGACCGATGCCTGTTCGCCGCTGACGGTCGGCGCGTAGTAGGCATCCTCGGCGCCATCCGGAATCGGTGCACCCTCGATGAACGGCACGCTCACGTCGAGCAGATCGGTGTCTCCGGTGGCGCGCAGGTAGCGCACGCAGGCGTGGGGCAGCCACAGCAGGTCGTCGGAGAAATGCGTGCGCACCCCGGCGCCGCCTGGTGCATGCCACCAGTGCTGCACGTCGCCCTCGGCGAACTGCCGAGACGCGCCCAGCACGATCTGATCGCGCAGCATCGCGGGGGCGGCCCAGGTCAGTGCCATCGCATCCTGCAGTTGATCGCGGAACCCGTACGCGCCGCCCGCCTGGTAGAAGCCGGCCCGGGCCCACAGTCGGCACGACACCGTCTGGTAAAGCAGCCAGCGGTTGACCATCGCGTCGAACAGCGGGTCGGGCGTCTGCACCGTCGTGGCGCCGAGCAACGCATCCCAGGACTCGCGCACGGCCTCCATGCGCCGCACCGCGGGGGTTGCCGCCGCCAGCGTCGCGAGCTGGCGCGCGGCGTCCGGGCTTTCCGCATAGCCAAGCAGGAACACCCGCTCCACCGATTCACCGGCCAGCAGGCTCACGCGCGTCGACAGTGCCGCACACGGATCGAGCCCGCTGCCACTGCGCTGCCCGAAGTGGTCGGGCAGCACCAGGCGGCCGCGCGCGTCGAAGCACTCGCGGCGGTCGCAGGTCCAGTCGTCGCCGTTCTCCGCCTTCTCTGCGCGGTCATCCGAGCTGGCGATCGCGAGAAACGCCGTGCCGTCGCCGAAGCCGGCCGAGCGTTCCGGCTGGGTGGCCGTCAGCGCCGTGAGCTTCTGCGAGCGGCTGCCGTCTGCCGCCGCGTTCGATGTCGGGACGTCGGGCAGGCGTTGCCGATGCAGCGCCGTGTGCACCGTGGCGCGGTCCGAGCGGTTGGCGCCCATCATCCATTCGGCGATGCCCACCACGCGCAGCAGCAGCGTGCGGTGGCCGCGGTTGACGAGGCGCACCCGCACCTGCTTCACCGACGTCTGCGGGTCCACGCACCACGAGGCTGTCACCTCGACATCGCCGCGCCGGTGGCTGATCACGCTGTAGCCCTGACCATGCGCGATCCGGTACGGCACGCTGTCGTCGCCCCACGCCGATGGTGCGATGCTCCATGTGTCCAGGGTCTTCAGGTCCTGCAGCAGGAGCCACTCGGACGGTGTATCGCCGACCGGGTCGTTCGACCAGGCGGTGAGCTGGTTCATCCGGCTGTTGACCGCCCAGGTGTAGCCGCCACCGGCCTCGGTCAGCTGTGTGCCGAACTCGCGGTTGGCCAGCACGTTGACCCAGGGCCTGACCGGACGCGAATTGGCGCTCACCCCGAATCGAAACTCGCCCGACGCCGCCGAGAATGCTCCTGTCGTGGCTGGCACCGCGGCGCCCACCTTCTGCGTCAGGATCACCGGCGCCGTCGAGATTTCGTGCCGCTGCTCGAAGGCCTGTTCGTGCAGCTGCACCCATTCCTGCACGTGATGGGTCAACGGTCGGCCGTCGGCTTGAAGCCGCACCCGAGCCACGCTTTGCAGTGTGCTCAATTCATCGGCCGAGATCTCGTCGGCACGCAGCAGGTGGAGGCCGGTGCTCGACGGACCCGACGCGCTGGCGGGACGGAATTCGGCGCCGCTGTCGGCGTCGTGGCGCTCGCGCATCGCGCCGAGTTCGCGCTGCACTGCCATCAGGTACGAGGCCGGTTCGGCGTTCAGAACCACCAGATCGCACGCGACGCCGCTCCACGACCACAGGCGCAGCGCCTGGGCCAGCGAGCGGATCAGCCCCAGCCCCTCCGGCGCGCCGGCTGACACCAGCACGATCGGCCGATCGCCCGAGATGCCGAAGCGCCACAGCAGCCGACGGTCGCATACCCCGGCCACTGCCTCGTTGAGACGTGCCGCGTGGGTACGCGGGCGTGTCAGCGTCAGCACCAGTGCCGTGGTCAACGTCTGGATCGCATCGAAGTTCTCGGTGCTGATGCGCAGCGTGCGGAAACGAATGCTGGCCAGCGTCGCCGACATCAGCGAGGCACGCTTGACATGACTGGCCTGCCGGTACTTGTCGATCACCGCGCGCAGCGTGCCGCCGTTGTCGGAAGCCGTCGTCGCGAAGGTCAGCAACGCCTTGCCCTGCGGCTCGATGCGCAGTCGAACTGCCATCGCGCAGACCGGGTCCAGGCCGGTGTCGAGCGTGGCCGGCGTGCCGGATTCGGTGTCGGGCAGAGGGTCGAACGAGGCCTGCGGCTGGTCGGGGCTTCGGTTGCGGCCCAGCCAGCGCTGGCGGTCGGTCTGCACGCGAATCGACACCACCTGCGGATCGGATTCGGCCAGGAAATGCGCAGCCTGCAATCCGTTCTCGGTGGCCAGACGCGGTGTGCGCTCGAACAGCAGCGCCTGCTGCTCGGCCTGCCATTCGGCGCGCACGAAGAGGTTGCTGAATGCGGGGTGGGCCTCGTCGGCACGCGGATCGGCCAGCGTCACTTCGAAGGCCGAGATCAGCTCGATGTCGAGCACATCGTCGCCAAGGTTGCGCAACTCGATCTGGCGGAATTCGATGTCGTCTTCCGGGCTGACCCACACCGTGGTGTGCGCCTGGAGTTCAGGCCAGGTGGCGTCGAAGCACACCCGATCGGCGTGGAACACGCTGCGGTAGTGGGCCGCCGGATCGGGGGCGGGGTGTTGTGTGATGGAAAGGAGCGGCGAGGACGTCCGTGCTGCTTCGGAACCGCGTGCACCCTCCTGCCGACGCAGGTAGAAGAAGCTGCCCTGCGAATCGCGCAGCGCATCGTCGCGGCTGCGTGTGATGCCCGTCGTGCCCCAGCGGCTCCAGCCGGCGCCGTTGGCACGCAGGCTGACGCTGTAGCGGCCGTTTGACAGCACATGCGTCGGCTCCAGCGCGGTCGCGCCCGGGAACACCTCGCGCAGCAGGCCCGGGGCGCGGCGCTGCAGGGCCGGTGGCAGTGGCGCTGCGGGGGGCTCGTACAGCATCGACACTTCGCGCGGGGCCCGTTCGTGCAGCAGTGACGCCATCGCCTCGATGTGCGGATTGGCCATGCCCCAGCGCTGAGCGACACCGCTCAGCAGCACGTTGGCCAGCGCCACGATGGTCATGCCCTGGTGGTGGGCCATGAAGGTGCTGACAGGGGTGAATGGTTCCTCGCCCACCTTGCGGGCCGCCGTGAAGTCAAGCGCCTCGATGAAACCGTAGCGTTCACGGGGAGCCAGCGACTCGAGTGCTGCGAAATTGAGCCGCGCGAGATGCGGAGCGATCTGTGCCGCGAGCGCGGTGGCGTACGGAGCGACCACCAGTTCGTCGGGTGGCGTGCGGCGCAGCGCCAGACGCGGCACCCCCTGCGGCGCGTACTGGTAGGCGAGCGTGTGATCGCGGCCGGCGTATGCCGACTCCGAGATGCCCCAGGGCACCTCGCGCCCGGGCACGCTCTGGGTTTGCGCGTACGCGATCTGCTCGTGCAACGCGGCATGGCAGGCGCCGCGCAACACGCTGCCATGAGGTTCGTCGAGCACCAGCGTCGGCATCAGGTACTCGAACATCGAGCCTGACCACGAGCGCAGGCCCGCATCGCCTCCGACCGCATAGAACATGCGTCCGAGTGAAGCCCAGTGGCGAACCGGCGCATCACCCTTGGCGATCGCCAGCAGACTGGTCAGCCGCGACTCGGATGCCAGGAGGTCGTAGAAGCCCGCATCGAGTTGCTGCTCGGCGACTCGGTAGCCGATGTGGAAGAGGTGGCGCTTGCGGTGGTACAGGAAACTGAAATCGGCCTGCCAGGCAATCGTTTCGCATTGGTCGGCCAGTGCTTCCAGCCGTGCCGCGGTCTGGGGAGTTGGCCGGTGCTGCGGATCGTGCGTCCATTCGAGGCAGGCCTGGGCCACTGCGAGCAGGTGACCGCTGAGGTTGCCGCTATCCACGGTGGACACGTACATCGGCAGCAGTGGTGAGAGTGTCTGCGTGTCGTACCAGTTCATGAAATGCCCGCGATGGCGCTGCAGTTTCGACAGCGTCGCGAGCGTCGCTTCCATCCGCGTGATCAGCTCCGGCATCTCGATCCAGCCGAACTGCCGCGCGCACGCGGTGCTGAGCAGATACAGGCCAATGTTCGTTGGCGAGGTGCGGTGCGCCACCATGTCGTAGGGCAGGGTCTGCAGGTTGTCGGGCGGCAGGTGGTTCTCGTCTGCCACGACGCAGCGCTCGAACAGGCGCCAGGTGTCGCGCGCCACGCTCTCGAAGTAGTCCTGGTCGGCAATCGACAGCGCTTCTTCGGCGCTCGCCGGACGTGGCCGGCTGACCCACCATGTCCACGCCGGAGAGGCGGCCCACAGCAGGCACAGCCCGATCGCGAGCCGTGGCGACGGCGTGCCGGCGGCAAGCAGGGTTCCGAGGAGAACCCCTGCCAGCACCGGCTCGCGCCAGTGCTGGAGGACCAGTGCCGGCAGCGCGGTCTTCGCTCGGGCTTGCGCGGCTGCGGCGGTCGTCCACTGCAGCAGGTGGCGCCGGCTGATCGCCATGCGGTACACGGCGCGGCCGATCGCATCCAGCGCCAGCACCGACTGCGCCGGCAGCAGGGCCAGCAGCCATGCTCCGCCGCACAGGGCGCGCGCCAGATCGGCGGCGGCCTGGCGGTAGAAGTAGCGTTGCGCGATGTCGTCGCGGCTGGGTGAAAAACCGGCCACCGCACCCATCAACGGGCCGGCGGAAAAGGCCGCCAGCACGAGCGCGAACGCCAGCCACGGCGACACCACCGAGCTGACCAGGGCCAGCAGCAGCAGCGCGAGCGACATCGGCGCGACGAGCGAGCGACGCAGGTTGTCGAACATCTTCCAGCGGTTGATGGATCGCAGGTGGTAACGCGAGTTGCGCGACAGCGAGTCGACGAGGAATGGCAGCAACTGCCAGTCGCCACGGGTCCAGCGGTGCACGCGCGAGGCGGCCACGTCGGCGTGGAACGGCGCGTCCTCGATCAGCGTGATGTCGGTCACGGCCGCGCAGCGCGCGATCGAACCTTCGAGCAGGTCGTGGCTCAGCACCCGGCCTTCGGGCAGCCGACCCGACAGCACCGAGTGCATCGCGTGCACGTGCAGCAGTCCCTTTCCGGTGTAGGTGCCTTCGCCGAACACGTCCTGGTAGACCTCGGATGTGGCCGCGCTGTACGGGTCGATCCCGCACTGGCCGGCGAACAGCCAGTGGTACAGCGTGAAGTCCTTCGGGGTCGGCAGCGGCGTGACGATGCGCGGTTGCAGGATCGCGTAGCCGCTGACCACCCCGCGGCCGGTCGCATCGACTTGCGGCTGGTTGTGCGGATGCGCCGCAACGCCGACCAGATCGTGCAGGCGGCCCGGTGGAAGTTGTGTGTCGCTGTCCAGCGTGACGATGTACTTCGTGCCGTCGGCGATCCGCGATGCCTCGCCCAGATCGATGAATGCCGACTCGGTGGATGCCGATGCCGAGGAGGCTGGGTCGGCCAGCACCGTGATCAGCTGCTCGAGCTTGCCTCGCTTGCGCTCCCATCCGATCCAGCGTTGCTCGGTTTCGCTGTAGCGGCGCTCGCGGTGCAGCAGGATGAACCGGGGCGGGGCCGGTGTCCGCGCCGTCAGCTCGTCTCGGCCCCCCTGGTAGCAGGTGGGGTAGCGCGCATTGAGCGCAGCGATCTGTTGCGTCGCGTCCGTCAGCAGCCCTTCGTCGGTCTCGACCCGGGCACTGTCGGCGTCGGCCCAGTCGGTCAGCAGCGCGAACTGTGCGTGGCGCTCGGGATTGGCAAGGTGGTGCAGCTGCAGGCGATGCACCAGCGCGCGGATCGAGGCGGCGTCGGTCATCATTGCCGGGATCACCACCATGACACGGTGCTCCACCGGGATGCCCGCGGTCAGCGCCAGGCGAGGCAGATGCGCTGGCCGGGCCGATTCACTGATCAGCCGGTTGATCACGGCCACCACTGCTTCTGATGCCGGGAAAAGCATCAGTGCGGCGCCCAGCCACAGGAGGCCGACGGATACGCCGGGGTCGGCAAGACCGCCACCGTGCCGCAGCAGCCAGGCCACCACCGCCAGCGTCACGAGCAGCAGCGAGCCGAGATACGCCGGCAGCGCCAGGCGGCGTGCGACAGCACGCCACGAGGCCGCTGCGCGTTCACTCAATCCGAGTGCCTGCATCAGCGCCGGGCGCCCGGCGCCGCTCAGCCAGTGGCTGGCCACCGAGGCACCTTCGACGGCGCCGGGCCCGGCCTGCGAGGCGTGCATCAGACCGAGCAGCGTCTGCGCCACCGAGACCTCGCTGCGACCGCTCTGCCTGGCCAGGCGCTCGATGCCGTGCAGCGTCCGGTCACGGGTCATCGTGTGTTCGGCTTCGAACACAGGCGAACCCAGCATCATGTGCATCAGCGTGCTGCTGCGTGCGACGATGTCTGTCCAGTCGGCATCGCCGATGGCGCGCAGCGAGGTCACCGCGTTGCTGACGCTGAGGTTGTCGGCGGTCTGGTCGGCGCGCTGCTGGGCCTGCATGGCGGCCGGGTCGGGCAGCGAGCGTCTCAGCCATTCGTGTTGCGCAGCGCGCGCATCGGCGTGGTCGCTGGCGCGGTTGCCGCCCTGCGATGTCGTGCGGCCATCCTGCATGCGCAGCGCCATCTGCGCAAGGAACACCCGGGCGACCCCGCGTCGATCCAGAAGCGCCAGCAGATCGTCGAGTGCTGCGACCGAGGTGCTGTCGATCCGGTCGCAGCACAGATTGGCGACCTCGCGCGCCGCCTTGTTGGTCGCGACCCGCTCTGCCAGGCGGCGCAGGTTCTCGATCAGCACCACACGCAAGGTGGTGGGCAGTGCCCACATCTCGCCCAGTGTCAGTTCGCGCGTCTCCTGGTACGCGCTCAGGAACTGGATCAGCAGGTCTTCATCGAACGCGCCGTCGGTGTGCGCGACGAATGCCCAGGCCACGCCGTAGACGCGTGGCAGACCGGCCAACGGTTCATCGAGCAACACCGGCAGCGCGCGGAAATAGCGTCGCGGCAGACCTTCGTGGATCTCTTCGAGCTGCGCCTCGATCAGGTGGAAGTTGTCCAGCAGCCACTCGGCTGCCGGACTGATGTCGTAGCCCGTTCGTGCCTGTAAACCGATATAGCGATGAGCTTCACGAAGCGTCTGGATGTTGTTTCGCAGGCGCGGGAAGAACGCGGCGCTGCGTGATCCAGCCCGCGCGGCGCGGTGCGTTTCACCAAGGCTGCGGCCATGCTGTGCAAAGCGCTGCAGGCCGAAGATTTCCGACCGGATCGGTGGCTCGATCCGACCGCGCGCGCCGTCGAGGATGTCGCACAGGGCGGGCGTGGCATCTGGAATCAGACGCCGCAACTCGGACGGCGCCATGCGTTACAGGATCAGTGAGCTGACACCGATCAACAGCGTGGCAACCACGAGGGTGGTGACGAAGCGTGATGCGACGAAGCCGTGCATCGACTCCGCGACGCAGCGTGCGTCGAACAGGCGGCCTCTCTGCGCGTGGCATCGATCGAGGTGCTCTCCCAGCGCGGTCAGTTCCGTCGGCGAGGTGTCGGCGGTGTTGCCGAAAGACGAGGTGCTCCAGCGCGGTGCGGCAATCGGTGAGGTATGCATGGGACAGCTCCGCCTGCAGGGCCGTGAGGCCGCACAGAAATAGGTGAAGGAATGCGGTGTTCCGGGTGACGTAGCGCACGTCGTGGAAGCCGGGAACCGCCATGAATTCATCGTAGGAACGACAGACGGAGATGTCTGTCGGACGGGGCGCTGTGCGTCGTAGGACCAGTCCTAGAGGGTCCCGCGACGCCCCTGGCACATGATCATCAGGCGCGCTTCCAGTCCCCACCCGAACCGCCGTCGGTGTGGCGTCGTTGGCCGGTGCTGCCGAAGGCATGGTCCCACACCGCCGTGGTCACGCCGTAACACGCCGGCTGCTCGGTGTGATGGTGATGCAGCGCGTGCCAGCGCTTGCGCCGCTTCAGCCAGGCACCATCGGCCCGCCAGTGGTGGGTCGCGTGGTGCGTGACGGCGTAGGCCAGGTAGCCGCTCAGCAGGCCCAGCGTCAGCGCGCAGGCGATCCACGCGTCGAACAGGGCCAGAGCCGGCAGAAAGACCCCGACGACGAAAAGCAGCGCGATCATCACCGTCGGGGCATAGATCAGCGCCGCGGGTCGCTGATGGTGCTGCGCATGCCAGCTGCTGAACGGGCGCACCCCGTGCAGCACGAATCGATGCAACGCGTATTCGAGCGCGGTCCAGCCGACCAGCCCGGCGAACACAAGCGACACGAGCGCGAGCCACCGATCGACAGGCCCTGCCAGCAGCAGCACGCCGGCCAGCGAGGCTACGGCTGCGCCGTGCAACACGAAGTCCGCGCGATAGGCGAAGCGGCTGTGTTCCAGCCCGAAAAGCGCCATGGCAGTCGCCTGCCGGCTCAGTTGGCCGACAGCGGGGTACCGCAGTCGGTCGACAGCGCTTCGAGGCAGCGAAACGGCATCGTCATGCCGCGAGAGGCGTCATCGACGGCCCAGGCGTGGATCACCGGCGCGTGTGTCACGACGCCGCCGAAGATCGTTGCGAACGCCACATCGGCTGCATCCCGGCCGGTGCCGAAGCGAACCAGCCCCATCGGGATGGTGGTGCCCGATGGGTCGAACAGGTACCAGCGGTCGCCCAGGTAGACCTCGACATACGCATGGAAATCGGGCGGACCGAGTATCGGATCGGCGCCGTAGTCGGTGGCCGTGGTGAAGCGCGCCGGGATGCTCAACGCGCGGCACAACGCGATCATCAGGTGCGCGAAATCGCGGCAGATGCCGACCTGTTCGATCAGTGTGTCGACCGCCGACGTGTTGGAGTTGGACGTGTTCGACGTGAAAGTCACGTGCCGCCGAACCCAGGCTTGTATGGCCTCCACGCGGCTGTGCCCGCGCCACAGCGTGCCGAACTCGTTGATCGCCATCTTCACCAGCCGGTCGGACTGGCAGTAGCGGCTGGGGTAGAGGTAACCCATCACCTCGGGTGGCAACTGGTGCACCGGCACCTCGGCCAGCTGCGTCGGATCGGCGACGTGGTGCACGATGTCCACGGTCGCCATGTACGACAGCTTCAGCTCGCCTGGCAGCGCGCGCAGGCGCAGGTAGCGGTTGCCGGTGGCCGGGTCGGTGTGGATCTGCGAGGGCACCAGCTGGCTGATCACCAGGCTTTCGGTCGCGACCGACTGGCAGCGCGTTTGCGCCGCGTGGATGTTGAACACGAAGTCGGCGCCCTGGGCATCGACTTCGTAGCTCAGTTCGACATGCAATTCGATGCGGATCATGGACGGCCCATCGTCGGATTGCGAGCGTTGGATATCAAGGTGGTTGGCACGTTAGCGTGCCTCGAAGCAGCAGGTCTGTGCGTCAACGTACAGACGGCAGGGGCAGCCAGATCTCGTTGCGCCGCAGGAACCACGGCGTGAACGGCGGGTTGTAGCGCGAGAACACCGGCTCTCCCGAAGGACTCAGGTCCGCGCCCTTCAGCGTCGCCCGCAACCGATCGAGATGCTCGCGGTAGTTGGCATCGGACCAGAAGCCCGAGTAGCGGATCGCGGCCACCTGCCGGGCGGGAATCTCCCGCAACCGGACGCGCGCATCGAGTGGCTCCGGCGCGCTGTCGAGGGTCACGCCCTTCGGCAGGACGAACTGGATGACATAGCTGCCCGCCGCGCCCGGTGCAGCCGTCTGCGTCACGGGGGCGGTCATCTCGAGCCGCACCGGTGCGGCGGTCTGGGTCACCGGCGCAGTCATCGCGAATTCCTTCTTCCCCTTGTTCTTGCCGAAGATGTAGCCCGCGAGGATCGGAAACGCCAGGTTGCCCGCCTCGTCGACATCGGCCTCCATCACCACCTCGGCCACCACGTACGGCGCGTACTGCCGCACTTCGACGTCATCGATCCTGCGCAGCACTTCGTAGGCTGGCTCCTCGATGGCGTGGCTCATCGCGGGAAGGATAAAGGACAGGAGGCAGGCGAGGCCGCGCATGAATGAGTGCATGTCCGATGGTCGCGGCATTCGCTCTCCCGGGTCAACCGCAGGGCGATTACGATCCTGCGCGCGCTTCACGCCGCCTCACTCCACGCCTCAGGACCTCGCCATGCCTCAAAGCCAGACCGTCAATCGCCGGATCGTCCTCGCCTCGCGTCCCGCGACGGCGGTGGGGCCGGAGCACTTTCGCCTCGAGGAGCACGCCGTTCCGGTGCCTGCTGCGGGGCAGGTGCTGCTGCGCACCGTGTTCCTGTCGCTCGATCCGTACATGCGGGGTCGCATGAGCGACGCGCCGTCGTATGCGCCTTGCGTGCAGATCGGCGAGGTGATGACCGGCGGCGCGGTGTCTCGTGTCCAGGCCTCGCGGCACCCGGATTTCCAGACCGGTGACCTGGTCATGGGCTACACCGGCTGGCAGGACTACGCCTTGTCCGACGGCATCGGCCTGACCCGGCTCGATGCGGACATGCCGCATCCGTCGCTGTCGCTTGGTGTGCTCGGCATGCCGGGCTTCACCGCGTTCATGGGCCTGCTCGACATCGGCCAGCCCCGGCCAGGAGAGACCGTCGTCGTCGCGGCGGCCAGCGGCGCCGTGGGTGCGGTGGTCGGGCAGATCGCCAGGCTCAAGGGCTGTCGCGTCGTCGGCATCGCAGGGGGCGCTGACAAGTGCCGCTTCGTCGTCGACGAACTCGGCTTCGACGCCTGCATCGACCGCCGCAGTGACGATCTTCCCGCTCATCTGGCGGCCGCCTGCCCGAAGGGCATCGACGTCTACTTCGAGAACGTCGGTGGAGCGGTCTTCGACGCGGTGCTGCCGCTGCTCAACACGCATGCCCGCGTGCCGGTGTGCGGGCTGATCTCGCTGTACAGCGGCGCCCCGGCCGCCGCTGCGTCGGACCGCCTCCCGGTGCTGATGCGCACGCTGCTGGTCAAGCGCATCCACATGCAGGGTTTCATCATCTTCGACTACGAATGTCGCCAGGCCGAGTTTCTCGGGCCGATGCGAGCCTGGCTCGCCGACGGCAAGGTCAGGTTCCGCGAGGACATCGTCGAGGGGCTGGAGAACGCGCCGCAGGCTTTCATGGGGCTGCTGAAGGGAGAGAACTTCGGCAAGCTGGTGGTCCGGGTCGCCGAAGCCTGAGTCGCCGCTCGGCGCCCCTTGCCGAGCGAACAGGAACCTCCCGGAGAAGCCCCACGCATGTCCTACCTCGACGATCCCCGCGTGCTGTTCGCCGCCGAGCGGACGCTGCTGGCGTGGCAACGCACCAGCATCACCCTGATGGGTTTCGGATTCGTGGTCGAGCGCTTCACACCGAGCCGGCTTCGACTGGCAGTGATTCGGCGCGCCAGCGCAGCATGCCGCCGGCAAGGTTGGCCACCTGGTCGAACCCCGCCTTCTGCAGTAGCACCGTGGCCTGGGCAGATCTCGCGCCAGATCGACACACTGCGACGACCGGATGGCCGCTATCGATTTCGGAGGTGCGTCCTGCCAGTTGCGACAAGGGCACGAGGCGCGCGCCCCGGATGTGACCGAGCACGTCGGTGAATTCGGACGGTTCGCGCACATCGATCACCTGGATGTCGCTCGGCGATCTGCCCGCGATGCGCTCCTCGAGCGCGCCGGGCTGGATTTCCCAGAGCCCGCCGAAGGTGCGGGTCAGTGGCGCCCAGTCAGGTTCCTCGGGCGCAGCATTCCCGCTGTCGGGCTGGCCGCAGCGCAGATTGGCCGGCACCGCGATGTCCATCAGCTTCGGGTGCGGCAACCCCAAGTTGTTCATGTAGCCCGCGAAATCGAGCGCATCGATCTCGCCGCCGAGACGCGGGTTGTATTGCGCTTCCTCGACGACGCTGGTGACGGTGAGCCCCCGGTAGTCGTGACCGGGATACAGCAGGCAGCGGCCGGGCAGCGACAGGATCTGTTCGTGGACCGATCGGTAGAGGGACGTCGCGCTGCCCTGCTGGAAGTCGGTCCGGCCGCACCCGCGGATCAGCAGGCTGTCTCCGGTGAAGGCCATGCTGTGGTCGTCCAGCACGTAGGTCAGGCAACCGCTCGTGTGACCCGGTGTGGCCCTGACCTCGATGTGTCGCGAACCGAAGGCGACGCGGTCGCCGTGCTTCAGCAGGCGGTCGGCGTTGCCCGCCGCCGATGACGCCGACAACATGATCTGGCTGCCGCAGCGTTGCTTCAGCAGCCAGGCGCCGGTGACATGGTCGGCATGGACGTGGGTATCGAGCGTGGCGACCAGCCGCAGGCCGAGTTCGCGCAGCAGCGCCGAGTCGCGGCGGACGTGCTCGAAAACAGGATCGATGAGCACCGCCTCACCGGAGTCGGCGTCGCCGAGCAGGTAGGTGTAGGTCGAGGACGTCGGGTCGAAGAGTTGGCGGAAGACCAGCATGGCGAGTGACTTTCGAGGCAGACAGGGTGGGTCAGTGCGGCGCGAGAAAACGATCGTGCAGCGCCATGCCGATGAGCATCGCGACGACGAAGATCGCTGCGCTGCCGAGGCCGCTGCTCATCGCCACCAGCGCCGGACCCGGGCAGAACCCGCCGATTCCCCAGCCGGTGCCGAACAGCAGGCCACCGCCGATCAGGCGCGCATCGATGGTGGTGTTCGACGGGATGTCGATGCGGTCCCCGCTCCACGCGGTGCTGCGGCGCCTGGCTGCGGCGAAGGCAAATATGCCGATCGCAATCGCGCCGCCCATCACCAGCGCCAGGCTCGGGTCCCACAGCCCGGCCACATCGAGGAAGCCCTTGACCTTGCCCGGGTCGGTCATGCCTCCCACGATCAGACCCAGACCGAAGATCAGGCCGCTCAGCAGTGCAATCAGTTCGCGCATGTCGATCCTTCAGAGCACGTGGCGGGCGATGAAGACGGCCACTCCGCCGGCGCCCATGAATGCCAGCACGTTCGCCAGCGATCGCAGCGAGAAGCGGCTGAGTCCGCAGACACCATGGCCGCTGGTGCAGCCATTGCCCATGCGCACCCCGACGCCGACGAGCAGCCCGGCCGCCACGAGGGCCGCCGGTCCGACATCGACCGTCGCCGTCGGCAGCGGCGCGAACAGCCGCCACGCCCATGGCGCGACGAGCAGCCCGCCGATGAACAGCAGCCGCACGCGCTCAGCCGCGAGGCTTCCGCCGGACAGCACCGCGCGCAGCGGACCGGAGAGGATCCCCGCGATGCCGGCGATGCGGCCGTCGCCCAGCAGATAGAGGGCGGTCGCGATGCCGATCAGCAGGCCCCCGGCCAGCGATGCCCAGGGGGTGAAGTGATTCCAGTCGAGGTTCATGGGGTGGGGCTTTCAGGGTGGTGTCTCGAGCATCGACGCGACAGGTCAGGGGGCAACGCGGGCGGCGAAAGGGTACGGGATCGGTGTCATCCCGGGTGAGCGTCGTGCCGTTGCCTTGACCCATGACAAGGTCCGTGCGCCGATCCAGGCTCCCAATGGAATTGGATTGACCAGAAGGAGCTTCCAATGCACGCACTCAGAGACCTTTTCACTTCGGACGCCGGCCTGATGAGCATGGCGGTCATCGCCTTCATGCTGGGCATGGGTGGCTTCTTCATCCGCTACACGCTCAAGCATGTGCGCGAGGATGAAGCCGTTGAACGCCTGAAGCACTGAGCGAACGCGGGTTGCCGATCAATACAGGGCCGGCACGAAGCGCCAGGTTCGGGCCTGGTAAGCGGCGTAGTCCGGGTGTTCCTCGAGCATCCAGCGCTCTTCTAGCCGAGCCTTCGTCGCGAGCACGATCACGAGCACGGTTGCGCCCAGCCATGACCATGGCGAACGGCTCGCCCAGGCGGTCGACAGGGCGCAGCAGAAAACGGCCGTGTACATCGGATGGCGGATCCATCGGTAGGGTCCGTGCTGCACCAGCAGTCCACCGGCACGCGGCTCGGGATGGATGTTGAAGTTGCCGGGGCGGTTGCAGAAAAACGCCCACCCGACGAGCAGCAAGCCGCCCAGGGCCAGGAGCCACGCGCCCGCGGTTGCGCTGCCGCTGGCGAAAGCGGGGGCAGCCCGCACGAACAGGAACGCGATCAACGAGAACTGCAAGGCAACCAGCAGGCCGCCGATGCGCTTGCGGCCGAGCTCAGTTCCCATCGGCCTGCCTGCGCAGCAGCCTCACGTGCATCGGCCTCGTGAATGCCCATCCATGAGCTGCGACATGCGACTCGAAGGCGGCTCTCACCTCGGCCAGCTTGGCGTCGTCGATGCGGTGGTCGGCGAAGGTGGGTCGCATCATCCGCTGCTCGAACTCGGCGAAGTCGGCAAATCGCACCGGCATCTCGAAGTGTCGTTCGGCCACCGGGCGCCAGGTTGTCGTGAGCAGTGCAGCGTCCAGTGCCACCTGCGCTGCAGCACGCACCACGCCTTCGTCATTGAACAGTCGGACCAGGTCGTTCAACGGCCCGTCGTAGACCGGCTCCGAGACATACAGATGCCCACCTGCGCACAGCACTCGGGCGGCTTCGCCCAGGGCCTGCGCCATCGAATCAACCGGCACGTGGTGCAGTGATTTCAGCATCAGCGCGAGGTCGAAACTGGCGTCTGGCAAGGGGATCGATTCGGCGCCCGCGGTGATGAAATGGAGTCCCGGTGCGGGTGCCGCCAGGTTCTTCGCCTGCTGGCGCGCATCGACCTCCAGTCCCGTCACATCGCAGTCGGGGTGCCGGGCCAGCAGCGTGCGCGCCAGCGCCGCTGCGCCGCAGCCCGCTTCGACGATGCGCAGGCCGGCCAGCGGCACCAGTTCGGTCAGGACGTCCAGTTCGTCGTCGATCAGCGGGCGGCAGGAGTGATTCGGGTTCATGGCGTCGCTTTCAGGAAATCAGTGGGAGGCGCATGACAGCTGCAACTGTTCAGCCTTCGCATCGTCATGGCGCGCGCAGACAGCCCCACGGATCGGAGGTGTACCGCAGGCCGAGCGCAGGAAATCGACCAGCACCGGTGCATGCAGCGCCAGCGTGCCGCGCAGGTCGTGGTCACCGTCCACCGCCAGCAGGCGCGCCCGGTTCGACACGGCCAGCAGCCGCTCGGCGTCGGCGAGCGGCACCGTGCTGTCGCCTCGTCCGTGCACCAGCAGCACCGGGCAATGCACGCGGGCCAGCGTGGTCAGCGGTGCGATGGCGTCGAACGACGTGCCGATCACCCGCTGCACATGGTGCAGCACGTACCAGCCCAGCAGCGGATACGGCACGTGGTTGGCGGCCATCAGGCGGCGCATCACTTCCCGCGGGTGGGCGAAGGCCGACAGGCTGACCACGGCGAACACGTCGTGGTGGCCCGAGGCGTGCAGCAGCGCAGCAGCGGCGCCCACCGAATGACCGATCAGCGCCAGCCGGTCGGATGCGACTTCGGGTTGCTTGCGCAGCCAGGCAAGGCCGGTGGCGATGTCCTCGGCAAAGCGCGGCATCGATGTGAAGGCCTCGTCGCCACTGCGCCCGTGGCAGCGCGCATCGATCAGCAACACTGCGAATCCGGCGGCGTGCAGCGGCGCGACCAGCGGCCACATCGTCTCCGCGTTGGCACCCCAGCCGTGCATCACCAGCACCGTCGGTGCGGGCCGGTGCGTGTCCGCCGGAGGCGAGACCATCCAGCCGAACAGGCGCCTGCCACGCCGGCCTGGAATGTCCACCTCGCGCCAGGCGTCTCGCGACATCCCCGGGTCGGCAGGCGCCGACGGATGCGGTGTGCGCGGAGCACGCAGTCCGCTCAGGATGGCGCGATGCAGCAACTGGTGCGCGCCCCATGCACCTGCCAGCAGAGTCGCAGTCTCGAGGATCATGGTCTCGGCTCAGGCCCCACGGGAGAGTTGCGATCGCACCCAGCGGACCAGATCGTCGGACGTCATGGCGCCCGACTGCCTGGCCAGCGGCTTGCCCCCGCGATACAGGATCAGCGTCGGGATGCTGCGGATCTGGTTCAGCGCGCTGGCCTGCGGGTTGGCCTCGGTGTCGACCTTGACGAAGCGCACGTCCGGCAGCTGCGCGGCAGCCTGCGCGAAGTGCGGCGCCATCATCTTGCAGGGCCCGCACCACTCGGCCCAGAAATCGACCAGCACCGGCAGCCCGCTGCCGGCAATGAAGCCGGGCAGCCGCGCATCGTCGAGCGCGACAGGCTGGGCGGCCATCAGCGCGCCCTTGCAGCGACCGCACACCGGCTCGTCGTGCAAGCGTTCGTCGGGAACGCGGTTGGTGACACCGCAGGCGGGACAGACGAGGTTCATGGGTGCTTCTCCATTCGGCTTCAGTGCATGCATTCGAGCGCCAGCGCGGCGAGCAGCGCCAGTGCGCAGGCCCGACCCGAGAACAGCCATCGCCAGACGGGCGCCCGCGGCACAAACCCCACGCCGCGCACGAAGCCGGCGCTCATGGCCCAGAACAGCGACATCGCCAGGCCGTGGTCGGCATGTCCGGACGCGTCGGTCATCAGCGGCGGATACAGCGTGCCCGCCAGCATGATGACCAGCGCTGCGAAAAGGCTCGGCAGGTGCATGCGCGGCGGCGCGGTTGCGGCAGCGGGAGCGACCGGCGGGGCGTTGGCGACGGTCGGCTTCATGTCGCGGCCTCGTCCTCGTCCGCAGCCTGTCGGGCCGCCTCGTTCTCGCCCCACATCGCGTTCATCACCGCCAGCAGCACGGCAAAACCGACCCCCAGGACCCACGTGAAGTACCACATGTCGTGCCTCCTCAGGCCGCGGCGTCGTCGCCGATCAGGATGCGCGTGTCGCTCGCGTAGCGATGCGCCGGAATCTCCAGGTTCGTCGGCGCCGGCTTGTTCTTGTAGACACGGCCTGCACCGTCGAAGGTGGAGCCGTGGCACGGACAGAAGAAGCCGCCCGGCCAGTCGCTGGGCAGGCTGGGGTTGTTGCCGCCCTTCGGTGCACTGTTGGGAGAGCATCCGAGGTGGGTGCAGATGCCCACCGCAACGAAGATCTCCGGCCTGATCGACCGCGCTGCGTTTTGCGCCTGGGACGGCTGCTGCTCGCGCAGCGATTGCGGGTCGACGAGTTGCGCGTCGTGGCCCTGCAGTGCCGCCAGCATCTCGGGCGTGCGGCGCACCACCCAGACCGGCTTGCCCCGCCATTCGACTGTCTTCATGTCGCCGGGTCGCAGGTCGGCGATGTCGACCTCGACCGAGGCGCCGAGCGCCTTGGCCCGCTCGCTCGGGGTCAGTGTCTCGATGAACGGGATGGCCGTGGCGACAACCCCCGCGCTGGCGGCGGCGGCGGTGGCGAGCAGCCAGGTGCGTTTGTCAGCGTCCGGTGGCAGCAGGGGTGCCGGAGCATTCAGGGTGTGTGCAGACATCGGGTGTCCTTCGGCCTCAATAGGCGGTGTGTTCGTTGGCGCGGATGTGCGCGACCGTGACCTTGCCGCGCATCACGCGGTAGGCCCAGGCGGTGTAGAGAACGATCAGCGGCAGGAAAACCGCCGTGGCCCAGAACATCAGCCCCAGCGTCATGTGACTCGAGACGCCGTCCCAGGCCGTCAAGCTGGCATCGGGCTGTGTCGAAGAAGGCATCACGAACGGGAACATCGCGCCGCCCGCCGTGCCGATGACGCCGACGATGGACAAGGCCGACGCAGCGAACGCAGCCAGCGTGCGACGCACCGTGACCAGCCCGGCGGCCAGCAACGCGCCGCCGATGCCCAGCGCCGGCAGCAACCACAGCAGCGGCTGCCGGCCGTAGTTGCCCCACCATGCATCCGCGCTGCGCGCCACGGTCTTGCCCAGCGGGTCGGGCAGGGCTCCGGGATCGATCACCGAGGTGATCACGTAGCCCTCGATGCCGCCCACGCGCAGCCAGATGCCTGCCGCGATGAAGGTCACGACCATCACCAGCGCCGCGCTCACGGCGCCGCGCGCCGCACGCTGCTGGATCGCGCCTTCCGTGCGGTGCGCCAGGTACATGCCGCCGTGCATGGTGATCATGGCGCTGCTGACCGCCCCGACCAGCAGTGCAAACGGATTCAGCAGTTGCCAGAAGCTGCCGGTGTAGGTCGAGACCATGAAATCGTCGAACCCGAACGGCACGCCCTGCAGCAGGTTGCCGAAGGCCACGCCGAAGATCAGCGGGGGCACCGCACCGCCGATGAACAGCCCCCAGTCCCAGGTGCTGCGCCAAGTGGCGTTGTGGATCTTGCTGCGGTAGTCGAATCCCACCGGGCGGAAGAACAGCGCCCACAGCACCGCCATCATGGCCCAGTAGAAGCCGCTGAAGGCCGTGGCATAGACCACCGGCCAGGCCGCGAAGATCGCGCCGCCACCAGTGATGAACCAGACCTGGTTGCCGTCCCAGTGCGGGCCGACAGTGTTGATGACGACGCGGCGCTCTTCGTCGCCTTTGCCGACGAAGGGCAGCAGCGTGGCCACGCCCATGTCGTGGCCGTCCATGATGGCGAAGCCGACCAGCAGCACGCCGACGAACAGCCACCAGATCACCTTGAGGGTTGCATAGTCGATCACGATTCGATCCTTCAGGCGATGGCCGGGGCCGCGTGTTGGAAAGGCTCCTGCGAGTAGCGTCCCGTGCCGAGACTGCCCGGTCCCTGCCGCGCGAACTTCTGCATCAGGTAGACCTCGACCACCAGCAGCACGGTGTAGAAGCCGATGAATCCGGCCAGCGATCCGTACAGGCTCTCGACGCTCAGCGTGGAAACGCTGAGGTGCGTGGGCAGCACGCCGTAGATCGTCCACGGCTGGCGACCGTACTCGGCCACCACCCAGCCGAGCTCGCAGGCGATCCAGGGCGCCGGCAGCATCCACAGCGCCCACTTCAGCAGCCACGGCCTGCGCGTCCACTCGTTCCTGATCGTGGTCCAGAACGACAGGCCGAACAGCAGCAGCATCGCCACGCCCAGGCCGACCATGATGCGGAAGCTCCAGAACATCGGCATCACGCGCGGCACGGTGTCATTGACCGCGCGGTCGATGATCTCGGGGGTGGCCTGGCGCACGTCGACCACGTACTTCTTGAGCAGAAGACCGAAACCCAGGTCGGACTTGTGCGCCTCGAAGACCTGCCTGGCCACCGGGTCGTCACGGTGCTTGCGCAGGGCCTCGAGCGCGCTCACCGCGACGATGCCGCGGATGATGCGTTCGCGGTTCTTCGCCTTGATCTCGCGGATGCCGGGGATCGCCTTCGTGACCGAGCGGGTGCCGATCAGGCCCATCACCCAGGGGATCTGGACTGCCCAGTCGTTCTTCTGCTGCGCCTCGTCGGGCCACGCGAGTGCGGTGAACGGAGCCGGCGCGGGTTCGGTCTCCCACATCGCCTCGATGGCGGCCATCTTGGTCTGCTGCGCCTCCCCGACCGTGTAGCCTGACTCGTCGCCAAGCACGATCACGCTCAGCACCGACGCCAGCCCGAAGGCCGAAGCCACGCGGAAGCTGCGCTTGGCGAACTCGATGTCACGCCCCTTGAGCAGGTACCAGCTTGACACCGACAGCACGAACATCGCGCCCGTGACATAGCCGGCCGATACCGTGTGGACGAACTTGGCCTGCGCGTCCGGGTTGAACACGATCGCCCAGAAATCGACCAACTCCATGCGCATCGTCTGGTAGCTGAACTCGGCGCCCACCGGGTTCTGCATCCAGCCGTTGGCGATCAGGATCCACAGCGCGCTCAGGTTGGTGCCCACCGCCATCAGCATCGTCACCATCAGGTGCTGGGTGCGCGTGAGGCGATCCCAGCCGAAGAAGAACAGGCCGATGAAGGTCGATTCGAGGAAGAAGGCCATCAGCCCTTCGATGGCCAGCGGCGCGCCGAAGATGTCGCCCACGTAGTGCGAGTAGTAGGCCCAGTTGGTGCCGAACTGGAACTCGAGCGTGATGCCGGTGGTCACGCCGAGCGCGAAGTTGATGCCGAACAGCTTGCCCCAGAAGCGCGTCATGTCCTTCCAGACGACCTTGCCGGTCATCACGTAGACGCTTTCCATGATGACGAGCAGCCACACCATGCCGAGCGTGAGCGGCACGAACAGGAAGTGGTACATCGCGGTGGCTGCGAACTGCAGCCGCGACAGGTCGACGAGTTGTTCGGATATCACGGGGTTGCTCCGGGATCCGGGGTTGTGCCACCGATGTGCGCCGCGGTCTGTGCGGTATCCGCGTTCACGCGTTGATCGCGCACGAATCCCCACCACAGCCCGACCAGCACCGCCAGCTTGACGACCACGGCAGTGACCAGGTGGCGCAACAGGCGGCGTTCTTCGGGTGTCATGTCCCTGATCAACCCAAGTTCCGTGCCATCGACGGAGATTCAGGAAAACTATTCATCGACAACAACTTGCCGAAGTTGCTCCGGGCCGATCTGCCATTCGAGGGCTGACGAGACTGCCAACATGGCGCTGATTGGCAGTCTGTCTGACCGCACCTGGCAGTGGCCGCGCGGTAGCTGATCGCGCCCACCGACCGCACCGGCTGCGATGGGCTCAGACTCTGACCCATCGCAGGCCCCGGCGCGGTCAGCCCGACGACGGGCGCCGACGCCTGTTCGGCACCCACCGGCTCGAGTACGGAGATCGACATGAGCAACGCATCCCAGACCGTGCGCCTGACCCAGGTGCACGACTATCAATTCGACGCCGACTTTGGTGGGCAGCGCCCGCTCGTCCGCATCGACGAGCCCGCCCCGCTGGGCCAAGGGGTCGGTCCGTCACCGGTGCAGCTGCTCTCGTCGGCGGTCGGCAGCTGCCTCAGCGCTTCGCTGCTGTTCGCGTTGCGCAAGTTCAAGCAGCAGTCCGACCCGATCAGCTGCGAAGTGCAGGCCGAAGTCGGACGTGGTGCCGGAAACCGGTTGCGTGTGCTGTCGATGAGCGCCACCTTGACCCTGGGCGTTCCTGCGGACACGCTGGAGCATTTCGACCGGGTGCTGGCCACCTTCGAGGACTACTGCACCGTCACGCAAAGCGTCAGCCAGGGCTTCCCGGTCACGGTGACCATCTTCGACATCCATGGCACCCGCTTGAAGTAGGCGCGGCACGCGCGGCGCACTCACGCCAGGCCCAGCGCCTTGAGGCGGCGATACAGCGTGCGTTCGCTCATGCCCAGCCGGGTGGCCAGTTCGCGGCGGGTGCCGGTGAAGCCGGTGGCAAGCTGGCGCAGTTCGGCGTTGTCGGCGCCTGCCCGCAGTCGCGCTGGCGCGGGGCCGGTGTCCTTGCCATGGGGGGGCGGGGTGCCGTGGCCCAGGCCTTCGGGCAGGTGCTCGGCTCGCACGATGCCGTCGTCGGCGTACAAGCGTGCACGTTCCAGCACGTTGCGCAGTTCGCGGATGTTGCCGGGCCAGTCGTGCGCCTGCAGGCGCGCCATCGCGCGGGCCTCGACCGACACGCGATGCTTGCTGGAACCGCCTCGCTGCAGGAACGAGTCGACCAGCATCGGGATGTCGTCCGCTCGCTCGCGCAACGGCGGCAGGTGGATCGGGAACGCGCTGATGCGGTAGTACAGGTCTTGCCGGAAGTGTCCGTCGGCCACCATCTGCTGCAGCGGCTTGTGCGTGGCCGCGACAAGCCGGAAATCGGCCTTCTGTGTCTCGATGCTGCCGACTCGGCGGAACGTGCCCGACTCGATCAGTCGCAGCAGCTTGACCTGCATGCTCAGTGGCACGTCTCCCATCTCGTCGAGGAACAGCGTGCCGCCCTCGGCGGTCTCGACCAGGCCTTTCTTGCGTGCGTGGGCGCCGGTGAATGCGCCCTTCTCGTAGCCGAAGACCTCACTCTCGAACAGCGTGTCGGTCAGGCCCGAACAATCGACGACGACGAACGGGCCGTGCGCGCGTTCGCTGGCCTCGTGCACGGCACGCGCGAACAGTTCCTTGCCGGTGCCCGATTCGCCGAGCAGCAGCACCGGCAGCATCGACGGCGCGACCCGCTGCACCGCAGACAGCGCGGAATTGAAGGCGGGCGAGCTGCCGACCAGGCCCTCGGCGCTGGGCCGTGCCGACGCGCTGCGCACCGTCGACAGACGTTCGACATAGGCGACCACTTCCCGCGCGCCGTCGAGGATCGGCCGCAATTCCACGTCCACATGCTCGGGTCCGCGCGGCGAGTGGTGGATGTGCAGCACGCGGTCGGGTCCCTTGGCCTCGAAGGCCTTTTTCATCGGGCAGTGTTCGCCGGCCTGATCGCAGGGCACGTCGTAGTGGTGCGAGATGCGGTAGCACTTGTGGCCGAGGTAGGGCTTGTCGACCGTGCCGAACTGGCGTCGGTAGGCCGTGTTGGCGGCCAGGATGTTGTAGTCAGGGTCGAGCACGATCATCGGCTGCGCCTCGTGCTCCAGGAAAGAGATCAGCGCCTGCACCTGGGGGTCCGAAGGCTGCTTGCCGGGTGCCGCAGGCAGGATGCTCGCGTCTTGTGATTCGGTGTCGGACATGGTGGGCGCTCCTGTCAGGGCATTCTGCTCCGAACTGCCATCTCTGCCAGTGCGGCAGCGACAGACTGCCAAATGGGCTCGAATCTGGCAGGGAAGGAGCATGTCGGCAACGTCCCATGCCGGCGAATCCAGGAAAACATCAATCAAATCAATGCGTTGGAATTGAATTGACGCATGCGTCCCGGATGGCACGGCTCTTGTAATGAACCACGGCAAGCAGGCGCGACGACGGTCGTCGCGAAAGCCGCTGGTTCAACCCTGAAAGGATCTCGCCATGAAGAAGAACGAAGGCACCATCGATCGCGCATTGCGCGTGCTGGCCGGCTTGGTACTCATCGGCCTTGCCGCGACCGAACGCATTGGCCCGTGGGGGTACATCGGCGTTGTGCCGCTGCTGACAGGTGCGATCGGCATGTGTCCGCTCTACAGCATCCTCGGCATCAACACCTGCCCGCTCGCTCGCCGCTGAGCCACGCTTCATGCGCTCGACGCGCAGGGGCAGGAGACCAAGATGAATCCACACACCCGCCTTCAGGTCGAAGGCTTCTTCGACCCGGCCACCTGGACTGTCAGCTACCTCGCCCTCGACGCGGTCACCCGGCAGTGCGCGCTGATCGACAGCGTGCTCGACTACGACCCGAAGGCCGGCCGCACGTCGACTGCCAGCGCCGATCGCCTGATCGCCCGGGTGCGTGAGCTGGGTGCCCAGGTGCAGTGGATTCTCGAGACCCATGCCCATGCCGACCATCTGTCGGCAGCGCCGTACCTGAAACAGGAACTCGGCGGTCGTCTCGGCATTGGCGAGCACATCACGAAGGTGCAGGAGGTCTTCGGCCGTCTGTTCAACGCCGGAGCCGAGTTTGCGCGCGACGGCCGCCAGTTCGACCACCTGTTCGCCGACGGGGAGACCTTCGCGATCGGGGGCCTGCAGGCGCGTGCGATGCACACCCCGGGGCACACGCCGGCCTGCATGACGTATGTCGTCATCGACGGTTCTGAGACGGCTGCCTTTGTCGGCGATACGCTGTTCATGCCCGACTACGGCACCGCCCGATGCGACTTCCCGGGTGGTGACGCCCGCACGCTGTTCCGCTCGATCAACAAGGTGCTGAGCCTGCCTGCAGCGACGCGTCTCTACATGTGCCACGACTACCAGCCGGGCGGCCGCGAAGTCCAGTTCGTCAGCACGGTCGGCGATGAACGCGAGCACAACATCCATGTGCGCAACGGCATCAGCGAAGAGGAGTTCGTCGCGATGCGCAGCGCCCGCGATGCGGCGCTCGACATGCCCACGCTGATCCTGCCTTCGGTGCAGGTGAACATGCGCGCCGGCCAGTGGCCCGAGCCCGAGGCCAACGGCACCCGCTACATCAAGATTCCGTTGAACGCGGTCTGACCGCAGAGCGACCCCAGAGCCTCCTCGAGAGGCCGCCCTTTCAGGAGACGAAGCGCATGGACATTCGACCACTCACGGGCGCGCTGTCGGTCGCACCGCAGATCGCGGCCGCCGACATGCAGGCCATCGCCGATGCCGGATTCCGGTCGGTGATCTGCAACCGGCCTGATGGCGAGGGCGCCGATCAGCCCACCTGCGACGAGCTCGAGCGCGCTGCCCTCGAGAGAGGCATCGAGGTGCGTTACCTGCCCGCCGAATCGGGCAAGGTCACAGATGAACAGGGCGCCGAGTTCGGCGCGTTGATGGCTGCGCTGCCGAAGCCGGTGCTGGCTTTTTGCCGCACCGGCATGCGATCGACCACGATGTGGGCGCTGTCGCAGGCCGGCAAGATGCCGCTGCCGCAGATCATCGAGCTGTCGTCGAAGGCCGGCTTCGATCTGAAGGGCGTGGTGCGGCGCATCGTCAACGGTGGCAAGACCCCGGTGGAAGTGGCCGACGCGACCCACGACGTGGTGATCATCGGTGGGGGTGCGGCGGGCATTGCGGTCGCCGCCAGCCTGCTGGCGCGCAGCCCGAACCTCGACATCGCGATCATCGACCCGGCCGACATCCACTACTACCAGCCCGGCTGGACGATGGTGGGCGCCGGCGTGTTCGACGCGGCCACGACGGCCCGGACGATGGCCTCGGTGCTGCCGCACGGCGTGCACTGGCTCAAGTCGGCGGTGGCGGCGTTCGAACCCGAGCGCGACGTGGTCATCCTCGACGGCTGCCGCGTCGTCAAGTACGAGCAACTGGTGGTCTGTCCGGGACTGAAGCTCGACTGGCATGGCATCGAGGGCCTGTCCGAGACACTCGGCCGCAACGGGGTCACTTCCAACTACCGCTACGACCTCGCGCCCTACACATGGGAACTGGTGCAGAAGCTCGGCCGGGACAAGCGCGATGCCAAGGCGCTGTTCACGCAGCCGCCGATGCCGATCAAGTGTGCCGGTGCGCCCCAGAAGGCGATGTACCTGTCGGCCGATCACTGGCGCCGCGCGGGCGTGCTGGATGACATCGACATCCAGTTCTGCAATGCGGGCGCGGTGCTGTTCGGCGTGGCCGACTACGTGCCCGCGCTGATGGAGTACGTGAAGGCCTACCACATCGGATTGAACTTCGGCCA
Organism: Rhizobacter sp.; assembly: GCA_046154125.1. Classification (GTDB taxonomy): domain Bacteria; phylum Pseudomonadota; class Gammaproteobacteria; order Burkholderiales; family Burkholderiaceae_C; genus PBB1. The sequence goes on along the minus strand of JBJXEJ010000174.1, from coordinate 3,265 downwards.
GACGTTGCTGGCCGTCGACGGCCCGGGCAGGAAGGCCACCTTCGGCAGAGCGAACGCCGACGGCACCAAGGACTTCATCACCCGATACTTCGACATGATCCACGTGGTCCCGCCCCAGAAATCACCCGACTTCATCCGGGTGAGCCCGCTGTCCGATGCAGCGGGGTGGGTCGATGTCGATCCGGCCACGCTGCGTCACAAGACCTACGCCAACATCTTCGGTCTGGGCGACGCGGGCAACACCCCCAACGCCAAGACCGCTGCCGCGGCGCGCAAGCAGGCGCCGGTGGTGGCGCACAACCTGCTCGCCAGTCGCGGAGCGGCTCGGGGTGAGGCGAAGTACGACGGCTACGGCTCCTGCCCTCTGACGGTGGAACGCGGCAAGATCGTGCTGGCCGAGTTCACCTACGGCGGCAAGGTGGCGCCGAGTTTCCCCGCGTGGCTGATCGACGGCACCCGTCCTTCGCGGCTGGCCTGGTACCTGAAGGAGCGTGTCCTGCCGCCGCTCTACTGGGAAGGCATGCTCAAGGGCCGTGAATGGATGGCGCAGCCCGAGATGGTGGGCTGATGACGCCTGTGGCGACGACGCTCCCGGCGCCGGCCGGCCGGCGCTGGCTGCCGGGCCTCCCGGTGCTCGACTGGGGTCGGCGCTACGACCGCGAGACGCTGACCCGCGATGCGATGGCGGCCTTGATCGTCACGATCATGCTGATCCCGCAGAGCCTGGCGTATGCGCAGCTTGCGGGGCTGCCGCCGGTGGTCGGCCTGTACGCCAGCGTCGCGCCGCTGCTGCTGTACGCGATCTTCGGCAGCAGCCGCGTGCTGGCGGTCGGTCCGGTGGCGGTGGTGTCGCTGATGACGGCGGCGGCGATCGGCGAGCATGCCGTGGCCGGCTCGCCCGGGTACTGGAGCGCGGCGATCACGCTCGCCTTTCTGTCGGGCGCGATGCTGTTGCTGATGGGCCTGCTGCGGCTGGGCTTCCTGGCCAACTTCCTGAGCCATCCGGTGATCTCGGGCTTCATCTCGGCTTCCGGCCTGTTGATTGCCGCCAGCCAGCTCAAGACGCTGATGGGTGTGAAGGCCGAGGGCCACAACCTCGTCGACCTGCTGATGGCGCTGGGCCGTCAGCTGTCGAACACGCATGCGCTGACGCTGATCGTCGGCGTCCTGGCGACCGCCGTCCTGTTCTGGGTGCGCAAGGGCCTCAAGCCGCTGCTGGTGCGCGCGGGTCTGTCCGACCGCGGGGCCGACCTGGTGGCTCGGGCCGGGCCGGTCGCCGTGATCGCGGTCACCACCGGCCTGGCCTGGGGTCTGGACTGGCAGGGGCAGGGCATGAGGATCGTCGGCGCCATCCCGCAAGGCCTGCCGCCGCTGACGCTGCCTTCGTGGGATCTCGCGCTGTGGCGCGAGCTCGCAGTGCCTGCGCTGCTCATCAGCATCGTGGGCTTCGTCGAGTCGGTGTCGGTCGGACAGACGCTGGCCGCCAAGCGCCGGCAGCGCATCGAACCCGATCAGGAACTGGTGGCGCTCGGCGCCAGCAACCTGTCGGCCGCGTTCACCGGAGGATTCCCGGTCACCGGTGGTTTTGCACGCTCGGTGGTCAATTTCGACGCCGGTGCGCAGACCCCGGCGGCCGGGGTGTTCACCGCCGTCGGCATCCTGCTGGCCACGCTGCTGCTGACGCCGGCGCTGTATCACCTGCCACAGGCCACGCTGGCAGCGACCATCATCGTCGCGGTGCTGTCGCTGGTCGACCTCGGCATCCTGAAGCGTGTCTGGGCCTATTCGAAGCCGGATTTCGCGGCGGTCGCGGCGACGCTGCTCGCCACGCTGACGCTCGGGGTTGAAATCGGCCTGGTGGTCGGCGTTGGCGTGTCGCTGGCGCTGTACCTGTTTCGCACCAGCCGGCCGCACATCGCGAGCGTCGGTCTGGTTCCGGGCACCGAGCATTTTCGCAACGTGCTGCGCCACGACGTGCTGATCAGCCCCAGGCTGGTGAGCCTGCGCGTCGACGGCAGCCTTTACTTTGCCAATGCGCGCAGCCTGGAAGACCGCGTCAACGATGCCGTGGCGGCCCACCCGCAGCTGGCGCACGTCGTGCTGCAGTGCTCGGCCATCAACGACATCGACGCCAGCGCACTGGAAAGCCTGGAGGCGATCGAGCGCCGGCTGCGTGAAGCCGGCATCGCGCTGCACCTGTCCGAAGTGAAGGGGCCGGTGATGGACCGGCTGCAGGCCACCGACTTCCTGCGCCACCTGAGCGGCCAGGTCTTCCTGACGCACTACCAGGCCGTGGCGGCGCTGACGCCCGACGTGCTGGCCGCGCCACCCGCACCATGAGGCGCGTGGCCGTCAGCGGCATCGGCGTCGTCAGTCCGCTCGGCAACAGCGTGGCCGAACTGTTCGCCAACGCGCGGGCCGGCCGCTCCGGCGTGCACCGGCTCGACCTGCCTTTCGCCACGCGGCTGCTCGCGCCGGTTGCCGCCACGGCGCAGTTCGACGCCGCAGCACACCTCGATCCGATCCGCTCGCGCATGCTCGACCGCTTCAGCCAGTTCGCGCTGTTCGCGGCGAACCAGGCCGTGGCCGACTCGCGCCAGGCCCTGGCCGGCGCCGACCCCGCGCGTGCCGGTGTCTTCGTCGGCAACGGCATGGGCGGCACGCTGACGATGGACGCCGGCTACAAGACGCTTTATGGCGACAACTCCGACCGCATCAAGCCCCTCACGATCCTGATGGGCATGCAGAACGCGGCCGCCGCGTTCATCGGCATCGAACACGGCCTGCGCGGCCCGAACATGACCTACTCCACCGCCTGCTCGTCGTCGGCGGTGGCGATCGGCGAAGCCTGGCTGCGTGTGGCCAGCGGGCAGCTCGACGTGGCCCTGGCCGGCGGCACCGAGGCGCCGCTGTCCTGTGGCTCGATGAAGGCCTGGGAAGCCCTGCACACGGTGGCGCACATCGACGCCGACGACCCGTCGGCGTCGTGCCGGCCGTTCTCAGGAGACCGCAGCGGCATGGTGCTGGGCGAAGGTGCGGCCATGCTCGTGATCGAGCCCTGGGAACGGGCGCTGGCGCGCGGCGCCACCATCCACGGCGAGATCCTCGGCCATGGCCTGTCCAACGACGCCAGCCACATCACCCGGCCCAGCGTCGAAGGGCAGGCCGCGGCGATGCGCGCCGCGCTGCAATCGGCCGCGCTCGACGCCGGCGCCATCGACGCCATCAACGCCCACGGCACCGGCACGCTGGCCAACGACAGCAC